>NZ_JBGONO010000034.1:0-42661 GCF_041439165.1 Enterovibrio sp. FF113 | reverse complement strand
AACCACCGACACGGGGATTTTCAATCCCCTGCTCTACCGACTGAGCTATCGAGGCAACGAGCGCTATTAAATAGGAGAGGCGCGTTCTTGTCAAAATAATTTCGCCTAAAATCGTCTGACTGCTGCTTTTTTGCTTGATTTGTCGCTAATCCGACCACTGTGATTTTTCTTTGACCTGCTTTCATCGTTTTGTGGGTGATAAAATAGTAGTGACATGTCTATTTTTGCTTCCAAAGTAAACTATTAGCTTTTATTTCATTGCGATACAAAATCTTTGGTCGTCAAAATCCTCAATAAATCCCTACTGTTTGTCTTACTTTAAATCCAATTGACTAAAAAACTTCCATTTTTCCCATTATTGCTACACTTACAGAGACATAAATATTTCCGACGTAAGTCAACAGGAATGAGAAGGAATTCTGCGATGGGATTCTCATTGGGAGAACAATTAGACATTACGCAGGTTATGGGTCTTAAAGACCGCCTGCAAGTCGAATTGGAGCAGTCTGAAAACTTGCTAATCGATGGTAGCGAGGTCTCACGCGTTGATGCTCCGGGGCTGCAGCTCCTCTTAACCGCCAAAATCTTGTGCCACAACCAGTCCATTACATGGAAGTGGGAAGGTGCATCGGACGAGTTAATTGGAGCAGCGAAGACATTGGGATTGGTTGAGCCTTTAGGCTTGGTCGATTTTGCTGAATAGTTTTTCACGTAGTTCAATCAGGGTGACAGTATGCGAAAGATACTAGCTGCAGACGATTCTGTTTCAATTCGTCAAATGGTAAGCCACACGCTTAAAGAAGCAGGATACCAAGTGGAAACTGCAAACGATGGCGCTGAAGCACTTTCAAAAGCCAAATCGGGCCAATATGACGTCATTATTTCAGACGTGAATATGCCGAACATGGACGGTCTTGAATTTGTTCGTCAAGTTCGTGCAGTACCGCAATATAAATTCACACCCATTTTGATGCTGACGACTGAAACGTCTGCAGAGAAAAAGAGCATGGGCAAGTCTGCTGGTGCAACAGGTTGGATTGTTAAACCGTTTAATCCCGATACCCTTCTGAAAACGTTGCAACGCGTTATCTAAGTGTTCAAGCAAGGAGATCACTATGGCTTTGGACATGGACCAACTGCGCCGGATTTTCTACGAGGAGTGTCGTGAGAACCTTGAAATCCTTGAGCGAGAATTGCTGTCACTCGATCCTGATGGCGACATCGATCTTGATGTTATTAATACCATTTTTCGGGCAGCTCACTCAATCAAAGGTGGCGGAGCGACCTTTAATCTCAATGAGATTAGCCAGTTTACTCATGTCATGGAGACATTACTCGATGAGGCGAGGGAAGGTAAGCGTCGTCTAGATTCGAGCACTATCGATCTCTTCCTGAAAGGCGGAGACTGTATCAACAGCATGTTGATTGCATACGAAACGAATTCAGATTTCGATCATGTATTGAGAGATGCACTCACCGACGAGCTGAACAAACTACTCGATTCCGGTAGTGCAGATAAGGCATCACCTGTTGTTGCCGATGAGCCAGAGCCTTCTGCAGCCAGCGAATTAGAGGGTGATGGGGACTGGATTGTTCTTTTCACGCCTCACAAAGACATGTTCTTTTCTGGCAACGATCCGGTAAGAATTCTTCGTGAACTATTTGATCTCGGCGTTCATTGTAACGTTGAGTGTTTAACCGACACACTTCCTACGCTCAGTGAGATGGAGCCGGAAATGTGCTACCTCAGTTGGCGTATTACTGTGGAAGGGCACATCGATATCACGCTGGTTGAAGAGATTTTTGAATGGGTCGAAGACGAATGTGATTTAGCCATTTCGCGCACTCAAAAAGAGCCCGATGAAGCGCTGGATGTTATTGCGTCTTCTGCCGAAGCGGGTCCTGTTGCGCCAAAACCTGCAACTGCAGCCAAGCCCGCAGCTAAACAAGCCGCGACTAAATCTGATGCGGTGTCTTCCATTCGGGTTGAGATCGACAAAGTCGATAACTTGATCAACCTCGTGGGTGAATTGGTCATCACGCAATCTATGTTGACGGAACTCAGCCAGAACTTTTCAGAGAGCAAGATTGAGCGTCTGCAAGCGGGGCTTGATCAGCTATTGCAAAACACCAAAGAGTTGCAAGAAAGCGTACTCAATATTCGTATGCTGCCGATCAGCTTTGCATTCAACCGTTTCCCGCGCCTGATCCGCGATTTGTCGGCTCAACTTGGAAAAACGGTGGAACTTGTCATTGAAGGCGAACAAACCGAACTGGATAAAACCGTACTCGAAAGGATCACCGATCCGCTGGTGCATTTGGTCCGTAATGCGGTTGACCACGGTCTTGAACTCCCGGACGTGCGTGCTGATAAAGGGAAATCAGAAACGGGTCGCGTGTCGCTTTATGCCTATCACCAAGGTGGCTCTATTGTCATTGAAGTGCGCGATGACGGTGCTGGACTAAACAAAGAAAGAGTGTGGAAAAAAGCCATCGAAAAAGGGCTTATCCATCAAGATACCTCATTGGACGACTTAACCAATCACCAAGTGTACAACTTGATCTTCGCGCCAGGATTTTCAACGGCAGATGTTGTGTCTGATGTATCAGGCCGAGGCGTCGGGATGGATGTGGTGAAGCGTAACATCGAAGATTTAGGTGGGCATATTGAGGTCGATTCAGAAATTGATGTGGGCAGTGTATTCCGCATTAGTTTGCCGCTGACCTTAGCCATTCTCGATGGGCAACTTGTGAAGCTTGCTGATCAAGTCTTTGTGGTGCCGCTGATCTCAATTATTGAATCAATTCAGATTGAATCTGAACGCGTAAAAGTCGCGACAGGTGGCGTTGAACTCTATCGATTACGAGATGAGAACATTCCGATATTGCGCCTTAAAGAAGAGTTTGGACTCGGAGAATCTGGCGCACTGGACAAGCAACTATTGTGTCTGGTTGAAGCGAGTGGCAACCGCGTTGGTTTGTTGCTCGATGAAATGCTTGGCCAGCAGCAGGTTGTGATTAAGAGCCTTGAGTCTAACTATACCCGTGTGAATGGCGTCTCGGGTGCCACCATTCTTGGTGATGGTTCCGTGTCCCTCATTCTTGATATTCAGGGACTGATGACTGGCTTTTTGAGTCGAGTCGCCGATACAAACAGCCACATAGCGGCGTAGGAGGAGAGCATGACAAATCAAGCTCTGGCGGCCACAGACGTGAATGATGAACCGGTAGATGGTCAAGACCGCCTTAAGGGATCCGATTTCCTCAGTTTCGATTTAGCGCACGAGTTGTATGGGGTCGATATACAGGCAGTGGAAGAGATCCGTGTTTGGGAATCGCCCACCGTGATTCCTCGTTCACCCGAGTTTGTTCTTGGGGTCATTAACTTGCGCGGCATGATCGTGCCCATTATGGATTTACGTGTCCGGTTTAACATCGGTGTTGTTGAGTATTTACCGACAACCGTGGTGCTTATTCTGAAAGCGGGTGAATCCGCAGGCAATCGAATGATGGGTGTTGTGGTGGATGCGGTCTCTGATGTGATTGATCTCGGTGATAAGAGTTTAATTCCGCCCATTGGTGATTCACAAGTGATGCCTTTTGTTAGCGGCTTGCTGAACGTGGATGCCCAAGTGATGAGTCTGCTGGATGTCGATGCCTTACTCAGCATTGAAGGGCTAGTTCACTAAGGAGGCGTTATGTCAGAAGAGGTGATGGAGTACCTGAGTTTCATGATAGATGACGAAGAGTACGGACTTAACATCCTTGATGTGAAAGAGGTCCGTGGCTGGTCTGATATCAGAAAACTGCCCAACAGCGAGAGCTATTTGCTGGGGGTGCTTGAGTTGAGGGGAGAGTACATCCCCATTATCGATCTCAGGCAAAGATTCAATATGCCCCCTTCCGTTTTAAGTAAGACGACGGTGGTGGTGATTGTCCGAAATGCAGAAGGACAGTCTTTGGGAATAATTGTCGATGCAGTCGCTGAGGTATATCAGCTATCGGCGAGTCAAATTAAGGCGGCACCCGGTTTTGTCAAAATTGACGAGCGATTCATTGAAGGAATTGCGTCTGTCAGTGGAAACCACGTGGTGTTAATACAACTTGAACGACTATTTGATTTCGACGTGTTGCATGAAGTAACGCAGCCAGATCTGGTTAGCGAGGATTGACGATTATGTCTTGGTGGAAAAAAGAGGCTGTAACTGAAAACACACAACAAGAGCAGGGATTAAAGGCGCATATTGTATCGGCGCTTGATACCGCTCAGACGGCATTGATGATGGTGGATAGAGACTTTAAGGTCTTCTACGTCAACAAAAAATCAGTGGAATTGCTTAAAAAGCATGAAGATTTATTCCGCTCACAATGGCCCACTTTCCGGGCGGAGAAAGAGTGGATTGAAGGAACATGTATCGACTTGTTCCATAAAAATCCGGCTCATCAAAGGCAGATGCTGTCTAACCCCGCTAACTTGCCACACGAAACGATCATCAAGGTGGGAGATGTGTCACTTCGTCTCGTCGTTGGTGCTGTGATTGATGCGAGTGGCGACTACGTGGGCAACACATTGGAATGGGACGATGTGACAGAAAAGATCCTTGCCGATACCGAGCGAGCCCGCCTTCGCGCAGCGATCGATCAGTCATTGACGGCCATGGTGTTGATCGATCGTGACTTGAGCATCACTTATATCAATGAACAGACCTTGACGTTGTTTAAGAAGCACGAAGGGTCTTTCAAACAAATGTGGCCCGGTTTCACTGCGACCAGCGATTGGTTAATGGGGCGCTGTATTGATGAGTTTCACAAGAACCCAGCGCACCAACGTCAGTTGTTGTCCAGTCCAGGAAATCTGCCGTACAAGACGGATATCAGCGTTGCTGATCTTAAGATTGAGCTTAACGTAGCAGCCATTGTTGATGCCAGCGGCAATTACATCGGGAACAGCCTCGAGTGGCGTGATGTTACTCAACTGCGTGAACGTGAAATCGAAGTAGGGCGTCTCGTGTCTGCTGTTGAAGGTATGACCACCAATATCATGATGGCAGATAAAGAAGGCAACATTACCTATTACAATCCAGCGCTTAAGAAGCTACTGGGTAAGCGCGAAGACGATTTACGCAAGTTTTTCCCTGGGTTTCAGGCCGATAAACTTAACGGGGTGAACATCGATATTTTCCACAAAAACCCCGCGCATCAGCGATCCATTATTAACAATCCAGATCGCTTGCCCCACACCGCTCAGATTCAAGTGGGCGAGTTAGAGTTCACCTTAACGTGTATCGCCATGTATGACTCGGCGGGTAACTACATTGGTCCAGCTCTGCAGTGGGAAGACATCACGGAGCAAATGGCGGGTCAGCGAGATGTTCAGGGGCTGATAAAAGACGCGTCAGAAGGACGTCTTGGTTCTCGTATGGATACCAACAAATACTCTGGCTTTATGGCCAACCTCAGCGAGGGCGTCAATGGCCTGCTCGACAACATGGTCGAGCCGATGAATAACTGTCGCGATGTGATGAGTAAGGTGTCCGAAGGTAATCTTAAGGTCAACATGCCAGAAGATTATAAAGGTGACTTTGCGGCGCTCAGTAATGCGGTGAACACGTCCATTACCAACCTGCGTGACATGGTTGAGAAAATCACGGCATCGTCAGCGCGTGTCGCTTCTGCATCGGGTGAAATCGCAGAAGGTAACAGTGATCTCAGCGAACGAACCGAAGAGCAGGCAGCAAGTCTCGAAGAGACCGCTGCAAGCATGGAAGAAATGACCTCAACGGTGAAACAAAATGCCGAGAGTGCTAATTCAGCCAACCGCTTGTCACAAGATGCGAGCACCAAAGCACAGAAAGGTGGGGAGGTAGTGAAGCAAACCGTCTCAGCCATGGGTGAAATCAACAAAGCCAGTAAGCGTATTTCAGACATCATTAGCGTGATTGATGAAATTGCTTTCCAGACTAATCTTCTTGCACTCAATGCGGCGGTTGAAGCAGCCCGAGCCGGTGAGCAAGGTCGTGGATTTGCCGTGGTTGCAGGTGAGGTTCGTAATCTTGCTCAGCGCAGTGCAGGGGCGGCAAAAGAAATCAAAGATCTTATCAAAGACAGTGTTGAAAAAGTTTCAGAAGGGTCTCGTTTGGTGGATGAGTCGGGCGGGATGTTGAATGAGATTGTTGATGCGGTAGGTGAAGTGTCGACCTTAATTGGCAAGATCAACTCAGCCAGTCAGGAGCAAGCAACTGGCATTGATGAAATATCGAAAGCGATTGTGAAGATGGACGAAATGACGCAGCAAAATGCCGCCTTGGTTGAGGAAGCATCTGCCGCGAGCCAGTCCCTTCGCGATGAGGGGAGTGAACTGCTCAATCTGATTGGTTTCTTCCAAGTCGACAACACGCGTACAGGGCTTAACAACCCCAATGCGGGTCAAATAAAAAGCTTCCAGCAGCCAGCTGCGCAGACACCAGTAATGAGAGCTCCGTCAGCACCGCCACCGATGAAAAAAGTGGCCAACGGGTCAGCGACTTCTGCGGCGTCTTCTGATGATGATTGGGAGGAGTTCTAACGGTGGACGCAATTCAGGCGCTGAGTCAAATTGAAGAGCAGCGTGAGTTTGAGTTCACTGCTGATGACTTCACTTACATTCAGGAATTTATGCTCAGAGAAACGGGGATTTCACTCTCTGAGCGTAAAACCTCAATGGTATATGGAAGGCTTGCGAGGCGGCTTCGTCGTACGGGGATCACTAACTTTCGCGACTATTTCGCCCGTGTTAATAGTGATATGGACGAGAGAATTGCGTTTGTTAATGCGCTAACGACGAACAAAACACAGTTCTTTAGAGAGAAGCATCACTTTGATTTTCTCACTAACACCATGGTGCCAGAATGGCAAAGCCAGAAAAAGCGACGTATTCGTATCTGGTCTGCTGGGTGCTCTACGGGCGAAGAGCCCTACACCATAGCATCAACGCTCGCAGCCAGTGGTCTGCTAACGCCGAGCTATGACTGCAAAATATTGGCGACCGATCTGGATACACAAGTGCTAGAGGTTGGTCGAAATGGCACCTATGGCATCGAAGCGAGCAAGGCGATTCCTGCCGCCATGCTTCATCACGGATTTATCCGTGGTAAAGGCAAAAAGCAGGAATTATTGAAAGTGAAACCGTCAGTTCAGCAAGCGATAACGTTCAAGCAGCTTAACCTAACCGCTGCTTGGCCTCATAAAGGGCCATTGGATGCCATATTTTGTCGTAACGTAATGATCTATTTCGAGAAAGATATGCAGCAACAGCTGATTTATCGCTTCTGGGAAAAACTTGGCAGTGGCGGCATTTTATTCATCGGTCACTCTGAAAGCATCGGGCAAATGGGCAGTCAATTTGAGAACTTGGGTCAAACCATGTTTCGCAAGCCTTAATCGCAGTGACTGCATCTTCGAAATAACAGCGAACTGAGCGTTGTATGCATAAAATCCTGGAGCTTACTGGTTGCCCTATAGGGGCGGGTGCGAGGCGATTTTTCCACCCCGGCAAGCAAATGATGATGGTGAAAATTCAGCCGGGAGAGGTGTATGTTACCTCCGAGCGTGAGCTGATAGCAACGGGGCTCGGTTCCTGTATATCTGCCTGCGTGTGGGACCCATTCATTGAGCTGGGAGGCATGAATCACTTTATGTTGCCATTTGGCGACGCCGACAATATTGAAGGGTGGGACCCCACTCAGTGGCGGTCAAATGCAGCCCGCTATGGTAACTACGCGATGGAGTTGTTGATCAATACCATGATCCAGCAAGGTGCGATTAAAAGTCGTCTGCGCGTGAAGTTATTTGGTGGCGGGATGGTGATGGGTAAGCAAGCAAGTATTGGTGAGAAGAACATTGCGTTCATTCGTAACTATGTACAAAGCGAAGGATTGAATGTGATTGGGGAAGACATGGGAAGTGATTTTCCGCGAAAAGTCGTCTTTGATCCAATGACAGGCAAGGCTTGGGTGAAGAAACTCAGAGGCTACCGCGGTGAAGTCGAAGCGGAAGAAACCAATTATAAACGCCGTCTGGTGTCTGAAGCAAAACGCGACGATGGCGAAAATGCGGAGCTATTTTAATGGGTAAGCGAGTACATAGAGTACTGATCGTTGATGACTCTGCTGTTTTTAGAGCATTGCTTAGTGATGTTATCAATTCAGATCCTCAACTCGAAGTTGTGGGATTGGCAATTGACCCTTTCGAAGCCAGAGAAAAGATTAAAAAACTCAAGCCTGACGTGGTCACATTAGACATTGAAATGCCCAAAATGGATGGGGTTCAGTTCCTACGTAACCTAATGCGTCTCCATCCCATGCCTGTTGTGATGATTTCGACGCTGACACAGCATGGCGCTGAAGCCACGTTAGCGGCACTGGAAATTGGCGCAGTGGATTACTTCCCTAAGCCGACAGAAAATGTCGCGTCAGAAATGAGTAACTACCGACAGCTGGTGGTAGAAAAAGTCAAAATGGCGGCAACGGCAAACATCGCGGGTGCTGTGCACCGAACGCCCTCTGAAATCAGTGTATCTGGTCGTCAGTTGAGTTCTGCATACGACATCATTGCCATCGGTGCATCCACTGGCGGTACGGAAGCTATTCGTAACGTGCTAGAAGCGTTGCCGGACATGATGCCCCCGATTGTGATCACTCAACACATCAAAGCGGTCTTCAGTAAGTCATTCGCTGAGAGGTTGAATCGTGCATCCAAACTTCAGGTAGAAGAATTAGCGTCAGACAGGGCGCCCTTAGTTAATGGCCGTGTTTATGTCGCACCGGGCGATCAGCATTTACAAGTGGTTAAGCGATCTGGGTGTTACTACTGTACACGATGCGACAGCGAGCCTGTTCAACGGCATAAACCTTCGGTTGATGTGATGTTCTCATCTGTTGCTCAAGCCGCAGGGGGACGTTCGCTGTCGGTTCTCTTGACGGGAATGGGACGAGATGGCGCACAAGGTATGTTAGAAATGCGACAAGCAGGCGCGTTAACTGTAGCGCAGGATGAACAAAGCTCGGTGGTGTGGGGTATGCCACGTGCAGCGATTGAAATAGAGGCGGCACAGCAGGTACTTCCGCTGGATAAAATTGCCACGTACTTAGTGGGTAAAGTGTATGGATAGAACAATATCGACATCGTTTATTGCTGTTTTAGCTATTGCGGCCAGTGCTGTACCGCTTTTCCTTCAGCAAACACCGTTGAGCATTACATCGTCAGTCATTGTCATCATTTCTGTCGCTTATTTGTGGCGACAGCAATCTGTAGATAGTCTTTCACAAGAGGATCATGACTCTTCTCAGGACAATAGTTCTGTGTCGTGCGAATCCACCGCTATCTTGCACAAGATACATAGCATTTTGAATATTGAACTGGTGCCGATTCGGGAGCAGTTGGATCGTCAACAGGAAGTTATCGACGACTCGGTTCATAACCTTAACTCGAGTTTCTTTGGTATGGAGAGGGCGGTGAGTGAACAGGCATCCTTGTCTAAGCACATGGTGGGTGAGCTTCTCAATAATACCGATAGTGAATTTAATTTGGCCAAGGTGCTGCCAGAAACAGAACAAGCAATAGATCAGTACATTGCGCTGCTGGTGACGGTGTCAGAGAAAAGTATCACGGCGATTCACTGTATTCACGATATGTCTGCAAAGTTGGATGCAGTGTTTAACCTGCTTGATCAAGTACAGGCGATGTCTGATCAAACTAACTTGTTAGCACTTAATGCAGCAATCGAAGCGGCAAGGGCGGGCGAGCTTGGTAGGGGGTTTGGTGTGGTGGCATCTGAAGTGAGAGATCTCGCCAATCGCACGTCGACACTGAATAGCCAAATTAACAAGGACATCAATCTTGCTCAAGACACAGTGAAGCAAACCAGTAAGATTGTCGGAGAGATTGCGACGCTGGATATGACAACTTCTATTGAGTCTAAAACACGAATTGAAGCGTTATTGAAAGGGGTTCAAGAAGTCAACCGACAGGTCACGATGGAGATTGGCAAGGTAACGGAAAAGGGTGAAACGGTTCGCGGCGAAGTGTCCAAGAGTATTCAAGGGCTTCAGTTTGCTGACATCGTTTCACAGCAAGGGCAGCATGTTCTGAGCAATCTTCATATTTTGGAAGACTTAAATGCACTGATTATTGATAGCTTAGCGGCCAATGAAGTGGATTGGATTGCATTACACAAAGCTGTTGATGAAATCGAAAAAATGGCGGGCTCTGCAGCGAGAGCGCCGGCAAAACAAATGTCTGCTGATGAAGGCGACATAGAACTGTTTTAGGAGACGGTATGGCTATCAGTCGTGAAGAAAGAAATGACGGAAAATCTGTTGTTATCCATGTGAACGGACAGTTTGATTTCAGCGTGGTGCAGGAATTCCGCGATGCGTATCAAGATTGTCAGGGGAAAGAGATCATCGTTGATTTCCGTGGTACGGAATACATAGACAGTGCGGGTCTTGGGATGTTGCTCAATATGCAGACCTTTTTAAACAAAAAAGAAGGGGACATTCGTTTAATCAACACTATGCCTCAAATCAAGCGAGTGCTGGTGATTGCGCGTTTCGAAAAGAAATTCATCATTGAGTAATTTAGATGATTAGCTGTTGTTGAAATCATTAGGGGGATAGCGTGTGAAAGTGCTTATCGTTGAAGATGAAATTTCACTGCAATGTTTCCTAGAGCATGTACTCAAAGACGAATTTGATGAACTGCTCATTGCTGATAACGGTCAGATTGCACTGGATATGCTCGAATCAATGGAAGAGCTGCCCAACATCGTCATCATGGATGTGTTGATGCCAGAGATGGATGGTTTCGAGGCCGCTAAACAGATCCGAATGCGATACAAAAGTGCGTATCTTCCGATTATCTTTTTGACCGGAATTACGGATAACGACGCGTTTAATCGCTGTATGACGCTCGGTGATGACTTCCTAACGAAACCCATCAGCCGCACCACCATTGTGGCGAAAGTCCGCGCTCATTGCCGCAATGTGCGCCTTTATAACGAAGTGGCCATTCAACGCGACAAGCTTAAGCACTTTCAAGCCCACACCCTCTACGAACACACCATGGCAGAAACGATATTCAGTAATCTGATGCAAGGCTGTTATCAGGAAGCTGAAGGGGTGAGTTTTTACACTAGCTCCTACACCAACTTCAATGGTGATGTGGTGTTGGTGACGCCAAGGCCACAAGGCGGAATTTACGCGATGTTGGCGGATGCAACCGGCCATGGTTTGCCTGCTGCCATTTCTTCGATACCCGCAACGAAAGCCTTTTTCGCGATGACTAAGAATGGTTTCGCGTTGGGTGACATTGTCAAAGAAATGAATTCAACCCTGAAAACCTTTCTACCACCAGGCATGCTGGTAGCTGCCAATTTGCTGGAAGTGTCGGCCAATGGTTTAGACATTAACTGGTGGGGAGGCGGTATGCCAGATGGCTACATTATTGATCGTCATGGTGAGATTAAACAGAGGTTGCCTTCAGCGCACATGGCATTGGGCGCGATGGACTCTGATGAGTTTGAAGCCAATCTTGTTGCCCTGACTCTAGAAGAAGGCGATAAGCTGTTCTTCTTCACTGATGGTGTGACTGAAGCGCGAAATGCTGAGGGGCATGAACTGGGTGAAGAAGGGCTAGAAGCCTTGATTTCGACGCCCAGTTCCAATGTGATAGACATGACTCGCGAGCATGTGGCGAAATTCACCAGTGGTGGTGGTGTTGGCGATGATATGTCTATGCTAGAACTGACTGCGCCGATACGCAGCCGTATTGAACAACAGCCGGGCGATCCTGATTATTATGACCGTCGTTCCCCCGCGCAGCTCAATGTGTATTTTGGTGCAAAAGAGCTTCGTAAAGTGAATCTGGTTGGTGAGGTGAGGCGAATGCTCAAGGGAACCCTTGGCAGCAACATTGATTTAGATTTGATGTGCACCGTGTTATCTGAACTGACTAATAACGCGTTGGAGCATGGTTTGCTGAAGTTAGAATCCAGTTTGAAATCCGATGATGATGGTTTTCTGGATTATTACATGGAGCGTCAATCTCGCTTGGAAGCACTGGATGCTTTTGCGTATATGGAAGCGGGTATCTCGTTTAATCCGACCAAGCGTGAACTCAGTTTTTATGTGACCCATAATGGCGAGGGATTTTGGGTCGATGATATCGACAGCACGTTAGAAGAATCACTGGCACGATGTGGACGCGGGATTGCACTGGTCACCGAGCTTTGTGAGTTCTTCACTTATGAAGACGAAGGAAGAACTGCCAGAGGCACGTATAAGCTTGCTTCAGGTATGGAATACAACAGTTAGGGGAGTGGAGTGGCAAAGCCGTTTAATGACACGCTAAAAAGTCCTGCTAATGTGCAGGATTTTTTGTCTGCGCTTTTTGTTAGGCTTGCGACAATCAGTGCAGCGCACTGAAAAAAAGGCGAAAAAAAACCCAGTCCGAAGACTAGGTTTCTTAAAGTGGCTCCCCTTGCAAGACTTAACGGGCCCGCCTAAGGTTGCGACAAATCGCGAAGCGATTAACACATACAAAAAAGGCCTCGTCTTTCGACAAGGCCTTATAATGTGGCTCCCCCTGCAAGACTTGAACTTGCGACATACGGATTAACAGTCCGCCGTTCTACCAACTGAACTAAGGGGGAATTGCTAGTAACCAATTTAGCCGAAGCTGAATCAATAACCATTCTTGCAATATGGTGCCTCGAGGCGGAATCGAACCACCGACACGGGGATTTTCAATCCCCTGCTCTACCGACTGAGCTATCGAGGCTTTGATTAAAGAGTGAATCACTCAATATCAAAATAATGGTGCCGGCTACCGGAGTCGAACTGGTGACCTACTGATTACAAGTCAGTTGCTCTACCAACTGAGCTAAGCCGGCACACAAACCTTGGAAACGTTGCGTACTTAACACCATCTCACTAAATATGGTGCCTCGAGGCGGAATCGAACCACCGACACGGGGATTTTCAATCCCCTGCTCTACCGACTGAGCTATCGAGGCAACGAGGTGCATTAAACGGATTTTGATGGTTTCCGTCAACATCTTTTTGAAAAAAAAACGCCAAATAGGACTGTTTGATGGCTTTTTCATCGTTTTGATTTAAAAGCGCTCTGCTTTTCGGATGTTTACTACGGTTTTACTGCATTGCGCGAAACTCTTTTTGGTAATTAGTCACTTTCTGTAAGTAGCGTCGCGACTCCGAAGATGGGTGTTTATTGGTCAAAGCCCAATAAACTTGGTTCGGTTGCAGTCGATTGAGATCATTCATTGCCCGTTTTCGGTCGGACTTATGGAAGGTTTTGAGCACATTGCCTGCGCCACCATTGTACGCTGAGATCATGCTGTAGTGTTTCGACAGTGGGTCGTTCACGTCTTTCAGGTAACGTGTTTTTAAAATATAGAAATACGCCGCACCGGTATCAATGTTCTTGGCGGGATCAAATAAATATTCAGGAGAAGGCTCACCGCTGCGCTTCTTAACAAGCTTGAATACATCACGCCCGGCTGTTTTCGGCACGACTTGCATCAGACCATAAGCATTGGCCCAGCTGACTGCGTATGGGTTGAAGCTGCTTTCTGTTTTGATGATGGAGTAAATTAACTCTTCAGAGATACCGTAGCGTTTTGCGGCATCACGGATCAGGTCGGCATACTGGTAGCGCCGCTTACTGGAGTGATCAGATACCATAGGGATCTGCACATAAAACACTTTCTGGAAGCGCAGTGATTTGGTTTTAACCTGTTTTTCAATCAGGTAGTCAGCATAGCGGTTAGCGCGCCATTCCCATGCGATCTCTTTGCCGTCCTGATCGAGGATCTGGCCTTGCAAAAATGGACGCCCCTCAAGTTGCACGTCGGCAGCAGAATACAAATCAACTGAAGCTGGATCATTCGGCGTCAGCAAAGTGGTGATGATGGCCTGCTTTAGGTGCTGCGTTGGCTGCGTGGTCGCGACGGTTTCAATGGTGACCAGACCATTGGTGAAATCAACACGGGCACGACTGAGGTAGTTATCCGTGTATTTCACATAATCACTTTTACCGGACACGTAGATTTCGTTTTGTCCCCAACGAACTTCGATATCTCCGGTGAAATTGTTGATCAGCTTGTCTAGGGAGGCGAAGTCTTTCTCAAATTGTCCCGGCAAAGGCGCCAGATTCTTCGCAAAACGGTTAGTCGTACCGTAATCGACCTGGTAAACAGATTCGATCATTTCGCGGCTACAACCAGAAAGAGAAAGAACAATCAGCAATGAAATTAGCAAGCGAAGAGTTTTCATGATGTCCATACATTGAAAAAGCATCCATGATTAGCGTAATCAGGATGCTTTTATTTACAAAGTGTTGAAGCGAAATTGTGAGCTAGCGTCTTACTCGGATGGCGGGGTGTAGCCCTCGATCACAGTATCGTGCCCTTCAAACAGGTATTTCACCATTTCTTCTTCAAGCAGTTTGCGGTGGTCTGCATCCATCATGTTGAGCTTTTTCTCGTTGATCAACATGGTTTGTTTACTTTGCCACTGCGCCCAGGCTTCTTTCGAAATATTGTCAAAAATACGTTTGCCAAGGTCGCCCGGATAAAATTGGAAATCTAATCCCTCTGCGTCTTTTTTCAATCGCTGGCAAAAAACAGTACGGCTCATCATTAAGCTCCAATATTATAATTTTCCGGCATTTGCCGAAGTCTGAAATTCTCTGGTTAGGCTTTCTAGCAACTTCTGCACGGGGGCAGCAAGCCCAACTTTTGCTGGTTGAGATAAGTTATACCAAAGGCCGCCTTTCCCTTCCATGATCCCGTTTTCCCCAATATTTTCGGGTTTACTATGAAGTTTGACGCGAAAAGGGACGATATCAAGGTGAAAATGGCTGAACGTGTGACGAAAAGCGGTGAGTTGCTCAGGCTTGTCAAATTCATTACTCGGTAATTTACCTTGAATGAAATGGGGGGCGTCGCTTTCTTGGGTTTCTGGTAAGCACCATAAGCCTCCCCATAACCCTGTGGGTGGACGCTGCTCGAGCCACACTTGGTCTTCATACTGGAAAAGCACAAAGCAGGTTTCTTTTTCAGGAATGGTCTTTTTCGGCTTTTTACCGGGAAAATCCGCCTGACGGCCAAGGGAATTAGCTTCACAGCTATAATTGACTGGGCAAATTTCACACTTTGGTTTGCTACGGGTACAAATCATCGCGCCCATGTCCATCATGGCTTGATTGTAGCGTTGCACACCCTCTGCAGGAGTATTCTCTTCTGCCAGTATCCAAAGGCGGTTCTCGACAGGCTTTTTACCTGGCCAGCCTTCAACAGCAAAATGGCGCGACAGGGTACGTTTTACATTGCCGTCCAAAATTGGGTGATGTTGACCCAGTGACAGCGAAAGTACTGCGCCGGCGGTTGAGCGGCCAATGCCGGGCAGAGCCAACACTTCGTCAATATGGGTTGGGAATTCGCCCTGGTAGGTCTGAGCAATCTGCTGTGCTGCTTTATGGAGATTGCGCGCCCTTGCGTAGTAGCCAAGGCCTGTCCAAAGGTGAAGTACTTCATCGAGTTCAGCGTCAGCCAGATCGGTGACCGAAGGGAAGCGCGCCATGAAACGCTCGAAATAAGGGATCACGGTGGCGACTTGGGTTTGCTGCAACATGATCTCTGAAAGCCAAACTTTGTAAGGCGTTTTCTCTTGCTGCCATGGCAGGGTTTTACGGCCGTATTTGTCATACCATGTCAAAATGGCATCGGAAAAAGACTGACTCACTATGAATGCTCTTTTGTTATCTTTATGGGTGATAGGTTATCGTCGCGCATTCTATCAATGAATGGCTGGGATTGCTGAAAAAGACAGCGATCTTGACGCGACAGAGAGAAAGATCTCAGTAGGCAGCGCACAAGGCTTGCACCGAGGCGTTATCTTTGGATAATGCGCGATCCGCTTAACTTTTCTTCATTATTGATTGCAGGCAAAAGACCATGACTGAAGTCACCAAAACCGAACTGACCGAAGAAGGTAAAATTCTTCGTAGAATCAGAAGCTTTGTACGTCGAGAAGGACGTCTGACCAAAGGTCAGGAGCAAGCAATGAACGAATGCTGGCCAACCATGGGTATCGACTTCGAAGAAAAGAAGCTGAACTGGGTTGAGGTATTCGGTAATGACAATCCGGTGGTACTTGAAATCGGTTTTGGTATGGGTGCATCGCTGGTTGAAATGGCGAAAAATGCCCCAGAAAAAAACTTCATCGGTATTGAAGTACACAGCCCAGGCGTGGGCGCTTGCCTGATGGCAGCACGTGATGCAGGTATCACTAACTTGCGTGTGATGTGTCATGACGCAGTGGAAGTGTTCGAGCACATGTTGCCTGAACTGAGCCTAGATACCGTTCAACTGTTTTTCCCAGACCCATGGCACAAAACGCGTCACCACAAACGCCGTATCGTGCAGGCTGATTTTGCTCAAATGCTACGTAGCAAGCTGAAAATTGGCGGTATTTTCCATATGGCAACAGATTGGGAAAACTACGCAGAGCATATGGTTGAAGTGATGGACGTAGCGCCAGGGTACAAGAATACCGCAACGGATGGTTCTTACATTCCTCGCCCTGATGAACGTCCACTGACCAAGTTTGAAGCACGTGGCCATCGTCTAGGCCATGGCGTGTGGGATATGAAATACGCACGTAGCGAATAAGACAAAACTCATACCCTTCATGCGACGCTACATTGTAATGTAGCGTCGCATGTTTAAAGCCAACCTTGTGTTGGCTTTTTTTGACCGTTGGAGAACGCCATGAAACCCACCCCACAGCTGTTGAACGACATTCTGGAAGAGGTCCGCCCATTGATTGGGCAAGGACGTGTTGCGGACTATATTCCTGCTTTGAAGGAAGTCTCAGCCAATAAACTCGGGGTGGCGGTGTGCTATAACGACGGCGAAATCATTACGGCAGGTGATGCTGACGAGCCGTTTTCTATTCAGTCTATTTCAAAGGTGTTGAGCCTGACTTTAGCGCTGCAAAATTACAGCCCTGAAGAGATTTGGCAGCGGGTAGGAAAAGAGCCGTCAGGTCAGGCGTTTAATTCGATGATCCAGCTTGAAATGGAACAAGGGATCCCTCGAAATCCCTTCATCAATGCTGGTGCACTGGTGGTCTGTGACATGCTGTATAGCCGCCAATCAGCACCACGTCAGCGGATGCTGGAATTTGTTCGTCAGTTGTCGGGTAACGACCATATTTGTTACGACAAAGTGGTGGCAACATCTGAAATGGATCATAGCGACCGCAATGCGGCTATTGCGTATTTGATGCGTGCTTTTGGCAATTTTGATAACGCGGTGATGCCGGTGTTGGCCAATTATTTTCACTATTGTTCACTGCGCATGAGCTGTGTGGATTTGGCAAAAACGTTTAACTATTTGGCAAACAAAGGACTTCCTTTAGGCGCAGAAAAAACAATTGTCAGCCAGACTCAGAGTAAGCAGGTTAATGCCCTATTGGCGACCTGTGGTCTTTACGATGGTGCGGGTGAGTTTGCTTATCGTGTGGGTATGCCGGGGAAATCGGGTGTTGGCGGCGGGATCGTTGCTATCGTGCCGGGTGAAATGTCCATCACGGTATGGTCGCCAGAGCTTGATCAATCAGGTAACTCGCTGGCAGGAACGGCAGTATTAGAGCTGCTTGCCGAGCGCATCGGACGTTCAATTTTCTAAGACTTGGATGGGTTATTGCGATGGGATGTCGTGGTCGTTTCATCCAGTGACACGGAGAATGATTATGGGTAGTGGAAGTCTGTCTTACGCATTGCGCGTTTCTTGTTTTGTTATGGCATTTTTGCCGTTTTATGTTGCCGCTGAGAACTGTCGTCCTGAACTGCATGGTGACATTGCAATTAAAGCCGACAATGTGTTGATTGAGAGTAATAACAACAAATTTCGCATCGATCCTAAGGGGAATCTTTTTTTTGATGTTCATCGCGTGGCGTTGAGCGAAGCACAACGAGCCTCGTTAACCGAGTACAACAAAACGATACGCAATGATTTGCCATTTATTGGGCGATCGTTGTCTGAGGAGCTACATACGTCCTGGCTGGCTCTCGATGGTGTGCTCTCGGCAGAACTTGGCGAAAGAAGTGCATTACGTGGTGAAGTGGGACAATTTCACCAACACTTGCAAAATCAGGTCAGCACTTCTCTTTATGATCTCGACCGATCTCCTCAGCTCAAGCATCAGGCGTTAACCACGGCTGTGCGTGAACTTGAAGCCAGCGTCCCTCAGTTGATTGCTACGGTTTCCAGCCGAGGTTTGATGGACATAGCGATGTTGAGTGAAGGCAAAAGCAATAAGATGCAGTTCATTTCGCAAAAGATGGCGGCATTACAGAACAAGCTCGCGGACGAAGTGAGGTTGCAACGTGACCGAACCTTAGACGTTCAGCAGGAAGTGTGTCAACGCTTCGCGCAGTGGCAGGTTCAGGAAGCTGAAATCGCCTCGTTGATCCCCGCTCTTTCAAGCTGGAAGACGGTTACTGTACGCAAATAGTCTGTGGGTTGGCGTGAAGCATGTGCTGATCTCTGAGACCTAACATTAAAAAGCGCGGTGAGTTGTCTCACCGCGTTTTTTTGTGTCCGCCGTTCTGTCGGATTAACTATTAACACCAACACCAACACCAGCACCAACACCAACACTAAGGCTGATAGCTAAACTCATAATCCACGCTTTGCCATGCTTCATCGATATGTCGCATGTATTGACGCAGTTCGCTCGCATCAACATGGCGTTTTTTGGCGCGATAATAATAGTCCGCTTCGGCATAGGTTTTATCGAGCAGCACGTCGCCGGGGCCTGAAACTGCTTTTAGCGAGCTATTAAACTCAAAATAGGGGCTGTTGATCGCATGATCTGATGGATCAATGCTCCACGTTTCGGGCAGGCTGAGCGTGATTTTTTGACGAACGGCCCCTTCAGAGCCGAACCGAAATGGCGTTTTACGACGGATAAGATCCGGTTTGGTGAGATAGTCATCGACGATGTCACCCGAGATAACAAACGAGTAGAGATCGTCAGTTTTCGACCAGAGATCTTCAATCACATAGGCTTCATTGACCGTGACTTCGTTGTTGTTCTTGTCGTCCTCGACGCTGAGTGGGCGCAGAAAATCTAACCCACCGAAAAATCCCGCATAGTAATTCGCATACTCTTCGCCTAGCTCTCTTAGCGGCTTGGACTCGAGATAACGACGCCAGCGCTCAGCTTCAAACCCACGATAGATGGTTTTTACCGTGAGGTAACTTGGCTGACTCGCATGGTTCACCACGTAGCGCTGTTCAATGTCTTGTGACACGGGGGCGGCAGGTGGCAACATGGCCACCAAATCGTCCGCACCCGGCTTTAATACCAGTGCGTAACCAAGGCGTGATTGCGCCAGTGTTTCAAGCTGATCACCCTGATGAGTGCGAGTGGCATCAATCCACCAAGATTGGTCTTTGTATTCCATCTGCACAATGACGTGATTAAAGCTGAAAGGCGCAGCAGGCTGCTGTGGCAGTTCATCTCGCCAAAAGGTATCCACTAATGCAGGGTGGGCATTGACGCCCATAGCGCCAAGCAAAGAAATCAGCAGCAAGGCTTTGTCTTTGCAATCACCGTAGCCTTGGGACAGGATTTGGCGCGGTGGGCGTGGTTGGTGAGAGCCGATGCCATTTTCTATGCCTAAGTAGCGAATATTGTTTTGCACAAAGTGAATGGCTGCGACCACTTGCTGATCAAGATCTTCAGGGTGTGTTTGCTTGATCTTGTTCGCTAATGTTTGAACGTCACGATCACTTGGGGATGCTTGATACAAAGGCAGTGCCCAGTTCACCACGTCTTTCCAATTGTTGTAGCTAGAGACATGCAAATACGGGTAGGGGTTGTACCAGCGTGGCTGCTCAGGCTCATCAAAATCATACAAGCCGTTTTGTTCTTGATATCGGTATTCACGCACCGTTTTTTGCGTGGTTTCTGTGAGCGTACCTTTGCCTTTATTGTCCAAATTAGTGACGGTGATAGGGCTGTCTTCCGGGACTAAAATGCGAGCATTGACCAGTGCGACAGTGGATGCCCACCCTGTTTTGACATACCACTCTCGGTTGTCGCCAAACACCGGATTAAAGCCCGTAAGGGTGTAGCTAAAATCAATAATGTCGCCCACCTGTATATCATTGAGCACAATATGCAGCGTTTCATCACCGTTGTAGAGCAAGGAATCTAGGTCGACTTCGCGTTTGAATTGGGCGGTTTTTGCTGTGTTTTTTCGGTCAAAGGTTTGGCCATCACGCACGATTTCCAAGCGGTGAAGTTCCACGCTTTGGTAGCTGGGATCAAAATCGATAGAGATTTGTGAGCCAGATTCCACCCCTTCAATGGAGACGACTTTGCTGGTGTAGCGTTTGTATTCAACAGGGAATTGGGAGACCAGATTAAGCTGTCTATCGACCAGCAGAAACTGCTGATCATAGTGATGGCCAGCGGGATCAAACGCAGGAATGTCGACGATGGGTTTAATCCAACCAGGGAGCGGCGCAAACCGCCCCTTTTGAGCAAGGGCGGTTTGCGGCAATAACATCAACACAAATAGGGCAAACAGATACTTCTTCATCTACAACGCTGTCCTTAGCTTTACCTGAGCCGTTAGCGCCTCAGGGACAAGGCAGCGTTCGTGCTGCCTTTACTCGTTGATGAAGACGGAAAGAAGATCGTTCAGGAACAGGCGGCCTTTGGCAGTCACTTGCCAGTGGGTCTCGGTTTCGCTCAGCAACCCTTGCTCGATGGCTTTTTCAATGGGGGTCGCAACCACATCCAGTGATAAGCCTGTACGTGCAGAGAAGTCTGCTTTTGGACAGGGCTCAACCAAGCGGAATCTGTTCATGAAAAACTCAAACGGCATTTCATCAGCTTCCACTATATGCAATTCGCTGAGGTATTCTTTCTCAGTATCGAGATATCCGCGCGGGTGTTTCACTTTTACTGTGCGCTGTATGGTATTGGTGCCAGAGGTAATTTTGCCATGCGCCCCACAACCAATGCCCAAATAGTCACCAAAACGCCAGTAGTTAAGATTGTGCTGACACTGGTAACCCGGCTTGCTGTAACCCGAGGTCTCGTATTGCACATAACCTGCATCAGTGAGCAGTTGATGGCCTTGCTCGAAGATGTCCCACAGGTCGTCATCGTCAGGCAAAACCGGCGGTTTCGAATAGTACTGAGTATTGGGTTCAATGGTGAGCTGATACCAAGACAGGTGCGGAGGGTCGAGCTCAATCGCTTGCTTGAGATCGCTCAAGGCGCTTTGCAAGGTTTGGTCGGGCAACCCGTGCATCAAATCTAAGTTAAAGCTGTTCAATCCCGCTTCATGAGCCAGTTTGGCCGCACGCTTGGCTTCTTCTGATCCATGAATTCGACCCAAGCGTTCAAGCTTCGCGTTGTCAAAGCTTTGAACGCCCACCGAGATGCGGTTGACGCCAACGCTCTGGTAAGCAATGAACTTGTCAGCTTCCACTGTGCCGGGGTTGGCCTCCATGGTGATCTCAATGCCTTCTTTGAACGGGATCAGTGCGTCGATACCGTTTAAAAGACGTGAGATCTCTTGTGGTGACATCAAGCTCGGTGTACCACCGCCAATGAAGATCGAATGCAGATGACGGCCACTTACGCCATCAAAACGGACTAAGTCTCGTTGCAAATCGTCCAGCAGAGCAGAGATATAATCTTGCTCTGGGATCTCGCCTTTTAGTGTGTGCGAGTTGAAATCGCAGTAGGGGCATTTCTGCACGCACCAAGGGATATGCACGTAAAGACTTAATGGGATTTGAACAGCCATGATGAATTACTTCTTCTCTTGACGCATCGCGGCGAACAGTTTCTTCAGTGCCTGACCGCGGTGCGATATTTGTTTTTTCATTGCAGGCTCAAGGTTCGCCAAGGTGCAATCGTGTTCTTTGACATAGAAAACCGGATCGTAGCCAAAGCCATGTGAACCTGACGCTTCACGTGCGATAGAGCCTTCGAAGACACCATGACACACCAGTGGTGTTGGATCGTTAGCGTGACGCATGTAAACCAGTACGCAATGGAAGCGAGCAGAACGTTGATCATCTGGTGCATCAGCCATGCATTCTAGTAGCTTTTCTAGATTGGCTTGGTCGCCTTTGCCTTCACCCGCATAACGTGCGCTGTATACGCCGGGTGCGCCATTTAAATAATCCACTTCCAAGCCCGAGTCATCAGCAATCGCTGGCAAGCCAGTTTCTTTGGCGGCATGACGTGCTTTGATGATGGCATTTTCGATAAAGGTGGTGCCGGTTTCTTCAGCATCAACCACGGCAAACTCGCTTTGCGCCATGACATCCAGACCAAAATCTTGCAGCAAATCGGCCATTTCTCTTACTTTGCCTGCGTTACCTGTCGCCAGAACCACTTTCATCATTTTCGTCTCCTCTTGGGTGGTCGCCGATAAAAAATGGCGCCACGAATGGGCGCCATAATACCGGATTGCCACGTGGTGTCATCTTTCGATATTAGCAAGACGTACCCACATGTGCTGTTGCTCAGTTTTCGTAAAAGATTTGCTGGAACGTCAGCTTGCCACTGCGATTCCCCTCGGCATTGATATCAATATTGAAGGTGACGTTTTCTTCATTAGCAATGCGAACTTCCGCCAGATAATAAATGGCATTCCCTTCGCGGACTTCACGAAATTCTAAGGGTTTGGTGGTGCCTAGCAAATTACGCGCATTACCGGAAATGTTCGCGGTCAGTGCAGGCTTGCCTGATTGATTCTTATCTAAGATAGCGATGTTGATCAGTGCGTTGGCACTGCTGCGTTTAATGCCATAAGCCTTCGCAACCGCAGGAGGAATAAAGGTGGCGTTGAGCGCAGAGTAGTGCACTTCCAATGACCCCATGTCTTTCGACTGTTCCGCTTGTGATAGCGGCGATATCAGCAGCAACAAGGCGCTGACGATAGAGAGTAACAGAGGTTTCATGACAGAGTTCCTTGTCTGGTGGAGTAAGCGCACGGTGAAGTTAACGGTGCACTTACTGATTTACTGTTTGGAGGAGGGGATCAGATTGCTGATAGCCTCAGGGTAAATGACCGGATTTTTCACCCTTACTTGCTTGTGTCTGCCTAACTCGCCTTTTTCGATCGCGATGTGGCCTTTTGCGACTTTGAATTGTTTGGAGAGAAACTTGGTGAGATGGGCATTGGCTTTGCCATCAACCGGTGGAGCAGTAATGGCGAGTTTGATTTCCTCGCCATGTATCCCCATCCACTGGTCACGGCTTGCTTTAGGCTGGATATACAATCTTAGGATTAAATCCTCGTTATCCAGCCATGCAGTGCGTGTGGTACTCATTAATTATAGTACGAACCACAGGTTGCCAAAGTAAGGGCTGAGCAGGTCACCGATGAAGAAGTTCAAGAACTGCAATACGATAAACAGAACCAGTACACTCAAATCCAAACCGCCCATTGATGGTAGTACGCGACGAATAGGGGCCACTAGAGGCTCAGTCAACTGAACCATAACAAACTCAATCGGGCTTTTACCTTGGCTGACCCAGCTCAGGATTGCTCGCAGGATCAATACCCAAAACAGCAAACCACCCGCGGCTTTCACCAATGCAATCAATCCTATTAGCAGGTAGGAAAAATCAAACGGTGGCATGCCACCTGAAGCGATCATTTGCAGAACAAAAAACTTGGCGACACACAACACGAACGCAAACAGCACCGTGGCAAAATCAAAGTTACCAATTGATGGAACGACTCGGCGTAATGGTGCAACGATAGGTTGCGTCGCTTTAACGACAAACTGACTGAATGGGTTGTAAAAATCTGCGCGTGCCCATTGCAGCCAAACTCGAAGCAACACCACCATAATGTAGAGGTCGAACAGTGTTGAAACGAGGAAGTTCATTGAGTTCATAAATTAGCCCTAAAATAGCGATTCCATTTCTTCAGCACGACGAACAGCGGCTTGCATGGCCTCTGATACAGTCTCTGAAAGTTGGTTGTTATTAAATACACTCAGTGCCTGAGCGGTGGTGCCGCCTTTTGACGTTACCTGTTCTCTTAAGGTTGCCAGTTCAATATTGGGGTTGGCAACCACCATTTTAGCTGCGCCGAGCGCGGATTGCTGTACCAACGCGCGTGCAGTTTGTTTATCAAAGCCTTGGCGCTCAGCTTCTGCCTGCATTGCTTCCATAAACAAGAAGAAATAGGCAGGTGCACTGCCAGCGGCAGCGATAATAGCATTGATGCCAGATTCTTCGCTGACCCAACAAATTTTGCCGACCGCTTGCAGCAGATCTCCAGCAAACTGACGATCAAGTTCTGTTACTGATTCTGGAGCATAAAGCCCACTCATACCTTCTCCAACCAGTGAAGGTGTGTTTGGCATCACACGAACAAGGTTAAGTGGCGCGCTTGCCATGTCTGACAAGCGTGCGACAGAAATCCCTGCGGCAATCGATATAGCCAGTTTCTTGCTCCAATCAATCTCCGTCATGCTCGCCAGCAATTCTTCCATGCCTTGCGGTTTCACACCCAGCACCACGACATCCGCTTGCTTTGCACTGGCAATGGCATCTTCATTGGCGTTGATGCCGAAGCTATCGCGAAAGGCGGCGCTTTTCTCTGGCGTGCGGTTAACCGCTGTCAGCAGTGAGGCGGGGTAGCCCGATTGAATCAAACCCGCAATGATTGAGCGAGCCATGTTGCCCGCGCCGATAAAGGCAATGGTGCGTTGTTCCATCAAATGATTCCTTGTGTCTGGCAAGCGGTGATTGGCTTACCTGATGTATTCATATGGCGAGGATGCTTCACTCGCCACGGTTGCTGTAATCGCGCGCGCCAAAAAGGGCGGTGCCGATACGAACCATGGTGCTGCCCGAGGCAATTGCGGCGTCCATGTCGCCACTCATTCCCATCGAAAGGGTATCAAAGTGTGGGCGCGTCGCTTTCATCTCTTCAAACAATGCCACTAATGGCGCAAAGGCGACCATTTGTGCATCGTGATCACTTTCGGGCTGAGGGATACACATCAGGCCGCGCAGTGTGAGATGAGGAAGTTGGTCGATTTCATCAGCCAGCGCTTTCACTTCTTCAAAACCAGTGCCTGATTTTGACGCTTCGCCGCTGGTATTGATTTGGATAAGTACTTGCATTGGGGGCATGTCATCTGCGCGCTGTTCACTCAATCGCCTTGCAACTTTGCTGCGATCAACGGAATGCACCCAATCGAAATGTTCGGCAATTAGGCGTGTTTTATTGGATTGAATCGGGCCAATAAAATGCCATTCCAAATCAGAATGAAGCGGGCGGAAGTGAAGGATTTTATCCACCCCTTCTTGTACATAGTTTTCGCCAAACTGGCGATGCCCAGCGGCTGTCGCATGTGCGATAGCTTCAATGGGTTTGGTTTTGCTTACCGCCAACAGTTGCACGCCAGCGGCGTCTCTCCCGCATTTTTGTGCGGCATTGTCTATTTGGCGGGTGACCTGCTCTAGGTTTTGTTTGATACTACACATGGCTAATTCTGCGAGGAAACGGATTAATGGATATTACTGAATTATTGGACTTTAGTGTAAAGCATAATGCCTCAGATCTACATCTTTCTGCGGGAGTGCCTCCGATGGTCCGCGTTGATGGTGATGTCCGAAAGCTTAGCCTGCCTGCACTCGAGCACAATGACGTGCACCGCCTCATCTTCGATATTATGAACGACGCCCAGCAACGGGAGTTTGAGCAAAACCTTGAAGTGGATTTCTCGTTTGAACTGGCATCTGTTGGCCGTTTCCGTGTTAATGCATTCCACCAATCACGCGGCTGCGCAGCGGTGTTTCGAAACATCCCATCAAAGATCCCAACGCTAGAGGCCATCAATGCGCCTTCGGTGTTTGAGCAGTTTGTTAACTATCAAAAAGGACTCGTGCTCGTTACTGGGCCAACGGGGTCAGGTAAATCCACGACGTTGGCTGCGATGGTAGATAAGATTAACCGTGAACAACATCGTCATGTGTTGACGATTGAAGACCCGATTGAATTTGTCCATGAGCAAAAAAGTTGCTTGATCAACCAGCGTGAAGTTCACCGAGATACGCATTCATTTAATAACGCGCTTCGTTCCGCATTGCGTGAAGACCCAGATGTCATTTTGGTGGGTGAGTTGCGCGACAGAGAAACCATCAGCCTTGCGTTGACTGCCGCTGAAACGGGTCACTTAGTGTTTGGCACCTTGCACACGTCGAGTGCCGCGAAGACGGTTGACCGGATTATTGATGTGTTTCCTGGTGCGGATAAACCGATGGTGCGATCCATGTTGTCAGAATCGCTACGCGCGGTGGTATCGCAAAAACTGATTAAACAGGTCACTGGCGGGCGAGTGGCTGCCCATGAAGTGATGATTGCGACGCCTGCCATTCGAAATCTGATTCGTGAAGACAAAGTGGCGCAGATGTATTCGATGATCCAGACAGGCTCTGGTATGGGCATGCAAACCATGGAGCAATCACTGCGCAACTTGATGATGCAGGGTGTGATTGATAGCAGCGAAGCCAACAAGGCGTTAGATAGCTCAGGGACAGGTTTTTAACGATGACAGATCAGACGCCCCTTTTTCAATTGCTTGATGCCATGCTCAATCAACGTGCATCAGATTGCTATATCACTGTGGGTGCGCCTTGCATGCTGCGTGTTGATGGCAGCTTAACGCCCAACGGTGAAACGTTAGATCTGAGTGGGGTGAAGGCATTGATATCGCAAGCGATGGATACCGACACACATCGAAAATTCATGGAAGAGCGTGAGGCCAACTTTGCTTTGGTCACCGAATCAGGCCGTTTTCGTGTCAGTGCGTTTTGGCAGCGAGATTTGCCTGGCATGGTGATGCGACGTATTGAAACCAAGATCCCAGAGATCCAAACGCTAGGCTTGCCAGATGTGATTCAGGATTTGTCGATTGCCAAACGTGGGCTGGTATTGATTGTGGGCGCAACGGGGTCGGGGAAATCGACATCTATGGCGGCCATGCTAGGGTTTCGCAATACTCACCGCAGCGGCCATATTCTGACGGTAGAAGATCCGATTGAGTTCATCCATCCGCATAAAAAATGCATTGTGACACAGCGTGAGATAGGTATTGATACCGAGAGTTATGAAGTGGCGCTAAAGAACTCGCTGCGTCAAGCGCCGGACATGATCATGATTGGCGAGATCCGCACGAGAGAGACCATGGAATATGCCATGCAGTTTGCGGAGACGGGTCACTTGTGTATCGCCACCCTTCACGCAAATAACGCCAATCAGGCACTCGAACGTGTATTGCATTTGGTGGCAAAAGAGCGTCGTGAACAATTTTTGTTTGATTTGTCACTTAATCTCAGGGGCATTCTAGCGCAGCAGTTGGTGCCTGATATCAGCGGTATTGGTCGTCATGGCGCGTATGAGTTATTGCTCAATACTTCCCATGTTTCTGATTTGATCCGTCGTGGTGAATTGCACGAGCTTAAAGCGTGTATCAGCAAGGGCGAAACAGCGGGTATGTGCACCTTTGACCAATCACTGTTTACGCTTTATCAGGCAGGAAAAATCTCGAAGGAAGAAGCGTTACATCACGCTGATTCTCGCAATGAACTGAAGCTGATGATGAAAATGGCAGAGCAGTCCTCGAGTTCGCTGTCACTTGCCGATGTCAGTATCGAAGGCTCGTAAGTAAACGAAAAAAAAGCGCCATCAGGCGCTTATTTAACTGTACTGATTTTCAAGCCAGCTTTCGACAATGATAACCGCGGATTGGCAGTCAATGTTTCCCTTGCCCAATGCGCGATACCCGCCGTGTTCAAAAAGTGAAGAACGCGCCTCTGTTGTGGTGAGACGCTCATCATGCAACTCGACATCAACGCCAAAACGCCCCTTTAGGCGATTGGCAAATTTGCGTGCGCGAGGTGTGATGCTTTCTAGTTCACCGCCTTGTAAATCAAGCGGTAAACCCACCACCACTAAATCGGGTTTCCATTCTTTTAAGATCGCTTCAATGGCGTCCCAGCTTGGGATGCCATCTTTTGCTTTCAGCGCCTTAAGCGGTTGAGCGGTGCCAGTAATGGTTTGGCCAATCGCGATGCCAATACTTTTTGTGCCGTAATCAAAGCCCAGCACAGTTTGAATGTTACTCATTGGATGTCTCTTATGCGTGTCCGATATCGGACGAAAGATTGAGCGCACTGATGCCCAATTGCTTGAGTGCTTTTTCCCAACGCTCATTGATTGGGGTATCGAAAATAACGGTAGGGTCAGCTTCAATGGTGAGCCAACTGTTTTCTGCCAGCTCCTGTTCGAGTTGCCCCGCGTCCCAGCCTGAATAACCCAGCGCGACAATAAACTGCTCAGGTTCATCGTTAGTGCCTAAGATGCTCAGAATATCTTTCGATGTGGTCACTGTCAGTGCATCAGACAGTTGAATGCTAGAGCCGAACTCTTGCCTGTTTTTGTGCAGAACAAATCCGCGATCTTCTGATACAGGGCCGCCAAATAAGACAGGCTGATCGAGGCTCACTGGGTGGGTGACATGGATCTCGCGCTCTACCTCGATTTGTTCAAGCATGTTGGCGACCGAGATATCGATGGGCTGGTTAATCACCAGTCCCATTGCACCGTCCTCATTGTGCTCGCACACATAGATAACACTGTGCTTGAAACGGTCATCTAACATACTGGGCATTGCGACAAGGAAATGATTTTTAAAGTTCATGATGCCCTTCCACTGCTGAGATGCGTCGGCGTAAAGCGACTGATATAAAGGTGCTGTGAAATAATGATGCTTAGTTCAGTATGAGCGGTAAGTCAGAGAAAGTCAGCCTCGCGCAGCCGAAACTACGCGAGGTTGTGTGCGGATTATTTTTGTAGACGCGCTTCAATCGCGTCCATCAACTTACCGCTGATATTAATATCAAAGGCCGCTTCAATTTCACGGATACAGGTTGGGCTGGTCACGTTAATTTCAGTCAGCTTGTCACCGATAATATCCAAACCAACAAATACGAGGCCTTTCTCTTTTAGCGTTGGCGCAACGGCGCGTGCGATTGCCCAATCGGTATCGCTCAGAGGACGGGCTTCACCACGACCCCCAGCAGCCAGATTACCGCGGGTTTCGCCTTTGGCGGGAATACGCGCTAGGCAGTATGGCATTGGCTCGCCGTCCACCACCAGAATGCGTTTATCGCCGTTACTGATATCTGGCACAAAGGTTTGCGCCATGCAGTAGGTGTTACCAAGGTTTGTCAGAGTTTCGATGATCACTGACAAGTTTGGATCGCCCTGCTTTACACGGAAAATCGATGAACCACCCATACCATCTAAGGGCTTGAGAATGATGTCGCCGTGTTTTTCATGGAAAGCTTTGATCTGATCAGCACGACGTGTCACCAAAGTGATCGGCGTATGCTCAGGGAACCACGCAGTGAACAGCTTTTCATTGCAGTCACGCAGACTTTGCGGTTTGTTGACGATAAGACAACCTTCCACTTCAGCGCGCTCAAGAATGTAAGTTGCGTAGATGTATTCGGTATCAAAAGGCGGATCTTTGCGCATCAAAACAGCATCAAGATCAGCAAGAGCGATCTCTTGCTCACTTTTCACTTCAAACCAGTTGTCTGGGTTTTCTTCCAGTGTCACGATTTTAGTGCGTGCTAATGCTTTGCCTTGTTCTAGCGACAAGTCGTGCATCTGCATGTAGTGAATTTCCCAGCCACGCTTTTGCGCTTCTAGCATCATGGCAAAGGAAGAATCTTTTTTGATATTGATGGATTCGATTGGATCCATCACTACGCCCAGTTTGATCATGTATTGTCCTTAATTAGCCGAGATCGCCAAAGCGAACCTGTAGGGCGGTGATCGCCGTTAATGCTGCGGTTTCTGTTCGCAACACGCGCGGCCCTAATAAGGTTTCTTCGAAACCAAATTCGCGCGTTTTTTCAATTTCGTCTGCTGACAACCCACCTTCAGGACCTATGAGCAAACGAACGCGCTTGACCGGTTCTGGCAGTGTATTGATTGAGTATTTTGCACGTGGATGCAGGTTGAGTTTCAGCCCGTCAAAGTCTTCAGTCGTCCACTCTTCCAGCGCCATCACGGGCCGAATCTCTGGCACGATGTTACGACCACTTTGTTCACAGGCCGCAATCGCAATTTTTTGCCATTGCTGCAGTTTTTTATCGAAGCGCTCCGCGTTGAGTTTGACACCACAACGTTCTGAGATCAGCGGCGTGATGACATTGACGCCCAGCTCAACAGATTTCTGAATGGTGAATTCCATTTTGTCACCGCGGCTGATCACCTGACCAAGGTGTAAATCCAGAGGCGATTCGATACTGCGTTCAACACGCTCAACCACATCAACAGCGACAGATTTCTTGCTCGTTTCAGCAATGACGGCGGGGAATTCAGCACCACTGCCATCAAACAGCAGGATTTCCTGACCAATTTGCATTCGCAATACGCGTCCAACATGGTTTGCAGCGTCTTCACTAAGAGAGACGCGGCCATTGTCGGGCAGACGTTCAGGATGGAAAATTCTAGGGATACGCATGATGGTCGTTTCGTTGTTAATAATGAGCAGCAGTGTATCACGCTGCTGCCTCACGATTGTAGTGTTGCTCGCCTTCAGCTAGATCAGAGACCTGCTTTCTCGCACGATGCTTTCACGAAAGGATTGTGGTTACCTTGCGCTTTGGCTATTCGACGGTCACGCTCACATTCCCAATCCGTAACAGGGTAGGTTTTATCCCACGCATTCATGAGCTTTTTCTGTGCTGACGCCAAACGAAAATCATACTGTTGATTCATGTATTGGTAGATACGTGCAATGGCGCCACGACTTTGCGCGGGTGGATCGACCGCGCGCTGTTTGAAATCGACCTTCATTTCGCATTGTCCGTAAAATGCGCCTTTGTTTCCGTTCCATTGTGAAAAACGATAGTTAGAGCGGTCGCCGTTCACTTCGCCAATGGCAGGGACCAGATTGTGCAGATCCGCTTCCATTAAACGAAAGGCCATGTCTGTTTTGCCGCAATTCTTGCGTCCGCCGTCTTGCCAGCATTGGCGCTGGTGGCCAAATTGCCAAGCAGGAACGACATGTTCCCATTCAATGCGGCTAGCGCGTTTTAATTGCTTACGCACTTGGTAACCACATTCATCTAATTGCGGCACGCCCTTCTTCCCTTTCCACTCAATGTCACAGCCACAGTAAAAAGAGGTGGGGTAGTCTTGATAGATTTTTTGCGCGATGCGTTTGGCTTTCGAAAAGGATTGTGGATGCTCAGGAGCAGACATCGCCAGTGGTGATATCAACAACGCAGAAAGCAGCAAGAGATACTTTTTCATCATGAAACAAAGTCTTTTTGGAATTAAGTACTTTGATTATTGCAGATGTATGCGAGTTAAATCTCACTAAAATAGTGTTAATTGAATAACTTGTTAATTGAGGAAAAAGTGGCAATTAACGCATTCGCGTTAGGATGCTGAAGGTTTCCACATCAGGGGCTGTTTACAACGACGGCACATGTACTGCACTTGCTGGCGCTGTACCTTGTTGTGACGGCGCACAGATAAAGGGATGACGTCACATTGGCATTGATAAGGAAAGGTTTTGCCTTCCACGGATTTGATGTCAAAGCTATGCGTGGTTTTAGGTTGAACATCAAAGACCTGTGACATAACGGCTTGCCACTCTTTGCCGTGCGGGCGAACACGTCCGAATCGCGCAAAGACAATTAAATGACTGACTTCATGGGGAACCACTTCGTTAATAAATGCTTCTGGGTTTTCGGCCAGTAATACGGGATTGAAGCGAAGCTGCCAGCGTTGAAGCAGCGCCATTCCCGCCGTTTTTCCCCGAATATCAAAACGGATCGCAGGCACCGAAAAATCTGCCTTTAAGGTCTGGCTTGCTTGATAAATGCATTCGCTTACGCGTCGGGTAATACGGTAGTGGAGTTCGTTCATCGCTTTGGCAAAGTTAAGTGGTGACAGCGGCTAGGGTAAAGAGAGGCATGAAAAAAAGGAAGCCGAAGCTTCCATTTTGTTAATCTGTGGTGCTGCGTGGTCGCGATTATTTGATGTTCGCGAAATCGCGTAATGCTGCCACTTTGTCCGTTTTTTCCCATGGGAATTCTTCACGACCGAAGTGACCGTATGCTGCTGTCTTTTTGTAGATAGGTTGCAGCAGGTCAAGCATCTCTTGCAGGCCATATGGGCGCAAGTCGAAGTTTTGGCGAACCGCTTCGATGATGATCTCTTGAGACACTTTTTCTGTGCCGAACGTTTCAACCATGATAGATGTTGGGTCAGCGACACCGATAGCGTAAGACAGTTGGATCTCACAGCGATCAGCCATGCCAGCGGCAACGATATTTTTAGCAACATAACGTGCTGCGTATGCTGCTGAGCGGTCAACCTTCGATGGATCTTTACCAGAGAATGCACCACCGCCGTGACGCGCTGCGCCGCCGTAGGTATCGACGATGATCTTACGACCCGTCAAACCACAGTCACCCATTGGGCCACCGATAACAAAACGACCGGTTGGGTTGATGAAGTATTTGGTGTCTTTGTTCAACCATTCAATCGGTAAAACCGGTTTAATGATTTCTTCCATTACCGCTTCGCGCAAGTATTCAGTTGTGACTGAATCGCAATGCTGAGTCGAAAGAACAACCGCATCAATACCAACAATCTTACCTTGGTCATATTGGAAGGTAACTTGTGATTTCGCGTCTGGACGTAAGAAATCCAGTTTGCCGCTCTTGCGCACTTCCGCTTGCTTTTTGACCAGCAGATGAGAATAGGTAATTGGTGCAGGCATAAGAATAGGGGTTTCGTTGGTTGCGTAACCAAACATGATGCCTTGGTCGCCAGCGCCTTGATCTTTAGGATCTGCTTTATCAACACCTTGGTTGATGTCTGGCGATTGCTTACCAATGGTATTCAATACAGCACAAGAGTCTGCATCAAAGCCCATGTCAGAATGTACATAACCAATCTCACGCACGGTTTCACGTGTGATTTCTTCGATATCAACCCATGCTGACGTTGTTACTTCACCGCCAACCATCACCATGCCAGTTTTGACGTAGGTTTCACACGCCACACGTGCTTTTGGATCCTGCTCCAAAATTGCATCAAGAACGGCATCAGAAATCTGATCTGCAATTTTGTCTGGGTGGCCTTCTGATACAGATTCAGAAGTGAACAGGTGCTTAGCCATAACGTTTTCCCTAATGAGTAAATACCAATTTCAGCAGTGTGTTAAACGTGTGCTGACTGCCGTTGGTATAAAATTGATATCGAATATACGTTTAAAGGTATAGATGCTTTTCCATCTGGACGTCTATTCTACGTCACGAGATTGATAAATCAACCCCACGGTTTGTCCGCCTAAAAGGGAAACGTTTGCGTTGGTCATCCTGTAATTACAAATAGATGCGGCACAAACACGCTAGATAGGCGCAGTTTCCTATAAAATCAGCCATGTAAAACGTTTGCAGAGGAACGGGAGTCTTGCGACAATACGACCCCGCCGACTTCTGCGATCTGGCCATCTACGAATAAAAGTATTACGCCTGATTGCATATAAAACAAAACGTCTATTGATCTCAGGAGCAGACATGTCTTCCCGCAAGGTTTTAGCAAACGCGATTCGTGCACTAAGCATGGACGGTGTACAACAAGCCAACTCTGGTCACCCGGGCGCCCCAATGGGCATGGCTGATATCGCCGAAGTACTGTGGCGCGACCACATGAACCACAACCCGCAAAACCCTGAATGGGCTGATCGCGACCGTTTCATCTTGTCTAACGGTCACGGCTCAATGCTGATTTACTCTCTGCTTCACCTGACGGGTTACGATCTGTCGATTGATGATCTGAAAAACTTCCGCCAACTGCATTCAAAAACCCCAGGTCACCCTGAATACGGTTATGCACCGGGCATTGAAACCACCACTGGCCCACTAGGCCAAGGCATCACCAACGCTGTTGGTATGGCGATGGCAGAGAAATCACTGGCAGCGCAATTCAATCGCGACGGCCATGCCATCGTTGACCACAACACCTTTGTGTTCTTGGGCGACGGTTGCTTGATGGAAGGTATCTCTCATGAAGCATGTTCACTGGCGGGTACGCTAGGTCTTGGTAAGCTGGTTGCGTTCTGGGATGACAACGGTATTTCTATCGATGGTCATGTTGAAGGCTGGTTCACTGACAATACGCCTCAGCGTTTTGAAGCGTACGGCTGGCACGTTATTCCTGCTGTTGATGGTCACGATGCCGATGCAATCAATGCGGCGATTGAAGCAGCAAAAGCAGAAACAGGTCGTCCAACCCTGATCTGTACGAAAACCGTGATTGGCTTTGGTTCACCAAATAAAGCTGGCACCCACGATTGTCACGGCGCACCACTAGGCGCTGACGAAATCGCAGCGACCCGTAAACAGCTGGGTTGGGAGCACGGTCCGTTTGAAATCCCTGCTGACGTTTACGGCGCATGGGATGCCAAAGAAGCTGGCGCGGCGAAAGAGTCTGCGTGGAATGAAAGACTTGCAGCTTATGAAGCGGCATACCCAGAGCTTGCTGCTGAATTCAAACGCCGCGTAAACGGCGAACTGCCAGCAGAATGGGAAGCGAAAGCGAGCCAAATCATCGCTGATTTGCAAGCAAACCCAGCGAACATTGCATCACGTAAAGCGTCTCAAAACGCGCTAGAAGCGTTTGGTGCTATGCTACCAGAATTTATGGGCGGCTCTGCTGACCTTGCGCCTTCAAACTTGACCATGTGGTCGGGTTCGAAAGCCGTGACTGCTGAAGACGCATCCGGTAATTACATTCACTACGGTGTGCGTGAGTTCGGTATGACAGCGATCATCAACGGCATCGCGCTGCACGGTGGTTTTGTACCTTACGGCGCAACCTTCCTGATGTTCATGGAATACGCGCGTAACGCAATGCGTATGGCTGCGCTGATGAAAATTCAGAACATCCAAGTGTATACCCATGACTCGATTGGTCTGGGTGAAGATGGCCCAACACACCAGCCGGTTGAGCAAATCGCCTCACTGCGTCTAACGCCAAACATGAGCACATGGCGTCCATGTGACCAAGTGGAATCTGCGGTCGCTTGGAAACTGGCGATTGAGCGCAAAGACGGTCCAACGTCGCTGATCTTCTCGCGTCAAAACTTGGCACAACAAGATCGCAGCACACAGCAAGTGGCTGACATCGCTAAAGGCGGTTACGTGCTGAAAGATTGTGTGGGTCAGCCAGATCTTATCTTGATTGCAACCGGTTCAGAAGTTGAGCTGGCGGTTGAAGCGGCTGCGCAAATTTCTGCTGAAGGTAAGCAAGTTCGCGTGGTATCTATGCCAGCGACAGACGTTTATGACAAGCAAGATGCGGCATACCGTGAATCAGTACTGCCTTCAGATGTGACCGCTCGTGTTGCAATTGAAGCGGGCATCGCTGACTTCTGGTACAAGTACGTTGGCTTTGATGGTCGTATCATCGGCATGCACTCTTTCGGTGAGTCTGCACCAGCAGGCGAGCTGTTCAAGATGTTCGGCTTTACCGTTGAAAACGTGGTAGAAACGGCGAAAGAGCTGCTTGCATAACTGACGATGTCAGGTGTTCGAACGTCAATATTTAGCCCCGCTTTTGCGGGGCTTTTTCTTTTCGATGTCTGAACGAATCAATCAGAAGTTTTGATGAGAGACCAGTCACATTCTACGTGCGTATTTTACGTGCTTGAGATAGACTGTCCGCCGTATTTCATTCACGACTCAGATGGTCAGGGACATGGCATTACGCGTTGCAATTAATGGATTTGGTCGAATTGGCCGTAGTGTGCTTCGCGCACTTTACGAGAGTGGCCGAAGAGACAAAATTGACATCATCGCTGTCAATGAACTCGCTGAGCCTGATGCGATGGCGCATCTTCTGCAATATGACACCAGTCATGGTCGATTTTTTAAAAAAGTCTCCAATAGCCAGGAGTTTCTTTTTGTCGGCGACGATAAAATTCGCATCCTTCACTTAAGTGACATTAATCTGCTTCCTTGGCGTGATCTAGACATCGACATCGTGCTCGATTGCACGGGTGTTTATGGCAATCGCGAACATGGTCAAGCCCACCTCGATGCTGGTGCGAAAAAAGTATTGTTCTCCCATCCTGGTAGTAATGACTTAGATAACACCATCATTTTTGGTGTGAATGAAGACTCCTTGAAAGCCAGCGATCGCATTGTTTCCAATGGTTCTTGTACCACTAACTGTATCGTGCCTGTGATTAAGGTGCTTGATGAACAGTTTGGTATTGAGTCTGGCACCATCACCACCATTCACTCTTCCATGAATGACCAGCAAGTGATTGATGCTTATCACCCTGATTTGCGACGCACCCGTGCTGCGAGTCAGTCAATTATTCCTGTCGACACCAAATTACATTTGGGAATTGGAAGAATCTTTCCGAAATTTTCTGACAAATTTGAAGCGATTTCGGTTAGAGTTCCAACGATTAACGTCACTGCAATGGATTTAAGCGTCACAGTTAACACGAAAGTGAAAGTTAATGACGTAAATCAATCACTCGAAGAGGCCGCTCGGTGTACATTGAACGGCATTGTAGATTATACCGAGGCACCACTTGTCTCGATAGACTTTAACCATGACCCTCACAGCGCCATTGTCGATGGCTCGCAAACACGAGTAAGTAACCACAATTTGGTGAAGATGCTGGTGTGGTGTGATAACGAGTGGGGATTTGCTAACCGGATGCTTGATACCGCGTTAGCCATGGATGCAATTTCAAGTGGCTCGAAGGCTTGAGTCACGGTTTTTATTTTGTAAAAACCAAAGCAAATTTTTTTATTTTTGCAACTTTAGAGAGAGGACGAAAATGTCTGTAATCAAAATGGCCGATCTGGATCTGGCTGGCAAACGTGTATTTATCCGAGCTGACCTAAACGTACCGGTTAAAGAAGGTAAAGTAACTTCTGATGCACGTATTCTTGCATCTCTGCCAACGATTAAGCTTTGCCTAGAAGCTGGCGCGAAAGTCATGGTTACTTCTCACCTTGGTCGTCCAACTGAAGGTGAGTACGCAGAAGAATTCTCTCTGCAGCCTGTCGTTAACTACTTGAACGACGCGCTTGATTGTGACGTTAAACTAGCAAAAGACTACCTGAACGGCCTAGAGCTGAACGCGGGTGAGCTAGTGGTTCTAGAAAACGTTCGTTTCAACAAAGGCGAGAAGAAAAACGAAGACGAGCTGTCTAAAGCTTACGCTGCACTTTGTGATGTGTTCGTGATGGATGCATTCGGCACTGCGCACCGCGCACAAGCATCGACTTACGGCGTAGGTGTATTCGCTCCTATCGCATGTGCAGGCCCTCTTCTAGCGGCTGAACTTGAAGCACTAGGTAAAGCGATGGACAACCCAGCGCGTCCGTTGGTTGCTATCGTTGGTGGTTCTAAAGTTTCTACCAAACTGACTGTTCTTGAGTCTCTATCTAAAATCGCTGACCAATTGGTTGTTGGCGGTGGTATCGCGAACACCTTCATTGCAGCTGAAGGCCACAACGTGGGCAAATCACTGTACGAAGCGGATTTGCTAGATACAGCTAAAAAGCTAATGAAAGAATGTGCAATTCCAGTTGCAACTGATGTTGCATGTGCGAAAGCATTTGACGAAAACGCAGAAGCTGAAATCAAGAACGTTGCTGACGTTCAAGATGACGACATGATTTTCGACCTAGGTCCTCAATCAACTGCGGCTCTTGCTGAAATCATCAGCAACGCGAAAACCATCCTATGGAATGGCCCTGTTGGCGTATTCGAGTTCAAAAACTTCGAAGCGGGTACGGCGGGTATTTCTAAAGCAATCGCTGAATCTGCAGGCTTCTCTGTAGCAGGTGGTGGTGACACATTGGCAGCTATCGACAAGTTCGGTATCAAAGCTGATGTTTCTTACATCTCGACTGGCGGTGGTGCATTCCTTGAGTTTGTTGAAGGTAAAGTACTTCCAGCTGTTGAAATGCTAGAAGCTCGCGCAAAAGCATAATATAAAAAACGGGGGTTGTTACCCCCGTTTTTTATGCATCTTATCTTGCGACTAATGTCCGGTTTGATGCAGACACCAAACCGAAAAATTAATGTGTTTGGTGAGACGTTTGGGTACAATGCGCAGCGTTGATCGCAAACGTTTGCCGATTTAGCTGAGTTGGTCGGGATATGGCCAGCTTGGTACTGATTCATTCAAAGACTACAGAGTAAATAGGACTATTGTTATGTCTAAGATTTTTGATTTTGTAAAACCTGGCGTTATCTCTGGTGACGACGTACAGAAAGTGTTTGAAATTGCTAAAGAGAATAAATTCGCTCTTCCAGCGGTAAACGTAGTAAACACGGATTCAATCAACGGTGTTCTAGAAGCTGCTTCTAAAGTTAAAGCACCTGTTGTTGTTCAGTTCTCTAACGGTGGCGCAGGCTTCTTCGCTGGTAAAGGCGTTAAGCTAGAAGGCCAAGGTGCACAAATCCTTGGTGCTGTTGCTGGCGCAAAATACGTTCACGCAGTTGCTGCGTCTTACGGTGTTCCCGTTATTCTGCACACTGACCATGCTGCTAAGAAATTGCTGCCATGGATCGACGGTCTGCTTGACGCTGGTGAAGCGCACTTCGCTGAAACGGGCAAGCCACTGTTCTCTTCACACATGATTGACCTGTCTGAAGAATCACTAGAAGAAAACATCGAAATCTGTGCTGCATACCTTGCTCGCATGGAAAAGATGGGCATGACGCTAGAAATCGAACTGGGTTGTACTGGTGGTGAAGAAGACGGCGTAGACAACTCTGATATGGACGCGTCTGAGCTTTACACTTCTCCAGAAGACGTTGCATACGCATACGAGAAACTGAGCGCTATCAGCCCACGTTTCACTATCGCAGCATCTTTTGGTAACGTTCACGGTGTTTACCAAGCGGGTAACGTTGTTCTTACTCCAACTATCCTGCGTGATTCTCAAGCTTACTGTGCTGAGAAATTCGGTATCGCTCCGAACGCATTGAACTTCGTATTCCACGGTGGTTCTGGTTCTTCTGAAGCAGAAATCCAAGAGTCTATCGGTTACGGTGTTATCAAAATGAACATCGATACTGATACTCAGTGGGCAACGTGGGACGGTATCCGTACTTACTCTGCTGATAACTTTGATTACCTACAAGGTCAAATCGGTAACCCAACTGGCGAAGCTGCGCCAAACAAGAAGTACTACGATCCACGCGTATGGCTACGTGCTGGTCAGGCTTCTATGGTTACTCGTCTTGAGAAAGCATTTGCTGACCTGAACGCAATCGACGTTCTGTAATTTAGTTTTTTAAAAAAACAGGTTACAAAAGATCTAGAAACCCGCTAAATTTAGCGGGTTTTTTTATGACTGCATTTCAGTCATACCCTGAACCACCTCACGTGACTGGATGCCATCTGATGGTTTCTCGTCGCGTGAGGTGGTTTTGTTTTTGTACTAGTGAGAGAAACGATGACCGAACAAAATGCCGTACTTGTTGTTGAACAAACAGCACATGAAGCCATGAGTTGGTTGGCTTCGAACCAAGAATTGATGATTCAATATGCCATGAATGTGCTGACAGCACTGACTATCCTGCTTATCGGTAACTGGATAGTGAAGAAAGTCGCCGGATCTGTGGCGGTAGTATTGAAGAAGCGCGAACTGGATCAAACAGTTGTCGATTTTATCGAGAACATGGTGCGTTACGTGATGTTTGCGATTGTGCTGATTGCAGCGCTGGGCCGCTTGGGTGTTCAAACAGCCTCTATCGTCGCTGTAATCGGTGCTGCTGGCTTAGCAATTGGTTTGGCACTACAAGGCTCACTGTCGAACTTTGCGGCGGGTGTGTTGATTGTGACGTTCCGTCCGTTCAAGTCAGGTGATTATGTTGAAGTGGGCGGCGTGGCGGGTTCTGTTGCCTCGATTCAGATTTTCTCGACTGTATTGACGACGCCAGATAACAAGATGGTCGTTGTGCCAAATGGGACGGTTATTTCAAGCCCAATCACCAACTACTCTCGTCATGAGACACGTCGTATTGATTTTATCATTGGTGTTTCTTACAAAGCGGATTTGCAAAAGACGAAAGAAGTACTGACCCGAATTGTTAATGCTGATGAGCGTGTTTTGCAAGATCCTGAGCCAACCATTGGTGTTCACGCGCTGGCTGATTCATCGGTGAACTTTGTGGTTCGCCCTTGGGTTAACACCGCAGATTACTGGGCGACTTACTTTGACTTGATGCAGGCGATCAAAGAAGGTCTCGATAAAGAAGGGATTGAAATTCCATTCCCACAGATGGATGTGCATTATCACGCCGCCATTGTGAATGCGAAAGCGAAGGAAAAAAGCAAACCCGTCGCTGAAATGGCATAAAGACAGCATATTGAAGTTGAGCCCTGCCCTTTGGTAGGGCTTTTTTATGCGTGTCATCCCGAGAAGTCACAAATAGATCAGTGTGAGTGTTTTAAATTTGAGACAGTATTTTTTACTGTTTAAACTGTACACTCTGCTCTGATTTTTCTGGTGCGGATTGATCCGGAAATGAGAGGCTCTTGTTGTCGACTCTCAGGGAAATCGACCAAACTACAAAACAACTATCAAGGGAATCGCAATGGAAAATGCAACTAATGAAGCCTTGAATTGGTTTACTGCAAACCAAGATCTGCTGCTTCAATACGCGGTGAATGTTATATCCGCGCTCGTTATTATCATTATCGGTAATTGGGTCGTTAAAAAGATTGCCGGTACCGTCGCGAAAGTGTTACGCAAGAAAGACCTCGACAATGCTGTTGTTGAATTCGTGCATACCTTTATTCGCTATTTACTATTCGTTATTGTCCTGATTGCAGCGCTGGGTAAATTGGGTGTTCAAACCGCATCTGTGGTTGCTGTTATCGGTGCTGCAGGTCTTGCTGTTGGCTTGGCACTGCAAGGGTCGCTGTCAAACTTTGCTGCGGGCGTATTGATTGTTGCATTCCGTCCGTTTAAATCGGGCGACTACGTTGAAATCGCGGGTGTAGCAGGTTCAGTAGACTCAATCCAAATTTTCTCGACGGTATTGAAAACGCCTGACAACAAAATGATCGTTGTGCCTAACGGTGGCGTTATCTCTAGCCCAATCACCAACTATTCACGTCATGATACCCGTCGTATCGACTTCGTTGTTGGCGTTTCCTATAACGCGGATTTGAAAAAAACCAAAGATGTACTGACACGCGTATTGGCGGCAGAGTCACGTCTTCTTGCTGAGCCTGAGCCAACTATCGGTGTGGTTGAGCTAGCCGATTCATCGGTAAACCTTGTGGTGCGTCCTTGGGTGCGAACTGGTGATTACTGGCCGGTTTACTTCGATTTGCTGCAAGCTATCAAAGAAGCATTGGACGAAGAAGGAATAGAAATTCCTTTCCCTCAAATGGATGTTCATGTGCAAAAAAGCGAAAGCTAATACTTAGCTAAGTGAATAAAGCGCCAATGGCAGTTATGTTGTCATTGGCGTTTTTTTGTTTGGATTGGGCGGTATTCTGGACTGTCGCTGAATCAATGTTTGAGACAAGGGTTGATCGAGTTAAAACAATTGCTTCTTGTGTAGTGATTTTCCTTGCGATTAGGCGAAGGCTTTCCTACCTTGCGTATCTGATGTTGTGCGCTTTTTTAAGTCACCGACAGTTTGCAGCACAAATTTATGAAGGAACCTGATTTATGAGTGATATCCCATCTGAGTTAAAATTCGCGGCATCCCACGAGTGGGTTCGACCTGAAGGCAATGGTGTGTATACCGTAGGCATTTCTGACCATGCTCAGGCAATGCTGGGTGATATGGTCTTCGTTGATTTACCAGAGGTGGGTGACACCGTAAATGCGGGTGATGATTGCGCCGTTGCTGAATCAGTAAAAGCGGCCTCAGATATTTATTCGCCGCTGACGGGCGAAGTTGTCGCGGTCAATGAAGATTTGGAAGGCTCTCCGGAGTACGTCAACACCGACGCTTACGGAGATGGTTGGTTGTTCCAAATTCGTATCACCGACGATTCGGAACTCAATGAGCTTCTTGATGCACAAGCGTATCAAGAAAATCTGGAAGAAGAAGAGTAGTCCAGTTGAAACAATAAAAAAACACCGCGCAATGCGCGGTGTTTTTGATCAAGCGAAGTGTTTGAAGCACTAATTAGCACTGCTCTTTCAAGCGTCGGATCTCAGCATTAATTTCCTTTACGGTACGATAATGCTCAAAATCCGCGTCTGATTGCGCCTGCACCATTCCCTGATGAAAGTCGAAATCTCCGCGGCCATCTATATAAATACGTCCGTTAAACAACCGATAGACGTGTTTGGCGATGAGAGTCGGGAAATAACGATTAAACATCCGCATTCGCAGTTCCTTTTCTTTTTTATTATTGTGCCTCCCGGCACGGCTAGCCAACATCCTTTATTCCAGTGATTCATTCTGGAATTTTGGCGGGCTGCATTAT
>NZ_JBGONO010000033.1:0-54767 GCF_041439165.1 Enterovibrio sp. FF113 | reverse complement strand
TCCCCATGTGAGAGTAGGACATCGCCAGGCTTCAAATTCGTTTTCATCTTTTTAAGAAAAAGATGAAGGCAAAAAGAAAAACAAAAAGGCCACCCGATCGGGTGGCCTTTTTGCGTTTTTAATTCATAGTTATAGACCACTGACCTGAATGTATTTGGTGGTCAGTTATTCCCCACTTCAATGCCTGACAATTATTTCGTGTTTATTCCCCAATAAGATATTTGCTCTGTGACACTGTAAACAGTTAGCAATAAGGTGGCATGAAATGATGTATTTGAATTCGTCAGTGAGGGGGTTAAATGAACAAATTTATTGGCGCTATACTGGTTTCGTTGCTCTTATCAGCATGCAGCACTTCCTTGCCGCATCTGTATACGTGTGAGAGTCATCAAACGTTTGATGCAATGGTTATGTCTGATAAGGCGATTGTGCAATTTAACAATGAAGAACGTTCATTGCCGAGGATTCGATCTGCATCTGGTGCTCAGTGGGAGTCTGAAGATAAGAAATTTGGGCTGTATACTAAAGGCCAAGAAGCCATGCTGGTTTGGGGAGACAGCCAGTTGCGAGACTGTGTATTGGTGAGATAGATAAGGGGTAGCGAAAGCTACCCCTTTTTTGTAAGCCAGTTTGGTTCAAATAAACCAACCCGTTGTCATACGGCTCGCTCTTTATACTAAACGTACAAAAAGGCTTTAATTTGATTAACCAAAGCTTCTGCTGATTCTTTATCTTCCCACTCTACGAAGATGCGAAGTAAAGGCTCAGTGCCGGAGAAGCGAGCCAGTGCCCAGCCTCCGTTTTTGAAGTAAACTTTTAAGCCGTCAGCATAGCTAACTTTTTCTATTTCATAGGCAAATTCTGGCAGCGCTTTTTCAACGTAGATCTTGTTGTAAAGCTCTTGGCGTTGAGATGCCTTAAAGGTGCAGTCACCTTCTGCAGTGTAGGCATAGCCATACTTACCGTAGATTTCATCAAGCAGTTCAGACAATTTTTTACCTGTCACACTGATCATTTCAACCAGTAGGCTTGATGCAAATACGCCATCTTTACCTTTGATATGACCACGGATAGTTAGACCGCCTGAGCTCTCACCACCGATCAGAGAATCATCCGCGTCCATTTGTGAACTGATGTGCTTGAAGCCAACAGGCACTTCAAAACTCTTTTCATCATGGTCGGCAGCAACTTTGTCCAGCAGATGTGTTGTTGCGATATTTCGTACAACTGAACCTTTCCAGCCTTTGTACTCCAGCATGTAGTAATACAAAAGCAGTAGGACTTCATTTGGATGGATGAAGTTGCCTTTCTCATCAATAATGCCGAGACGGTCTGCATCTCCATCTGTACCGATGCCAATGTCATAACCTTCATGAGCAACCAAGTGCTTCAAGCGGTAAAGCGTAGCGGCATTGGGTGATGGCATGACACCGCCAAACCCTGGGTTGGCGCCATCGTTGATCACGTCAACGTCACAGCGACCGGAGATAAGTACAGTTTGAAGCGCATTCTTAGCAACACCAAACATTGGGTCAATCAAAACACGTAAGTTTGCGGCCTTGATGGCTTCGATATCGATGAAATCGATGATCGAGTCAACGAATTCGTTCATCGGGTTGATGATTTTGATTAGCCCTTGAGTCTCTGCATCTTCAAAATCTATCGATTTCACGTCACTAAGTTGAAGTGTGTTGACCTGTTCTTCGATTTTCGCGGTGATAATTTCATCAGCGTCGCGACCGCCTTGAATGAAGACTTTGATACCGTTGTAATCAGCTGGGTTGTGAGATGCGGTAATACACGCAGAATAATGCGTTTCCATTTCCTTCGCTTTGAACATCACGATAGGTGTAGGAACGTATTTGTTGATAAAGCTGACAGTAATGCCATTAGCAGCAAGCACTTCTGCAAACCAAGCTGCCGCTTTATCTGATAAAAAACGGCGATCATATCCGATAACGAAACCCGGCTCACACGCATTCTCAGTGATCATGATGTTTGCTAGTGACTGTGCAACTAAACGTACGTTGTCTTTGGTGAATTCTTCACCAATGAAGGCTCGCCATCCGCCGGTACCAAATTGAATCATGGTAGAACTCCTTTCTAAAACGAAAAAAAAGGAGGGCAAAGTGCCCTCCTTTTTTATTTAGCCCATGACAACGTTAACAACGTTCACAGAGCCTTCAGCTTGTGCTGGGATAGCACCTGTCACGATGTCGCCATTCAAGGTGATGGTTTTCACGCCTTTGCTCACGCCGTTCGGGTTCTCTACCTTGATTTGGTAAGTCGCACCACGCCACTCACGGCTTACGTCGAAACCTGGCCATTCAGTTGGGATACAAGGATTAACGCTCAATCCGTCGAAGCCAACTTGTACACCAAGAATGAAGTTGGTGACGGCAAAGTATGCCCAGCCAGAAGTACCCGTTAGCCATGGGTGGTTTGCACGACCATGGTTTTCGTGGTCACGACCCATGATGAACTGGACGTAGGAGTACGGTTCTGCAACACGTTTTTCAATCATGTCGTTCTGGTTGTACGGGTTTAGTGCATCGTAGAACTTCATTGCACGGTCACCACGACCCAGTTTCGCTTCAGCAACCCATGCCCATGGATTTGGGTGAGAGAAGATAGCGCCGTTTTCTTTTACGCCTTGGTAAACACGTGTAACAAAACCAATGTCATCATTTGGCGTTGAGAATGACGGTGAGTTCAGGTGAAGACCATACTCACAGAATAAGTTTTCATCGACGGCGTCCATCGCTTGCTCGCCGCGATCTTGTGATGCCATTCCAGATAACACTGCTAGCGTGTTTGACTCTAGGTGGATACGACCTTCAGTTTGTTGTGCAGTACCGATTTTGTCGCCATCTTTGGTTAGACCACGGATGTACCAACCACCCTCTTCGTCCCAAAGGTGTTTTTCACATGCTTCGCGCACGTTAGCGGCCATTTCTGTGTATTTTTGAACGTCAGCGTCTTGCGCTTTGTGTTTTGCTAGCGTGATGAATTCTTGTAGTGCCCAGAAGTGCAGGAAAGACACCATTGCTGATTCGCCGCCGCCTAGGTTAAGACAGTCATTCCAGTCTGCTCGAAGACCTTTACAGATACCGGTTTGACCCACGTATTCTGCTGAGAAATCCAATGCTGCTTTCATGTGTTCATAAACAGTAGCGTTACCGCCATCTGCATAGGGAATGACTTCATCAAGGAAGCTTTCTTCACCCGTCTCGGTGACGTACTTAATGATCGTTGGAACGATCCATAGGTGATCATCAGAACAGGTGTCATCAATGCCGTGGATCTTGTCTTCATCGCTAGGCGTTGGAACGACTGTTGGCGATTTGGATGGTTGAACATCTGCTTTTTCTGGATCGAACCAATCAGGATCGAACAAGTGCAGACCGTAACCGGCTTTTACTTGACCACGGAGAAGGTCCACCAGGCGTTTGCGTGTCATCTCTGGGTTTGAGTGAGGGACCGAGATCGCATCTTGTGCGGTATCACGGTAACCGAGGCCAGTACGACCGCCGACTTCGATGAAAGAAGCAAAGCGAGACCAAACCACACATGTTTCTGCTTGGTAAAGCGTCCATGCGTTGATCATGGTATCTAGACCTTCGTTCGGTGAAGATACTTGGAATTTGTTACAACGCGTATCCCAGTGCTCTTTGATGCCAGCAAATGCAGCGTCAACGTTAGCAAGATCTTGGTACTTCTTACGCAGGCGTTGGCCTTCGCCTTTACCAACACCTAGGATGTAAACGAAGCGAACTTCTTCACCGGGTTGGATAACGAATTGCTTGTGCAGTGAACCACAATGGTTGTAGCAGGTTTGAACGTGGTTAGAACAGCGCCCTTTTTCAACCGCAATAGGATTCGCTTCGTCACGATACATGCCCAAGAAGCTGTCGCGTTGGCCTTCGTAGCTATCAGGTTCAAAGCTAGAAGCCATGTAGTAGAAGCCATCGTGATCGTTGGTGTTGTAATACAAATCGTATTCAATCACGCCATCTTCATAAGATGTACCAGCAGAGTACAAGCTCATCTGATGGTTCTGGTTATCAGATTGGATGTGACTGAATGAGAACTCAACAAAAGAGAATGCGCTGATAGTACGAGGCTTATCGCCATCGTTCTTTATGGTGATATCCCAAAGTTGCGCGTCTTCACCTTTTGGTACAAACAGTGTTTTGGTGGCTGTAATACCCTTGTATTCACACTTGAATTTAGAGTAAGACAGGCCATGACGAACCTCATAAGACGCTTCTTCAAGGCTTTTTGCTACTGGCTGCCAAGAGATTGACCAGTAATCTGCTGTTTCATCATCGCGTAAGTAAACAAAGTGTCCTGGGCGGTCAAACGTGCCGTTTGGACGGAACTTAGTGACACGGTTGTGCTCAGGGCTTTGATAAAAAGAATAACCACCTGCGTTGTGTGAAATCACGGTACAGAATTTTTCAGTACCCAAATAGTTAGTCCACGGCGCCGGTACGTCAGGACGAGTAATGACATACTCTCGGTTATCGTTATCAAAGTAGCCGTATTTCATGGCGTGTATCCTTCTACAAATCTCAAAAAATTGAAGTAATTACCGACGATAGTTAATACCTAGACGATCTAGGTACTGCAGTTGTCCGTTTAGGCGGGCTTGAAAATCTGCCCAATCTCGTTGTTCCTTGGCGCTCCAGCACACTTCTGCGATCGCTAAAAGGCGAGGGTAGAGCATGTACTCGAAGCGACTTTGGGTGTTGGTCATTTCGCACCAGAGTGCGCATTGAATGCCTTTTACTTGCTCAAACTCTTTTGAGGTGACGTTTGAGTTGGCAAAGGGTTCATAGTGGTACGCTTTTTCAAGCGGGATCTTGCAGGCCCAGTCTGTTCCCGGCTCATCAGCAGAGAAGTCCTGAGCCATATCTAGATAGGTTTCTTGGCCTGGTTGCAATACAACGTCATAGCCGTTGCGAATGCATTCGAGACCTGACTTTTCGTTCAACCAAGAGAAGATAACGGTGTCTTTGCTGACTTTGTCGCCAAACACGGCTTCTTCCCAGCCAAACATTTGTTTACCTTTGGTGCTGAGGAAGTTTTCTGCGTGGCGCAAAAGGTGGCCTTGCAGTTCTTTACTGCTGCTGTAGCCATGGGTTTTCATCATTGCTTGGCAAGATGGGCTTTCACTCCAGACATTGTCTGGGACCTCATCAGCACCAATGTGAACGAATGCGCCAGGGAAAAGCTCACAGACTTCATTTAGCACGGTCTCGATAAAGGTGTAAGTGCCTTTGAGACCGGGATTTAGCACATTGTCGGAATAGTTTTGGATGCTGCGATATACAGAGGCATCGGCATCTTCCATCAAAATGTGTGGCAAGGATTTGATGGCGGCGCGACTGTGCCCAGGAATATCAATTTCAGGGACGACAGTGATGCCTCGTTGTGCCGCGAATGCAACCACTTCTCGAATTTGTTCTTTGGTGTAGAAACCACCGTGGATTTTCGACAATGACGTATATTGCGGCTCTATGGTTTCGAAAGGTCCGCGCCAAGCGCCAATTTCCGTGAGCTCAGGGAAAGCATCAATTTGAATACGCCAGCCTTCATCATCGGTTAGGTGCCAATGAAAATGGTTGAACTTGTAACGTGCCATTTGGTTGATAAGATCTTTGACGCGATGCAAGGGATGGAAATGGCGAGCGCAATCCAACATCATGCCGCGATAGGCAAAGCGAGGATGATCTTCAATTTCTACACAAGGCAGGTTGTAAGCAGAATAATGACGATGAGATGCGTTGTTCGGCAAAAGTTGCAGCACGGTGGAAACACCATGAGCGAACCCACTTTCATTCGACGCGGTAATCGTCACGCCCTGTGGTTTTACACTCACACGGTAATGTGATGCTGGTAGAGTATTATCAAACACGAGGCGAATTTGGCCTTCTTGCTTGACGGATATATCACCGCGAAGATGTGTCGATAACTCTTGAGCTAGCCATAATGCGGCAGGTTTATTGATATCACTGTCACTTGCGACAGCACAATCATCGGCAATCGAAAATTGACCTTGCGTCATCACCAGCGCTTTAGGCTGAGGGATGAGATTGATGGCTTTTGCCTCAGGCAAACAAAGCGGTATACGCTCGAGTGTTTGAGCACCTAAGTTGATAACGGTTGTTTCGATTGGGCATGCGGTGACGCCCTTGTCTGTTGTAACCATCAGGCATGCATCGGCAATGCCCTCATCATGCATCGAGAAAGGCTTTGTTGTATGGCTAAATTCAAGATACAGATGCGCGTTTGCGTTGAGAGGCTCGCCTGTTTCAAATACACATAAACTGCCAATCTGCTTGAGCGTACCGTGAGACACGCTGGCAGGTTGGACATAGCGACTAACGCTGAAGGTTAGCTGCCAGTTTTCAATGTTGGATTCAGATAAATTATGCAGCACCAATGCAAAACGGCTTTCATTTGGCTTAACATCGATAACATTGAGATCTAGGCGAAAATTCATGGCTTACCTCGGAAACGGATAAAGGTTGTGATCGCCGCTTGCCATCAATATGGCGCCGGCCATAGCATCCGCCTTGGGCTGAACTAACAAGGCTTGAGCTGCGGGAGATAACCAGGAAACAATACGTTCACCAATGCTGCCCATTAGCGCGATCTGTGAAGCACCTTTTCGGTTAAGACCGAGGATCAGGCGCTCGACATCGTCAGCTGAGCCTTGGAGTAACTCCATGGCAAGTTCGTCTCGTTGCATTGCTAATTCGAAGATTTTTGGACTGAACTGCCCATAATCACGAGGTTTGGCCGTTTTAGACCAGCTAACGATGGCATCGAGATCGTGATCAAAGTGGGTGAGTACATACTCTGATAGCGAGGAAGTGGCGCGCAGATCATCATGCGCCAATAAGGTTTGTTGAATTAGACGTAAGCCCATGACTGCGCCGCCGCCTTGATCTGAAATAGGAAACTCTCGGCCTCCCACAACATGTTGGTTACCATTTTCCAGGTAGATACCCACAGACCCTGTTCCGGCAATGACAATCGCGCCGTTTTCACCGCTGAATGCGCCTATGCAGGCACCGTAACCGTCGGTGTTCAACGTGAAATGTCCATAAGGTTGAGGGAGAGACATGAAATCTAGCCATGCTGATTTTTGCTCTGCGCCAGCCAATGCAAGACCGACAGAAATTTCAGATAGATCAGAAATACCTGCTTGATGAGCAGCTTGGGAAATAGCGTCTTCTATTGAGGCCATTGCCAATTCGACACCAAGCAAAATGTTGGCACTGCCTGTTTTTGCTTCGCCGAGAAAGTGGCCTTGTTCGTCAACGATTCGCGCACGGCATGACGTGCCACCACCATCCACACCACAGAAATACTTAACCATTGACTAGGTCCTTTTTCTGCATGGCGATAGCTAATAGATACCAAGCTGCGTGGGGGATCCACTGCTCGCCCCAGCGCCAGTTTTGTAGCATGTCGTCTTTCTGACCTTCCGGTTTGAAGGCGATGTCATGCTCATTATCAAAACCTGCAGTAATGCCGTTACAGACACCGCCTTTGGCATTGATAAAACCAAGCTCTGGCAGATAGTCTGGGTTATTACGTCCATGACCGTCGAGCATGCACATATCGTAAGGGTTGAGACCCACAATCCAGTTCAAGGCATGTTGACCGTATTGGCGTAGCTGCTTTTTCAGCTCAGAGTCAGATACGTAATTCGTTGCCATGTAAGCCATGGCTGCTAGTGAACCAAGTCGTGCGTTTTCACCTTGCCACCAGTAGCCCGTTTCATTGCGCTGGGCAATGAAAAAGCTGGTGCGTTTATCGGCGTCAACGTTTTTGATGTACTGGCGCGGGTAACCAAATGGGTTGTTGACCTCATTGGTAATCTGCAATTCAAAGTTGAGCGCATTAACTAAGATGATTTCAAACTTCGCTTTCAATGCTGCATCAGTTTCAATGGCGAGATACTGCATCAGTGCAATGGCGGGTAACCCGGCCTCTGCGGCATGGAAATAAGGACGAGAGCCATCGGCGTTGGCTGACCAAAAATGTGATACTTGGTCGTCACTCTGTTGTTGCTCTGCCAGTTTCGAAGCCCAGTAACGAGTTTCTTCTAGGTATGACTGACTGGCAGTGAGCTTGAATAACTCGGTTGTCGCTAATAATGCGCAGTAAAAGTCGATGGTGTTTTCCTGACCATCGTCCAGGTAAGCGCGATTGTTTTCCTTTAGGTGCCAGTAGCCTGTTTCAGCTGTCTTCCGGTAGGTTTCGACATCATATTCGCCATTGATGCCCAAACGAGCAGCGGCAGCGAGTGCCGCGATAGCCACACCTGCGCCTTGGCGGAAACCTGCCTGAAACGCGTCGGTCTTGTTACCCAGCTGTGTTTCATATGCACATATTTCACGTTGCGCTGGGTCTTTGCTCCATTTATCGAACACTGTCAGATAAAAATATCCGTCGGCGTCGTGCATGCGAACGAGAAAATCTGCGCCGAACAAGGCTTCGTCATGCAATCGTGTTTTAGAAAATGGGACCAATTCGGTATTTAGTGTTTCTAAAGAGTTCAGCATATTCCAAACAACCATGGGAATTTGCTGTGGGTTTAGATAGTTAGAATAAGAAAGGTGGCTGAAGTATTTGCTGACGTCGCCTGACGCATCATACCAACCGCCGCGAACATCAATGCGACGTTCAGAGCCTAACAATGGCGCTTGACGATCGTGTTGATCAAAAGTGCCTGTACAACGCTGGGATTTGAAGTAGTGGATCACATCAGAAAAAGTGCGATCAAACAGTATGCCGTCAGCGATCGAAAAAGCTGGAGACGTAGTGTCCCCAACTTTGATGCAGAACTCTCCGCTCTGATCCAGAGCGGAGAAGTCTAGCTGATAGACGTCGCCGGAATGCCATTGGTCTACTGAACCACGAGCATAAACAGGCAGCTGCATCACGGATTGACCAGTCTGACAATCCACTATATCGGCAAGCGTCTCAGACAAAGCGTGATCCGCAAGGATTAGCGCCGATTTGTGGCCTAAGCGTTCGTACCCGATATGATTGGTCAACAGCTGCATTTTACCTCCTAAAACACGTATTCGAAGATTATTCGAACAGGTAGCAGCGAACGAAGTGGTTATCAGCCAGCTTGGTGACGCTTGGCAATTTCTCACGACACTTATCTGTCACATGCAGGCATCGGCCAGCAAATGGACAGCCGACTGAATCTGGTGTCCAGAGTGGGATTTCGCCTTTGTTTCCTTCCAGTTGCTGGTGGATTGACTTGGACGGATCCGGCACTGCAGAAACGAGAAGCTTGGTGTAAGGGTGTTGTGGCTGGTGAATGATCTCTTCACAGTCACCCCATTCCACCATGTGTCCCACGTACATAACCGCTAGATCTTCAGCGATGTAGCGAGCGGTCGCGATGTCATGCGTGATGTATAGCAATGCCATTTCTTTCTCGAATTTCATTTCTTCCATCAGGTTCAAAACACCTGCGCGAATAGAAACGTCGAGCATTGAAGTTGGTTCGTCTGCCAACACTACTTCTGCGCCAACAGCCAGATTTCGTGCAAGATTGACACGTTGACGCTGACCACCAGATAGCTGGTGAGGGTATTTCTGTGCTGTTTCTTTCGGTGGGGTTAGCCCTACCTGATTCAGCAATTCATACACCTGTTCTTCCAGCTCTTTCGGGTTGCTGCTCGCTTTTTTGTGGATTCGCAGCGGGCGCTCAATATGGTGAAAAATATTATGCGTTGGGTTCAAAGAGCCAAACGGGTCTTGCCATACCATCTGAATGCCTTCGCGATAGGTCATTAGATCGCGGCTCTTGGTAATGGTGCTGATGTCACGGCCTTTGTATTCGATACTTCCGGACGTTGGCGCATACATCTTTGCAATCATTTTTGCCGTAGTTGATTTACCAGAACCTGATTCACCAACCACAGATAGACCGCGGCTTTTATACAGTTTGAATGACACATCATTCAGTGCGCGCATCAAAGGCTTATTCAGCGTGTTGCTGCTAACAGGGAAGTCCTTTACCAGGTTTTTCCCTTCAACAATTGGTTGGCCTAATTCTTTAGTCATGCTCACTCCTACAAGTCGCAAATAGCCGAATTACTTACCTGTAAACAGGTGGCAGTTGGTGAAACGGGTCGCCTCGATCTGAGTCAAGGTGTTTGCCACGTTGAAACACTTGTCTGTCGCCTTGCTACAGCGAGCTTGGAAGCGACAACCCTGCGGTATCTCGAGCAGGTTAAGTGGATTACCCGCAATACCTTTTAGGTGTGTTTTCGGACCGGTAAGTGCAGGGAAGGAGCTTGCCAGACCTTCGGTATAAGGATGGTATGGCGTCTTCAGAATCTCTTTTGACGGTGCCACTTCGATCAGCTGACCCGCATACATAATGCCGATGCGATCCGTGAACTCGACCATCAGAGATAAGTCATGGGTGATGAACAGAATTGAGAAACCAAATTCTTCTTTCAGTGCGTGGATTTTTTGCAAGATCTCGCGCTGTACAACCACGTCTAGAGCGGTTGTTGGCTCATCCATGATGATCATTTTTGGATTCAGAGCCAATGCAATCGCGATAACCAAACGTTGACGCATACCGCCAGAGAATTGGTGTGGGTAATCGCTTAAACGACTTGGGTGAATATCGACGATTTCTAATAGACCTTCAGCGCGATTTTTTGCTTGATCGCGTGTCATGTTTGTGTGGCGCATAATTACGTCACAAAACTGCTCTTCCATCGTTAAAACAGGGTTCAAGGCATTCATGGCAGATTGGAATACCATGGACATTTCTTTCCAGCGAAAGCGGTTCATACGCTCGTCGCTGTACTTCATGATGTCTTCGCCATTGAAGGATACTTGTCCACCACTGATATAGGCTGGCGGCTTATGAAGACGCATTAGGGAGAATGCGACGGTTGACTTACCGCAACCAGACTCTCCAGCTAGACCAAATACTTCGCCCTTACCAATATCGAAACTTACATCGTTTACCGCGCGGACATCGCCCGCATCGGTAATATAGTCAACACAAAGGTTGCGGATTGATAGTTGTGCTTCAGTCATTATTTTTCTCCGCTCAATACTGGAGTTTGTGTAGCAACATCAGCCTGTTCACGGGCTTTCTTTTCTTCTTCTTGCACTTTCTTCCAGCGTTTCATGCCTTTTTGTGCACGTAGCTGTGGGTTGGCAATTTCATCAACTGCAAAGTTAACAAGAGCCAGTGCCAATGAAAGTAGCGTCAGGGCTAAACAAGGCGCGAGAACTTCCCACCAGATGCCAAGTTGCATGGCTGATGAAGTACGAACGCTATAAAGCATGCTGCCCCAGCTGACCGTATTTGCACTGCCCATGCCGATGAAAGACAGTACAGATTCCGCAAGGATGGCGTACATCACGGAGCCGATGAAGCTAGCGCCTACCAGAGGAAGCAGGTTTGGCAGAATTTCAACAAACAGGATGCGAAGTTTTGACTCGCCGAGTACTTCTGCGGCTTTGACAAATTCTTTTTCACGAATAGCTAACGTTTGGGAACGGATTACCCTGGCGCCCCAAGCCCAGGAGGTGAAGGCTATGACCAAGGCAATGGTTAGTGGACCTGCCTGACCCACAAATGCTGCAATAACCATGATGACGGGGAGTTGCGGAACTACCAGCATGACGTTCATCGCGCCGGACAATATGTTGTCGACACGGCCACCAAAGTAACCAGCAGAAATACCCATAATAGTGGCGACGACACAGACGAAAATACCTGCGGTGAACCCAACCATTAGTGAGGTACGCGCACCATGCGCAACTTGAGACCAGATGTCGCGACCCAAACGTGTTGTACCCATGACATGATCGGCATCTTTAGAGATGCGAAGGCGTCGTGTATTGTCAGTGAGATTCTCTGCCACCCAACCATCAGGGCTTGCTTGTGCAATTTTCACAAGCACTGATGGATATTCGTGAGGGTTACCTGTTCGTTTTTGCGGGTCATATTTTGATAGAACAGGTGCAAAAAGTGCTATCAAAACGAATGTCACAATCAAGATGACACCAACGAAGGCTTTCGTATTACCGCGAATAATTTTGAATAAGTCTTTCATGATTATTTGCCTCCCTTACGCAGACGTGGGTCAAGCAAGACAATGAGGATGTCAGCCAAGAAGTTAAACAACAGCATGACAAGTGTCAGGATGATCAATAGCCCTTGCAACACTTGGTAGTCACGTCCGTTAACGGCATTCAGCATGGTTGTGCCAAGGCCTGGATATTGGAAAATCATTTCCACGACTAGCTGACCACCAACGGCCATACCGAGTGCCATGGAAAGGGCGGTAACGGTTGGCAACATTGCATTACGCGCGGCGTAATTGAAGACGACACGATTTTCAGAGAGGCCTTTGCCTTTCGCCATAGTGATATAGTCTTCGCTGAGCAGGTTGATCATGTTGTTACGCATGTTGATCAAGAAGCCACCGATTTGGGCGACGGTTGCACAGACGAGAGGTAGCGCAGCATGGTAAAGAATGCCTTTGTATGTTTCCCAACTGGTCCAATCCAGTATTGCGCCCTCAGGCATGCCGTATGATGTCGGGAACCATTTGAGGCTGATACCAAATACAAACAACACCATCATGCCGATAACTACAGGGGGAACTGCTTGGAGTGCCATGAAACCTGGAGATACGAATGAATCGAATCGGCTGCCACGTCGCCATGCTGCAAATATGCCCAGCACTGAGCCGATACAGAAAGCAAGAACAACAGAGCTACCTGCCAAGAAGAGTGTCCAACCAAGTGATTTGGCAATCAGCTCATTAACCGTCATGGGATAGAACGAGGTCGAAATACCGAGCTCCCATGTGAAGATGCTCTGCAAGTAAGTCAGGAACTGCACGTGAATTGGACCATCAACAAAGCCCAATAGCTCACGCATAGCAGCAATGCGTTCTGGTGTTACTTGGACGCTTGCATTTGCGAACATCATGGTAACTGGGTCACCAGGCATCGCTCGCGGCAAAATAAAGTTCAGCGTGATTGCGATAAGCAATGCGCCAAAATAAAACACTAATCGATTAAGAAAAAATCCCATAACTCACACCTTAAGTGGCACGGCAAAGCCGTAACCAAAGAAATAGAAACTCCGAGGTCAAAAGTACTGATAGCCTATCTTTGGAAAGAGGCGGTGCGAACGCACCGCCAGATTTTGGATATTACGATTTAGGCTTGAGGTCTAGAATGTGCAGAAGACGTTCTGGCGTACCCTGCCAAATCATTGGACGACCTTTTGCGTTGTCCGCATCCCACCAGCCAGTAAAGCGAGTTTCGTTGAACTGATACATTGAAGCAGCAGAAAGAACAGGAATGACTACTTGATTGTCAGAAAGGATTTTCTCAATCTTGTGTGCAACTTCCATTTGCTCTGATTTGTCTGCCGTTGCGTAGAAGCTCTCTAGCAACTGATCAAGCTCTGCGTTTTGGAAACGGTGCATCGCGAAACGTGGGTTGCCTTGCTTACCCATGAAACGTGAGTGGAAACCAGTATCCCAAGTTTGGTGTGGATCTGGACCAGTGAAGTAGTTCGTTAGAGCTACGTCAAAAAGACCACCAGCCATTTTTTCGTTGTACACAGAGAAATCAGGAGTAACTGCTTTCACTTTGATACCAGCGTCAGCCAAGTTCTCTGCTGCTAGTTGTGAAGTGTTGTTCCAGTCAGTCCAGCCAGAAGGTGTTTGAACTTCAAGCTCAAAACTCTTACCTGATGGCGTTTCAACAAAACCGTCGCCGTTGATGTCTTTAAAGCCCGCTTTTTTCAGCAATGCTTTAGATTTTTCAACGTTGTAGGTGTTGTAAACTTTAGCGCTGTTGAAAGTGTCAGAGTCTGACCAGCTTTGGTAAAGCGCTGCAATACCTGCCGCAGAATGGTTCGGCGTGCCCGCACCATAGAACGCGATATCGATGATTGACTGACGGTCGATAGCAGTAGACATAGCGCGACGGAAATCAACGTTAGTCAATGCTTCGTTTTTCGCTGCATCTGGGTGTTCGAAGTTAACCAAAAGGTTAACTGAACTACCTACTGGCGCTGGCCAGTATTTGTGGTTCTTGTTTACTGAAGCGTAAACAGCGTCAATGTCAGGAATGAACGAAGAAGTCCAGTCTAGCTCAGAAGCAACAATTTTAGACAGAAGGCCGTCATTGTTAGTGATCAGAGGCATACGCAGACAGTCGATTTCTAGGTTTGCTGCATCCCAGTAGTTCGGGTTCTGACACTGAACATACAAGTTGCTAGTGAAGGTATCAACTTCAGTGAAAGGACCAGTACCTACTGGGTTTTCATTCGCAAACGCTTCTGGCTTGTCAATCTTGCTCCAGATGTGCTTAGGAACGATTGGTGTTTGAACCAGTTTGAATGGCGCTGAAGAGTTAGCTTCTTTCAGAGTGATTGCTACGCTGTTGCCTTTCACTGAAACGTCAGTGATAAGGGCTGCGTTACCTGCAAGGTCAATCGCTGCATTTTCGCGGATGAGGTTGTAAGTGTATGCAACATCTTCTGCAGTGAAAGGCGTACCGTCAGACCATTGAACACCGTCACGGATTTCAAAAGTAACCGTTTTTAGGTCATCTGAAATCGTGTAGTCCTTCGCCAGACGCATAGTTGGCGTGTTGCCGTCCAGTTGGTTAAAGATAACCAATGGCTCGTACACGAAATCCAATGTGCTCTTCAGGTTGTTCTGTAGGAACGGGTTGAAGTTACGAACAAGTTGTGGGTAGAAGTCAGGTACTACAGTCAGTTCCGTTCTATCAGCAGCGCTAACAGTTGGTACTGTCATTACAGACGCTGCGGCCGCGACGATGGCAACTGCTAGATGTTTTTTCTTTAGATTGGCAAGCATAGCTGTTCCTTACTAGTTGCTTTTGTTTCACTTCAATCTGACCTTTTTATCTCTGGTCAGGCCGTTACCCGCTATGAATATCCCAACAAGTGAACTTGGATACTCACATGGCCGTGCAGGCTCAGTGCAACGTTAGGAAACTCCGGTTCCGGTTTTGGGTCAATTGACCTGCCCGTTAAAAACGTTAAAACTCGAGGGTGTCGCGTCAAAAACGTTAATTTTGACGATTTTAACGGTGTTGGAATCCTATTGATGTAGGTCAATTAATGCACTTTGGCAGTGTTTCTATTGCATCTTTGTTAGTGATTGCTAACCCCTAAGCCCTTTATTTTACTGACTGTATTCGTATTTAACTATTGTCGTGATCTTGATCTTCATTTACTTTGTTCGTTAATTTTTTGCTGAAAATTACACGAGTTGCTTTGTTGTGATTTTCTTCTCAGAAACAGAACTTGTCTTGATTCATTTTTTGTTATGAGTGAATGTTGACCACTTATATATGCGTTTTCTTGCTCAGGTGGAACCATCAATAGTGTTGCCAGTTGGTGCTATTCGCAGCGTGAAATAAGTTAAATGATCACCTGTCACCATTAGCTTAGTGTTCCCATCTGTATTGTTTGGTGTGTACGTCTAAGTCTGCCTTTGAAACGCTATCGTAGGGAGTATTGTTCTTCCGTAGCCAGAATTGTCTTGTTTGATGCGCTGGTGCTTTATCATTTGTGCACAGGCACAGGCACAGGCACAGGCACAGGCACAGGCACAGGCACAGGCACAGGCATCATGAGATTTTAAAATGGTGAGTTGTTTTGAGGAGGGCTTTGAGTTTTTGTGAAAAAAGCCCCGTTTAAGGGGCTTGTATCGATGAATTTAGCGAGTGATGAGTGATTGCAGTTTATCGCGTAGTTGCACGACTTCTTGCCTCTCTTTGGTGTCATCACTGCAGCGCTCGAGGACAAAATCAATCGTATTGATGACAGTGCGCCAACGGGGTGATTTAGGTACCGTCTCTGTGTGTAGATATTTGTCCAGCGTTCGCGTTTGTAGGGTGCTTCTGTCGAGATAGACGCGCCACAAGCCGCTCTCTTCTGCGAGGTCAAATTTCGTCTTTCCGGTTGCGTTATTCCAGTAGTTGAGCGTAATGAGCATGACTTTTACCAATGTTTCACGCAATACGTCGCCTTTGTCAGGTTTGTCACCGGAGAATTTGTCTGCCATACGTGTGAATTCACCACCGAGTTCCCTAAGTTGCTGCAATTGGTTTTGGTCCCCATCAAATGCATATTCTGATAGGGCTTCTACCGCACTTTCAAGCAGTTGAACTCGATGTGATGAGGTTTTTTCTCCCGTGTTTAACAGCAGCATCATTCGGAGGCCTGACGTTTCCGGCAGGGTGATCACGTCAGTATCGATATTGATGATATCACCATCGACTTTAAAGCGAAGTTGGCCACTATAATGTCCGCGACTTGATTCTGTTTCAGGCAGTGCCATGGCAAGGAAGTCATCAATGTTGTGACGCTCAATTTGTTCCGCACTGAGTTTGAATACCGAATTGCATGCGTCATTTGCGTAACTTATCCTGCCGTTTTCTTGGACACATAGAATGGCTTCTGAAGCGGAATCTAACAGTCCTAAAAGTCGGTTTTGTACTTCTCTCAACCCCGCTTCGACTTGCTCTCGGAAGTGTATCTCCTTGACTAATTGACGATTGTTCTCACGTTCTTGCTCTGTCAATGAAGCGTTGATATAAGCACGAATACGCGCACTTAATTCATCTTTATTGAACGGCTTCGTTAGGTAGTCATTTGCGCCAGCATCAAATCCTTTCACCTTGTCTTGCACCTGCCCTAGGGCTGATAACATGATAATGGGAAGGTCGGCACGACTATAGTGCTCGCGTAAGTGAGCACACACGTCATAGCCGCTAAGCTCCGGCATCATGACATCGAGTAGCATAAGCATCGGCTTTTCTTGGGTGACAGACTCGATTGCTTGACGGCCATTTTCCACAGCCTTGACGCGATAACCCTCTAGGCGAAGAAAGTTATTTAGTATTTGTAAATTAACCGGTTCGTCATCGACAACAAGGATCAATGGTCCATTTGGGTTGTCGGGCAATTGGGTGAGCTCATGACGTTCTAGCTCTACTCTTGGTGCTGCAAAGTGAACGTTGTTAGCCAGTCGCGTCTTTGCTTTGTCTTCTTCGGTTGCAATAGGGAGCGTAAAACTGAAAGTAGCGCCAACCATAGGCTGGCTGCTGACATAGAGTTGGCCACCCATTATTTCGATAAGCTGTCGACTAATAGATAGTCCCAATCCGGCACCTTGGCGATAGACGGTTGTTCCTGATTTAGCCTGAGTTAAAGGCTCGAAGATGTATTCAAGTTGATCAGATGGTATACCTTGACCGGTATCGACAACCTGAATACGCAGCTGTCCTTCGAGGACCGTGGCCGAAATGATAATCTTGCCTTCGTCAGTGTATTTAATAGCATTGCCGATTAAATTGTATAGCACTTGTTCGAGGCGCTGTTCGTCAGCTCGAACCAGAGGTAAGTCAATCGGTACTTGATTGATGATTCGTACAGGCTTACCACCAAGCAGGTGGCTTGAAAGTTCAATAACTAAACGCACAGCATTCGCCGTATCGACCGCTTGTGGTGAGATATCGAGACTGCCATAACGCATCTTATGATAATCCAATAGGTCGTCGACTAAGTTCGATAAACGATCACCACTGTTAATGATCATCTGAAGTTGATGTTTATGACGCTCAGGCAGTGGCCCTTCAGCGCCAGCAAGCATCGATTCAGCAATGCCAACCATGCCGTGAAGCGGTGTTCGAAGTTCATGGGAGGTTGTCGCCAGAAAGTCATCTTTCATGCGGTCAGCTTGCTGGAGTTCTTCATTTTTGGTTTTGATTAACTGAATATTTTGTTCAAGTTCTTTATTTTGCTCTCTAATGAGCGCCAATTTTTCGCGTACCGAACGTTGCATCCGCGCAAAACTGACTGCCAGGCGACCTATTTCGTCTTCACGATCGGTGCTGCTGATCTTCTGGTCGAGATCGCCGGCAGATACTTGCTCTGCGGCCCATGTAAGCCGAAGTAGAGGTGCTGTGATGGAGTTTGAAAGAAGGTGTGAGGCGAGAACAACCAAGAAAATGGCAACAACCATGACCACGATAAAGATTTTCTCGAGTTGATAGATACGCGCAAACGCCTCTTCTTCTGGTAGCTCAAGAATAATTGCCCATATTTTGTCATGGATGAGCACGGGTGAGTAGGCGCCTAAGACACTCTGGTTTTCAGAACCTAAAAAGCTGCCGACATCACGCGCACCTGCTAGTGCCGCTGCGACTGCACTGCTATTAACCGCGATTAGCGGCTCCTTGGTTTCCATGTTACGAGGGATTTGATCTGAACCTACAACAAGAGTACTGATGTATCCCTTTTCACTGGGCGCCTTGTTGAGCATGTCAACCAGCGCTGTGTTTGGCAGTTTTAGTAAGGCGTAACTGTGCAAATACCCTTGCTGAGTGATTGGCGCAGCAAACCATGCGACGATGTCACCGTTCGCCTCTTGGCTAAAGTCGGTAAATGCGATTGGGTTTTTGTCAGTATCGGCAATGGGCGTATTTATTTGGCTTTGAATATTGGCAAAAGTGTTGCCCACTGGCGTATTTTGCCATTTATTTTCAAGTAAGTTAGCGCCAAATTTTTCATCTTTTAGCGCTGAATAGACAACATTCCCCATGATATCAACCAGTAAAATATCAGAGAAATCTGAACGCTTAAGATGTTCTTTATAAGCCCAATCGTAGCGTTTATGAAGCAACCTATAGCGCTCGCTACCGATAAAATTGCTGTCGTTGGAGCCGGCGACTAATGGGTTATCTGGATTTTCGACATAGCGTAGTCGAGCCACTTCTCGTGCTTCTTCTTTGCTTTTCCCTAGTTGATGAAAGGCTGCCACTAACCCATAGAAGCGACCACCACTAGCAGTGGCAAGTTCTGAGCGTGAGAAAGCATTGACCTCGGAATAACGCGCATCAAAGTAGCTGATGATTTGTTCTTTTTTGTTATCTCGGAGGAACGCGAGGTGAGTTGTGCTTTGCTGTTCCAAATCACTGCTGTGTGATTCTAGAAAGAAAATAGCCAGCAGGGTAAGGGGGGTAATACTCAGCACAAGAAAAGCGAGCATCAGCGTATGCTGAAGCCGCTTGAACTTCTGTTTTTTATGCATGTCTCTGCCTGACAAAGTGAAATCAAAAAATGTCGTATGACCGCCGGTTTTGTCGAAATTGACGTCTATTCGGTGAGGTACATATCAATAAAATCCATCTTCAGCCCTTATACGGACTTAATTATTGTTGGCAAGCAAGTTGTGAGTGAAGTTCGTGTGACGACGCAAAATTAACGTTTTTGACGAGGGGCTGTAAGCCAGCCCCTGTAGGGGTTATGCGGTTTTGATGGCGTGATAGATGGCGAATTTGTTGTTCTTAGCTGGCGTGTCGCAATGGCCAAATGCGGCCTCAATAAACGGCGGATAACGCAGAAAACTATTGGCGACAACGGTGAGCTGACCTTGTCGATTTAGAAATTGGGGCGCGTGCTGCAAGAATGTTTCTGTCGCTGCATAATGGGTTTTCAGACCAGCATGAAACGGTGGATTACTGACGATATGGTCGAATGTTGATGAGATTTCGCTGTAAACATCAGAAGCGAGTACGTTGCCATCGAGTTGGTTAAAGCGCAATGTTTCTCGTGCTGATGCAACGGCTAATGCGCTGATATCAGCCATCGTGATATTGACCGTCTGATAACGTAGTTTGATGGCAGCACCAATCACTCCTGCACCGCAGCCAAAATCGAATACATCACCCTTGAGTGTCGGCAATGTATCGAGCAATAACTGGCTTCCTACATCGAGCTCTCCATGGCTAAATACACCCGGTAGCGAGCGGATGGTAAGCGTTTGCTCACCAAGGTGAAGCGGATAGCTCTTAAACCAATCAGCGAGAATAAACGGGGAAGGTTCGTTAACGCATTGACCCCAGTAGAATCCACAGCGTCTTGCTGAATCAAACTTGGTGACTTTACCGTAAGGGGCGAACATTTTTTCAATGCTTCGTACGCCACTGCGGTTTTCACCAACGACGACGATTTCGGTATCTTGACCCAGTGCTGCCATCAGCATCGACAACAAGAACTCTGCTTCTGCTTTCGCTTTTGGCCAATACAGTAGCACCATGTCTACATTGGGCATGGCCTCATAGGCTTCACCAAATTGCACATTGAGTGAATCGTAACGGCGCATTTGATTGGCGTAGGCGAGGTTGGTTGTGAAAATGCTGACGCTTTCGGCGCAACTAACCAACTCTGTGGCAAATGTGTCTTCCAGTTCACCGGCAAGCAGCACATGTTTGCCTTCAAAGTATTCAAGTTGACGAGCCACTACTTGGCTTGGGGTGCTGTATGACATGTACGCCTCAGGGGGTGACAAATGAGAGCGCGGATTCTCCCACAAAGCTTGGCTTGTGAAAATAACCCGCGCAATGGTCTGGCAATTAAGAGTTGTCCTGCTTTTCTAGGAAATGATGAAATTCAGCTTCATACATGCGGAAAAGCACTAAAGTGACGGAGAAAATAATGGGGCCATAAATGAGTCCCATTAACCCATAAACCTGCAAGCCGCCGATCAAAGAAAAGAAGATCAGCAACGTATTCATGCCGGAGTTACCCTGCATCAGCAATGGCCTTAAGATATTGTCGACGGAGCCAACGACAATGACGCCCCATCCAACAAGAAATGCCGCCCATTCCCATTGTCCGATGAGCAAGAGATATCCGGCTGCGGGCAGCCAAATCAGCGCTGTACCTACCACAGGAATGAATGATGCGAATCCCATCATGGTTCCCCAAAATAGCCCAGGGAAGCCAGCTAGCCACATTGCAAAACCGCCAACAAAGCCTTGTGCTAATGCCGTAAGAAACGACCCTAATACCGCAGACTTGGCGACACTTTCTACTTCATCGAGCAAGGTATCTTCTTGGCTGCGCGACAGTGGGCTGACATGACGAAGCAATTGAATGATTTTCTCGTGGTCGCGCAACAAGAAAAACAACACAAACAACATCAACAAGAAGTTGACAAACATGCCGGTGACATCCCCTAAGACCTGTGAACTCATACCTATCATTTCAGAGCTCAGAGAAGAGACTGTGGATGCCGCACGAGAGATAAGTTCTTGAGGGTCAATGGAGTCAAAGGGCAGGTATTTGTTTAGCGCACCAAGGCCCGTTTTTACTAAAGGCATAGACAGGATCTCTTTTGCACCGCCAGTACTTAACCATTCATAAGAGCCCGTAAAAAAGGTGATACCTTGACGTAAAATTGCGGCAGCGACAAAGATCATCGGGATGATAATCATCACTGTCAGGAGTGTACAAGACAAGGCGGCTGAGAGGTTGGGGTGCGATTTTAGGCGGTGATCTATGCGGCTGTGTAATGGGAGAAAGAGTAGTGACACGATAAACGCGAGCACAATTGACCCCATATACGGAGCGATAAGGGCGTAACACGCGTACGAAGACAGTGCCAATGCACCGATAAGCGTCCAGTGTCTTGGTTCGATCTTGAAAGATGATGCCACTAGTAGGTTCCTTATTTCGCGCCAGTCAGTCTGGTGAACAGTGTAGTGTGAAGCGTATGATACGTTGTGACAAATTAAGGAAAAAGTGCAAATTATCAATTTGTTCTTATCAATGTACTTTTGCGAGTCAGTGACGTTTGTGGTGTGACAGTATCTGAAAATACATGAGGGGTCAGTGAGCATGGGGTGTTGTGATGGGCAGTGTGAGTCCAAAAAAAGACGAAAGCTTAATCTGCCGCTTATCTATATAGCGGTACTTGCCGTTTTAGTGCTGATTTTCTGGCAATAAAAAGCGGAGCGCTTTTGGCTCCGCTTCGTATTCAATTAATGTATTTCTATTACTCGCTAGCGAGTTTCGCAAATGCGCGATCGGCTGCTACTAATGTTGCTGCGAGCTCTTTCTCACCGTGCGCTAATGAGGTAAAGCCTGCTTCAAACGCCGACGGTGCAAGATAAACGCCCTCATCCAGCATCAGGTGGAAGAAGCGCTTAAATTTCTCGATGTCACATTGCTGCACGTCGGCGAAACAGGTAATGCTTTCTTTGTCCGTAAAGAAGAAGCCGAACATGCCACCCACTTGATTGGTTGCCAGTGCAATACCGTGTTTCTGCGCTGCTGTTTTGAAGCCTTCTGCCAGGCGTTTAGTCATCTCAGCCAGTTGTGCTTCGTTGCCTTCTTGGCGCAATGCCGACAGTGCTGCTTCACCTGCGGCCATCGCCACTGGGTTACCAGACAAGGTACCGGCTTGATATACAGGGCCTGTCGGCGCGATGTATTCCATCACGTCACGACGACCACCGAATGCACCGACTGGCATTCCGCCACCGATCACTTTGCCTAGTGTAGTGAGGTCTGGCTTAATGCCGTAATGTGCTTGAGCTCCACCCAGCGCGACACGGAACCCGGTCATCACTTCATCAAAAATCAACAATGCGCCAAATTCGTCACACAGTGCACGAAGACCTTCAAGGAAACCTGGCTGAGGCAAAATACAGTTCATGTTGCCAGCTACAGGCTCAACAATAATGCTGGAAATCTCATCCGGATATTGCTCGAAGGCAGCACGAACAGAATCGAGATCGTTAAAGGTGCATGTCAGAGTATGCTTGGCAAAATCGGCCGGAACGCCTGGAGAAGTCGGTTCGCCCAGCGTCAGCGCACCAGAGCCCGCTTTCACGAGTAGGCAATCGGCATGACCGTGATAGCAACCTTCAAACTTGATGAATTTGTCGCGGTGGGTAAAGCCACGCGCCAGACGAATAGCACTCATGGTCGCTTCCGTGCCTGAGCTGACCATACGTACCATTTCCATTGATGGCACCAACTGACTGACTAATTCGGCTAGTGTGATTTCACGTGCAGTGGGTGCACCAAAACTCAAGCCATTTTGCGCGGCTTCAATCACGGCATCACGGATCGCAGGGTGATTGTGACCAAGGATCATTGGGCCCCAAGAGCCCACATAGTCTATGTAAGCTTTACCATCGGCATCGTAAATGTATGCGCCGTCAGCACGCTCAATAAAAATCGGGTCACCGCCAACGCCAGCGAAAGCGCGAACAGGTGAATTGACGCCACCAGGAATGGTTTTGCGTGCTTGTTGGAACAACTCGGCTGATTTGGTCATGGTTCTTTCCTAGGCCATATGATCGTTGGATTTCTGTCGCTACGTATTGTACGAGATACAGTGTAATGTGGCGAGATGGTTGATGCGGTATACATCTTAAACTTGGCGTATATTAAACAACATGTTTTCTAACCAAGACGAATACTTGAACGAATTAGTCAGGTATTAGATAATGCGCTTATATAAAAGAAGTTATGTGAGGTCGAAATGAGCGATACCAATTTGCCGTTGCAATTTTCTGAGACAGCGGCGAACAAGGTAAAAACGCTGATCCAGGAAGAGGAAAACCCAAACCTGAAGCTGCGTGTCTATATTACGGGTGGCGGCTGTAGTGGCTTCCAATACGGTTTCACCTTTGATGAAAAGGTCAATGACGGAGATATGGTCATTGAGAAGTGTGGCGTCACATTGGTGGTCGATCCAATGAGCCTACAGTATTTAATTGGCGGAGAAGTCGATTACACAGAAGGGTTAGAGGGCTCACGTTTTTTCATTAACAATCCAAATGCGACCACCACTTGTGGTTGTGGTGCATCATTCAGTGTATAAATGATAAGACACATCAAGAGGTGTTGATCGCTACTATTTGTAGCAATTAAATTCTCTTGTAACGGGCCGGATGGATCAGTGCCCGTTTTCTTTTTCTGCAGTAACCACGTCAGGATGAACTAGTATGGCTAATGCAGGCGTAAAAGCGTCTTATTTATCTCAGCGACCTTGGATAATTTCCTTGGTTCTTCTCATTATTCTCGTGTTTTGGGTCAGTAGTGGCTCCAGTAACGCGACGACGCCTTCTTCTGAACCAAATGAAGTGCAGAGCGCACCGCTCACCAAAGTCTCTGTTGAAACGTTTTACGCAGAACCTATTACGCGTTCTATTTCACTTTATGGCCGAACTGCGCCTGATAGAGATGCCACTATTTCAGCTGAAGCAGATGGTCGTGTTATCAAGGTGGATGTGAGAAAAGGTGCGGCAGTGAAGCAAGGTGACTTGCTCGTTTTTATAGACAAAGGCGATCGTGCCGCCCAGCTCGCGCGATCTAAAGCTTTGTTGTCAGTTCGCCAAAAAGAATTCAATGCTGCAAAGTCTCTAAAGAAAAAAGGCTTGCAGGGTGAGGTGGCCTATTCATTGGCTGAAGCTAACCTTGTCGAAGCGAATGCTAATGTCGAAAATATCGAATTGGCGCTTTCACACACAGAGGTTCGTGCACCTTTTGATGGCATCGTTGATGACGTTATGGTTGAAGTGGGCGATTACCTCGGAGTCGGCGATCCGATGGCGACCTTGATCGACCTTGATCCCTTGATCGTGACGGCGGATGTCTCTGAGCAGCACATCAGTCAAATTGATTCCTCATTACCTGCTAGCATCAAGCTCGTTAATGGTGAGATGAAAGAAGGTCATTTACGCTATCAATCGAGTATCGCTTCTCCAACGACCAATACCTTCGCCATTGAACTCGAAATTTCTAACCCACGGCAATTGCTGCCTGCGGGTATCAGTGCCGAGGTTGATCTGGCGCTGGATCTTCAGCAAGCAGTCAAACTTAGCGCATCCGCATTGGCTCTTGATGAGCAAGGTAATCTCGGCGTTAAAACGTTGGTAGATGACAAAGTCGCATTCGTTGCTGCTCGTGTTGTAAAAGCGGAGCAAAACGGTGTGTGGTTATCGGGTTTGGGTGATCAAGTTGATGTGATCACCAAAGGACAAGGCTTCGTGCGTGATGGCGATACGGTTGATGCTGTGCATCAGTCGCAGACGCAATAAGGAGAGCCTTGCATGAGAACTCTGATTGACGCCTCCTTAGCGCGTACTCGTACGATGGTTACCCTGCTGCTTTTTCTGCTGGTAGCCGGTATCTATACATACCAAACCATACCCAAAGAATCTGATCCTGACATCACTATCCCTGTCATTTATGTGTCTGTAAGCCATGAAGGCATTTCACCGTCAGATGCTGAACGGCTGCTGGTTCGCCCGATAGAACAAGAGTTGCGTTCTATTGAGGGGATTAAAGAGATGACTGCCATTGCTTCAGAAGGTCATGCTTCTGTCACATTGGAATTCAATGTAGGGGTCGATCTCGATCTCGCCATGGCCGATGTTCGTGAAGCGGTTGATTTGGTGAAACCGCGTTTGCCAGATGACAGCGACGAGCCGACGGTGAATGAAGTCACGTTCGCTAATCAGCAACCTGTATTGTCGGTTGCGCTTTATGGTGATGTTTCTGAACGTGCGATCGTCAAAATCGCCCGTGAATTACAAGAAAAGCTGGAAGGCTTCAAGCAAGTGCTTGAGGTCGAGATCGCTGGTGATCGTGATGACATTGTCGAGATCATTATTGAACCTTTATTGCTTGAAAGCTATGACCTCGACCAAGCGGATATTTACGATCTGGTGAATCGAAGCAACCGTGTGGTTGCGGCAGGTTATGTTGATACAGGTTATGGTCGTTTCTCTGTCAAAGTCCCTTCTGTTTTTGAAACGGTACAAGATGTGCTTCAGCTGCCAATTAAGATTGACGGCTCCCAAGTGGTCACTGTGGGTGATGTGGCGACAGTACGTCGTAGCTTTAAAGATCCTGAAAGTTTTGCGCGCCTTGATGGTAAGCCCGCAGTCGTGCTGGACGTGAAAAAGCGTGCAGGCGAAAATATTATTGAGACCGTTGAACTCGTTAAAACCGTTCTCGAGCAAGCCCAATCTTCACCGCAATGGCCGGGTGCCTTGCAAGTGAAATATACGTGGGACGGATCTGAAGATGTTCGCTCGATGCTGACGGATCTGCAAAACAACATTTTGTCAGCGGTGTTGCTGGTTGTGGTGGTGATCATCGCCATACTCGGCTCTCGTACTGCTTTTCTGGTCGGCGTTTCGATCCCTGGTTCATTCCTTACGGGGTTAGTCGTTCTTGGCTTGAGTGGTCTTACGATCAATATCGTGGTGCTTTTTGCGCTGATTATGGCCGTTGGTCTGCTGGTGGATGGTGCCATTGTCGTCACCGAGTATGCCGATCGTCGCATGCGAGAAGGCATTCATAGAAAACAAGCCTATCGCGAAGCGGCACACCGCATGGCGTGGCCAATTATCGCATCAACGGCAACAACTTTAGCCGCATTTGCTCCCCTTATGTTTTGGCCGGGGATCACTGGCGAGTTCATGAAATATATGCCACTCACATTGATTGCCACGTTGTCGGCTTCGCTTGTTATGGCTTTGTTGTTTGTTCCTGTGTTAGGGAGTTTAGTTGGTAAACCTTTGCCATTGACCTCTCCTCAGCAAGACAGAATGCAGGCACTTGAAAATGGAGACTTTACGCAAGCTCGCGGGATCACGCGTGCATATATTTCAACCTTGTCGACCGCAATTCAACACCCGATAAAAATATTGTGTGCCGCCTTTGTGGTCGCATTTTTGGTCGGTTTTGCTTACAACAAGTCAGGATTAGGCACTGAATTTTTCCCAGATGTCGATCCCGCATTCTTCAATATTAAAGTCCGTTCCTATGGCGATTTATCTATTCATGAACAAGATGCGTTGATGAAAGAGGTCGAGCAACGTGTGTTAGGTATGGACGAAATTGCCAGTGTGTACACGCGCACTGGTGGAGAGGATGAGATTGGCATCATTCAGATGAAGCCCATCGAATGGCAGAACCGCCGTAAGGTAAAAGAAATCATTGAAGAGCTTCGAGTCAAAACTGAGGATCTTTCCGGTTTAGAACTTGAGTTCAAAAAACCCGATGCAGGGCCGCCAAGTGAACATGATCTCTCGATTGAAGTGATCTCGACCAACAGTGACAACATTGAGTCGGTTGCTAAACAGGTCCGTACCTTGTTGGCGCAAAATGTTGCTTTCACAAACTTTAGTGACACGCTCACAAAGCCGGGTATCGACTGGTCAATCGATATTAATCGCACTGATGCTGCGCGTTTTGGTGCCGATGCAACGATGGTCGGCAATACGGTTCAGTTTGTGACAAATGGCCTGAAAATTGGCGATTACCTGCCGGATGACTCCAGTGAAGAAGTGGATATTCTTGTTCGTTATCCAGAAGATAAGCGAGACATAGGTCGTTTTGATGAGTTGAGAGTGAAAACAGCGTATGGCTTAGTGCCGCTGACTAATTTTGCCAAAATTACTCCCGAGCAAAAGCAGGGCAATATCGATCGTGTTGATGGTAAGCGAGTGATCAAGGTGATGGCTGACATGGCGGAAGGTTACAACCTAAGCTTGGAACTGCCTGGTCTGAATGAGCAAATTAATGCCATGGTATTGCCGGATGGTGTGAGTATTTCACTGCGCGGCCAAAATGAAGAGCAGAATGAAAGTCAGGCCTTTTTGATGATGGCATTTCTGGCGGCTCTTGGCGCAATGGCCATTATCCTCATCACGCAATTCAACAGTTTCTATCAAGCCTTTTTGATCTTAAGTGCGGTGTTGTTCTCGACGGTCGGTGTTTTCCTCGGGTTGCTCATCTTTCAGCGACCTTTCGGCATTATCATGTCGGGAGTGGGCGTGATCACTTTGGCGGGTATTGTCGTGAACAACAATATTGTATTGATTGATACCTACAATGTTCTTCGCCGCAAAGGATTGGCGAAAATCGACGCTATCTTGCAAACTGGTGCTCAACGTCTTCGCCCTGTCTTATTGACCACAGTGACGACCATTTTAGGGCTGATGCCTATGGTGTTGGAAATGAACGTTGATTTGGTTAATCGCGGTGTTGAATTTGGTGCGCCAAGCACGCAGTGGTGGTCCCAACTGGCAACGGCTGTTGCAGGTGGCCTTGCTTTCTCAACCGTGCTGACATTGGTTCTAACACCTTGCTTACTCATGCTGGCACGAGAGCCTAAAGCCTCACCGGAGGTGTTTAGTTTTGATGCTTATACCTCTGATGTCGAGAAAATGGAGGACAAGTCCTCCCTCCCAAAGTCACAACATGATGTCGAACCTCAACACTAAGGTTTGAAACCGTAGGACAAAAAAAGCAGCGCAATGGCGCTGCTTTTTTGTCACTCTATTTTTTGTTGATAAAAACTAAGAAGAGCTACGTTCTAATGTGCCAATAGAGGCCAGCAGTTGGCTGAATTTATTTAGCTGTGCCAATCGGTCTTGCGCCAGAGAAATAAATGCCGTCTTTTGTTTTCCAGATAATGACTGCGCCTGCGGCAGTTTGACGGTGCGCGGGTTTTTATGTGCGCCATTAACCAAAAATTCGTAGTGCAAATGGGGGCCAGTTACGCGTCCTGTGCCGCCTAACGTGCCGATGGTTTGTCCCTGCTTTACTCGCTGTCCCGTTTTCACCGAACGTTTGGTAAGGTGGAGATACTTGGTGATATAGGTGGAAGTGTGGCGAATGAATACATAATGACCGTTAAACTTGTTATATGCTGATTTCATCACCACGCCATCACCAGCAGCCCAGATCGGTGTTCCTACCGGCGCAACATAATCTGTACCTCGGTGAGATCTCACTTTCCCTGTTACGGGGTGAAGTCGACGGGGATTGAAGTTGGAACTGACATAGCGAAAGTTCACCGGTGAGCGAAGGAAGGCTTTGCGCATCGCTCGGCCTTTCTCGTCATAGTATTTACCTGACTTTGAGCGAATCGCCGTGAAGGTTTCACCCTGATTGGTGAAGGTGGCGGCCAAAATATCCCCACGCCCAATCATTTCACCTTCCACCAATTGCTCTTCGTAAAGAACCGAGAAATGATCCCCTTGGCGAATATCTAGCGCAAAGTCGATATCCCAGCCGAAAAGACCGGCAAGCTCCATAATTTGATTAGCACTTAAGCCGCCACTGATCCCTGCATTCCAGAAACTAGAGGTAATGGTGGCTGACGCATAATTAATCTGAGTATCAATGTTTTTTTCTTCAACCGTGGAGGCAAAGTCATTGCCAATGCGGTTAACAATCAATGTTTCATTGGCATTCTTAGGCTGGACTAACTGAGTAAACAAACCATTCTCATCAAAGCCTAAGTGGATTTCATCGCCAACTTTCAGTGAGGCTAGGGACTTAGTACCCTTGTCACTGCTGATGAGTCGATAAAGCGTGGTTGGACTGATACCCACACGATCAAAAATGACCGCGAGGCTGTCACCTGCCTGCACTTTAAATTTGTGCCATTCAAGTGGTGTAAATGACAGGTTAGGTTGTGTGTCACCTTCAGGTGGCAACAAAGACGAAGTTTCAAGTGGGATCGGATAGAGTTTTCCGACTTCAAATTTGGCGTCAGGATGTTGAGCTGGCGATTCAGTAGGAATAGCAATGAGCAGTACAACACATGCACTGAGAGCCATGATCAACATTTGGTGAAGCCGAGGTAGCGCAGCAATTTTATTAACAGGCATTAAGAAACAATCATTAAGGAAGATGAATTTAATCGAATGCACATCGTTATTGCCAACTTCCTTGTGGAATCAAAGCGGGCGGTGAATTCGTTTTAGCTTGCTTTAAGTTTAACTGGTTTCAAAAACCTTCGCTATTCAAGTAGTATGTCGGCTTACGAAAAAATGCCGATTCTGTGGGAGCGATAAAATATGGCGAGCATTGAAGCCGCGCTAGCCGAAATTAAGCGTGGTGTTGAGGAATTAATTCCTGAAGGGGAGTTAATTGCAAAATTGAAAGAGAACCGTCCTCTTCGTATTAAGTTGGGTGCGGATCCGACGGCACCTGATATTCACTTAGGTCACACTGTGATCATGAATAAACTGCGTGCCTTTCAAGAGCTGGGCCATGAAGTTATCTTCCTGATCGGTGATTATACCGCGATGGTTGGTGATCCAAGTGGCAAGAACGCAACGCGTCCGCCGCTGACTCGTGAGCAAGTGCTGAGCAACGCAGAAACGTATAAAGAGCAGATTTTCAAAATTTTGGATCCTGCTAAGACGCGCATCGAATTTAACTCAAGCTGGCTGAGCAAGCTTGGCACAGACGGTATGATCCGTCTGGCAGCTAGTTCAACGGTTGCACGTATGCTAGAGCGTGATGACTTTAAAAAACGTTACAGCAACAACCAGCCAATCGCGATCCATGAGTTCATTTACCCGCTTCTGCAGGGTTATGACTCTGTAGCGCTTGAAGCGGATGTTGAATTGGGTGGTACGGATCAGAAGTTCAACTTACTGATGGGCCGTGAGCTACAAAAGCAAAATGGTCAATCGCAGCAAGTTGTGATCACCATGCCGTTGCTGGTGGGTCTGGACGGCGTGAAGAAGATGTCCAAATCTGCGCACAACTATATCGGTATCAGCGATGTGCCTAACGAGATGTTCGGTAAAATCATGTCGATCTCTGACGATTTGATGTGGAGCTACTTCGAATTGTTGTCTTTCCGTCCATTGGAAGAAATTGCACAATTTAAAGCGGACATCGAAGGCGGCAAGAATCCACGTGATGTGAAGATCTTACTGGCAAAAGAAATCATTGCGCGCTTCCACTCTGAAGCCGATGCAGAAGCAGCAGAAGCTGAATTCATCAATCGTTTCCAAAAAGGTGCGATGCCAGAAGAAATGGCTGAATTCTCTTTCGAGCAAGGCGTAGCGATTGCAAACCTTCTGAAAGACGCTGACCTAGTGGGTTCGACGTCTGATGCAATGCGTATGATCCGCCAAGGTGCGGTGAAAATTGACGGTGAAAAAGTTGAGGATACCAAACTGGTTCCTGCTGCTGGCACCTCAGTTTACCAAGTAGGTAAACGCAAATTTGCCCGCATCACCTTGGCTTAAGTTGTCATTGATAATACTGAGAAGGCGCCTGATGGCGCCTTTTTTCTATCTAAGGGATAGGTATCCGCAGGGGTATCCTCTATGGGAGAAGCTCCGCCACTCTCTCTCCTAATCTCATGGCCGTTTTTACGTCCACCGGGTGCAATGCATTGTTATCCTCAGACAAAGAAATCGCTCCAATAGATGCGTTTAAGCGATTGAAGTTGCAAGTGGTTGAGCCATCAGGGGCATCCATTCCTACCCAAAGCATGCTGTGCTGAGTGGCGAGAATATTAAAGTACTCCACGGTGCTCTGGACCTCACCACACGGGCTACCACCAATAGTGAAACCAGCGGCTAATTTGTTGTGCCATCCTTGTTTAGACCATGTTTCACTGCTGGCATCAGCAAATGCTTTAAATTGAGCTGCCGGACCGCCCATGTAGGTCGGTGAACCAAAAATAATCGCATCCATGTTGAGCAATGAAGCAAACAGTTCTGCGTCTCTAAATCGGCCCTCTTGAATGTCCTTCCCTTGTATACGGTAAGCGAGAATGCGTGCGCCTTTGTTCTCAGCTCCACTTGCAATGGCTTGCGCCATCATGTCGGTAGTACCTGTTTGTGAAAAATAGACGATAGCGATATTTTTCATTATTTGGCCTCCAGTCTGTATTTGATCGCATACAAAGCTTCAGGTAGCTTGAAGCGATCATAAAGACGAGCACAGCTGTAAGTGAGTTTGATGGTGTGGTCGTTGTCCGTTTCCAGCGCCTGTTTGAACCAATGTGGCCAGTTGGCAATAACCTCTGAATGCAGAACTTGATAGGGCTTTCGATAGGCTGCGGTGCAAGCTGCTGCGACATAGGCTTGCCAGAAATAATGCAGAGCAAGATCTTGATTTTCGACGAAAGGAAAAAGAGAAACGAGCGCTTGGAAACCTGTGACGCCGTGTAGCAAGGTAAAATCATTGCTTGCGGAAAATTGGGATAACACGATGCGCGCGACCTCCTCTAATGACAATGAATTAGGCTGGCTAGCAATGATCTGATAGGTTGGCAAAGTGATCAGTTCTTCGACATGATCGATGATGATCCCTTCTTTATAGGTTTGATCATGAAACAGCGAAAGTGCATGGTTTAAGTCTGCTTCTGCAGTAAGGCCCTGTCGGAAAGAAAGATCGACTAGAGGCGTGTATCCTGATGACCAGTAAGCGAGGGCATGACTGATTTCGTCAATATCATCTAACTCGACGGCGTATGCTAAACGGATCACGCCATGAAACGCGCCAGCAGAGATCCCAGGTAGCAGAAAAGGTATTGTCTTCTTGAGGGTTTCCTCTGTCCCGATTTCACGCTGCATGAGGTGGTAATATTCCACGAAATTGGCGTTGTGCTCCTTGTTACCCAAGGTTGGAGAGCTAACCCCTTGAGCATCTCCTAGTGGATCTAAATGATCAGAGGCGCGCTGATATTCTGCGTTAAGTTGGTCGGTGGAAGCACCAAGCCTTTGCATTGCCAAGATGGCCATCGGCAGGTGGTTAGACAGGCGAGGTCCAAAGGTGGGCGCAAACCGATGGCTTTTCTTTATCAGTTTAAGCCCTGTTGATGTGAGAGGTTGATACATAACGGCAGTCCTTTGCTTTTTCGTTATAACACGTAGTCGTTTCGGCTATCCATTGCATCAGTTAGATATTCAATGAACTCCCATTCAATGCCATCAGTATCGAAGAAATACGCGCGCTTTCGACTGGGATGACTTTTTTCAAACGACACCTCTTCAAAGCCTGCCGCCTTTAGCTTTTCCGCGACGAGCGTGACATCGTCGACGACGAATCCAATGTGATTAACGCCAAGCTGACGGTAAGGTACTCGATCTACAGGCTTATCAATGACGACCTCTTGTAGCGCGATGTAAGAGGTGTCAGTACCTAGGTGACACCAACCATAATGTTCATCTCTGCCCTCTCCTCGCACTTTGAAATCAGGCATGGCGGTTCGTAAAAAAGCGATGGTGTTGGTGAGGTTATTGACGGTGATGTTGGCATGTTCGACATAGCTATTCATGATCGGTTCCTGCTTTATATTAAGTAAGCTTATTTGTTTACATAATAGTCGTCATTGTAATTAAGTAAAGTAAATTGCTTACTTAACTGCGAGGAGTATAAAAAAAACGCACGTTGGAAGACGTGCGTTTTTTCATTGAACAGAACGTATAGGGTTACTTGCCGATGGCAAACGTTGGCAGAGAAAGGTGCCAGCGAATCGCGGCAAGTCGAATCGACAAGGTGGTGATCATGCCTGAGATCGAGGCGACTTCAACGTCAGCGTTAGCAGCCAGCGCAAGAGTGTGCACCACGCCTCCTGCAATACAGGCGGTTGCGTAAACTTCAGTACGTAACACCATGGGGACTTCTCTTGCTAAGACATCGCGAATAATGCCGCCACCGCAGCCAGTTATTACGCCCATAATGACGGCAACCAACGGTGAAGCGCCATAGCTCAGCGCCTTATCAACGCCAATCGCAACAAACACGGCAAGGCCGATGGCATCGGCAACGGGCAAGAAGTACCAAGGCAAGCGGCGAGGGTGTCGGATGATCAGCAGTGACAAAATGCAGGTCACGAGAATAACCCATAGATATTCAGGGGCATTGACCCAAAATACGGGTGTCGCGCCCAGCGCCATGTCTCGAATGGTGCCACCGCCAATCGCGGTAACCATCGCGAGCACAACCACGCCGAATGGGTCCATCCGAAGTTTGCCAGCCAGCAAAACGCCTGAAATCGCAAATATCGCGGTTCCAAATATGTCCAAGATATATAAAAGCATGGTACGCAGTTCCATTCCCAAAGTGAGGCACATCGCATCAAACGAAGGGCCTTATATTCATCGCCATAGGCCAGTAAATCGCGCGCGATTGTACGTGAAAACCCTTATCGAGCAATCCGATGTTTACGCGGCTCGTGAACCAGAATTTGAATTAGTGATCAAGATCGCTTCTTACCTGATCAAAGGCGGTACAGATTTGTTTTACGGCCTTGAGTGCGCGTGGGGTTGGGCGATTCAACCAATCACCACTTATCGCAAAGATGTTGTTATTTTTGACCGCGGGAATGAAATCAGCCCACTTGTCCCAGCCCCCCAATGGCATTGCCTTGGCTGAGGGGTAAAAAATGGCTTTAGGCTTTCTGACAATCACCTGTTCCATGCTCACTTGTGGATAGGGCGCAGCGCTGTTGGTGAAAATATTTTCGCCGCCACACAATGAAAACAGTGGTTGAGGCCAATGATCACCGTTGTTTGTCATCAATGGGGAGTCACTCAGCTGATAAAAGTACGGGATGCGAGGTTTACCTTTTTGCGCGGCTTCTATGGCGACTAATTCATTGCGAACCTCGTCAGCGCGAGCCTTTGCGTGGCTTGGGTTGGTTGACCACTCACCGAGTTTTTCGATGTTATCTGCTGCATCATAAAGTGAGTGTGGGTTGGAATAGAACACCTCGATGCCTAAGCGCTCAAGCTTTGCCAATTCACGATCTGGATTGCCGCCTTTCCATGCCAATACTAAATCAGGTTTTAGCGTGACCACACGTTCTATGTTAATACCTCGAAAGTTGGCGACTTGTTCCAACGCTAGCGCTTGTGGCGGGTAGTCGCTGTGTGCACTGACCGCAATAAGATTTTTTCCTAGGCCAGCTTCAAAGGCTAACTCTGTCGTGTGCGGTGACAAACTAATAACGCGAAGGGGAGCTGCTAGCACTATGGTGGGCAAGCACAACAAAAAGACGAAATAGCGAAACATCATAATAATCCGTGTGCGAACCACATAAGGAAGCTTTGAGTCAGGATCCACAGCAGGGCTTTTTGCCGTAACTGTTGATTGAGTAGGGCCAAATGCAAAGGTGAAGGCGCGATTTCGCCGCCAATACGCGGGCGCGAGATTTTTTCATCATCGTATATGGCAGGGCCACCGAGTGCGAGTTGAAACTTGGCACCTGATGCGGCCAGTATCCAGCCTGCGCCATTTGCGGACCAACTTCTTCCTTGCTCCCTAATGGCGGTAACTGAAGGCTCAAAGCGATGACCCATTGCGATGAGCAGGGCAAATAGCCTTGCTGGTACAGCATCGACAACACTGAGAAAGACGGACGTTGCGAGACCAAATTGCGCATAGTCGCCACGCCGTGTTGGCCAGCAGCGGGCAAGTTGAACAATTAAGGTATATAGAAACGCAGCAATACCCCCACCGATGGCGTACCAAAAGAGGATGCCAATCAAACCGCGAGAATAACCCATCAGCAAAGTCTCACATCCAGCTTTGGCAATGCCGACAGGAGACAGGGATTGCGTGTCACGATTGATTGATTTTGCCAGCAAGGTTCGCGCGCCGGGTTTATCTTGGCGAAGTAAGGTCGCCTCAAGTTCAAGCACGGTATCTGTCAGGGGTTTCCAACTGAGAGAGAGCCACAGCAAAAGCAAATCAAACAGCCAAGGTACCCAGACGATTTGTTGTAAGGCAATAAGCAGTGTGGCGAGTGTTAGCCACATGATGGCAAGCGATAGGCCACCGGCTAAACGTTGCTGAGAAGGGGGATCGTCGGCGTGGTTTACCTTTTCGGCAATGGCTGTTGCTACCTGTCGCCACAAAGAAAGGGGATTAAACTCCCTTGGGATGGGGAAAAACCAATGCAATAGCAATGCTCCCCACATCGCAAGCAACGTGGAATATCCCAGTAGTGCCTCAAGCGGGGTAGGGAGCTCGGTCATTATGCTTTCAGCAAGTCGACCATTTTTTCAACCATGGCGCTTGAGCTTTTCGCTGCCAGTGGCAGGAATTCGTCAAACGTCATTGGTGATTCTTTGTCTGCGACATCAGAGATGGCGCGAACCACGACAAACGGGACGTTGAACTGGTGGCAAGCTTGCGCGATGGCGGCTGCTTCCATTTCTACCGCAATGACATTCGGGAAATGTTCACGGATGTAGTTTTGGCGCTCTGCGGTGCAAACAAAGGCATCACCAGTACAGATCAGGCCACGAACCGCATGGGGCGCTGGCTCCATTGCTGCCAGTGCTTGTTCTGCTATATCCATCAATGCTGCATCAGAGGTAAACGTGGCAGGCTGGCCAGCCATTTGACCCATGGTGTAACCAAACGCAGTCACGTCAGCATCGTGGTAAGCCACGTCGGTAGAAATCACAACATCGCCCAAATTCAACGACGGATCAAAACCGCCCGCTGAACCCGTATTGATAACCAGCGTCGCTTTGAAATGATCAAGCAGCACAGAGGTACCAACGGCGGCGGCGACTTTGCCGATACCTGATTGCAATAGCACGACATCAACACCGTTCATGTCACCCGTGTAAAATTTGCAGCCCGCAATTTCTTGTAGTTGGCCGTTGTTGATTTGGTTTTTAAGCAGGGTCACTTCCTGCTCCATGGCACCGATAATACCAACTTTCATGTTCATTCTCGTTCGGTTTTTGGGAATGACCTGAGTGTAACATGGCGGTAAATTCGGACGAAAAAAAAGTGCTCTTACGAGCACTTTTTAGTGATGATTCAAACTCACTGAAAGTTAGACTTCGAGGAAGTCCATAATCCCGTCTGCAGCTTTTCGTCCTTCATCGATGGCGGTCACGACAAGATCTGAGCCTCTTACTGCATCACCACCGGCAAAAATCTTGCTGTTGGTGGTTTGGTAAGGGAATGCGCTTTGTGATGGCGCTTGGATGCGCCCCCATGGGTCAAGGTCGACGTTGAACGGTTCAAGCCACGCCATTTGGTGAGGCTGGAAGCCAAATGCCATGATGACGGCATCGGCAGGCAGCACGTGTTCGCTACCTTCAACCGGTTCAGGACGACGGCGACCCGCAGCATCAGGTTCGCCGAGTTGAGTTTTCACCACGTTGACGCCGTTAACCTTACCGTTGCTGTCCAACTCAAGGCCCAGAGGTTGTAGGTTGAACATGAAGTTTACGCCTTCTTCTTTGGCATTCTTCACTTCTCGACGTGAGCCTGGCATGTTTTCCTCATCGCGGCGATAAGCACACACCACGCTTTTAGCTCCGTGTCGAACAGACGTGCGCACACAGTCCATGGCAGTATCACCGCCACCCAGTACGACAACTTGTTTCCCTGCCATGTCAATAAACTCAGGCGCATCGCCTTCAAGTTCCATCACTCGGTAGGTATTGGCAATCAGAAACGGCAGTGCGTCGTAGACACCTGGCGCATCTTCATTAGCAAGGCCTGCACGCATAGATTTGTACGTGCCGACGCCAAGGAAGACGGCATCGTAATCTTTCAGCAGTGTGTCCATGCTCACGTCTGAACCCACTTCGGTATTGAGCTGAAATTCGACGCCCATGTCGGAGAAGATGCGCTGACGATTTCGCATGATGTCTTTTTCTAGTTTGAATGACGGAATACCGAACGTCAGCAAGCCCCCGATTTCTGGGTAGCGATCAAACACAACAGGCTTCACGCCATTTCTTACCAGCACATCTGCGCAGGCAAGACCTGCAGGGCCGGCACCAATGATGGCGACTTTCTTGTCTGTCCATTCCACGCCAGACATGTCCGGTTTCCAGCCCATTTCGAAGGCTTTATCCGTAATGTATTTTTCGACGTTTCCGATGGTGACGGCACCAAAGTCATTATTCAGGGTACAAGATCCTTCACACAAGCGATCTTGTGGGCAAACTCGCCCACACACCTCAGGCAAACTGTTGGTTTGGTGCGACAGTTCAACCGCTTCAATGATACGGCCTTCATTCGCCAGTTTTAGCCATTGAGGAATGTAGTTGTGAACAGGACATTTCCATTCGCAATACGGGTTACCACAATCTAAGCAGCGGTCAGATTGCGCGGATGCTTGCTTGCCTGTAAAGGGCTCATAAATTTCGACAAACTGTGTTTTACGCGCTTTGATTGGTTTTTTGCGCGGGTCCATACGCTGAACATCAATAAATTGGTATACGTTCTGGCTCATAAGATCCTCCGTTATTGGGCCTGAACGCGCAGCTCAGCTGCACTTCGGCTTTGGTGACCGAGCAGAGAACGAACGTCTGCCGCTTTAGATTTCACCAGATAAAATTTACTGATCCATTGTTCAAAATCCGCAAGAATTTCCTGAGCACGAGGTGAGCCAGTGAGTTCCAGATGTTGATCAATCAGACCACGGAGGTGTTCTTGATGAATGGTTAATTTATCGAGAGACAAGGCCTCAACCAATTCAGGGTTAACGCGACCTGCGAAATCGCCAGTTTCATCTAACACATACGCAAAGCCGCCCGTCATGCCTGCACCGAAGTTCACGCCAGTGTGGCCGAGAATCGCGACGATACCGCCGGTCATGTATTCACACGCATTGTCGCCAGCACCTTCCACGACGGCGAGCGCCCCAGAATTACGCACCGCAAAACGTTCACCTGCGGTTCCCGCGGCAAACAATTTTCCGCCAGTGGCACCGTACAAACAGGTGTTACCAATGATGGTGGATAGATGCGATTTAAACGCGGATCCAATCGGCGGCTTAATGACGATCTTGCCGCCAGCCATGCCTTTACCCACGTAATCGTTCGCATCCCCGGTGAGTGTGATGTTCACACCGCCAGCGTTCCATACGCCAAGTGATTGTCCTGCGGTACCTTGCAGTTGAATGTTCAGTGGTGTTGCTGCCATGCCTTGGTTGCCATAGCGTTTGGCGATGGCTCCTGACAAAGTGGCACCCACTGAACGGTCCGTGTTTTTGACGTTCAGGTACGCGCTAGCAGGTCGGCGTCGTTCGATTGAATCCGCAAAGGTTTCAACCAATGTTTTGTTGAGGATGGCTTTATCAAACGGTGGGTTTGGTTCGCTCCAGTACACCGTTTTGCCTTTTACTGGCGTTGGGCTTTCCAAAATATGGCTCAAATCAAGCTTGAGCTGCTTGGCTGTAAAGCCTTCGACCACCTCAAGAAGATCGGTGCGACCGATAAGGTCAGTGAGTTTTTCAACCCCAAGTAGCGCCATCAATTCACGGACTTCTTCGCCAAGACCTTTGAAGAAGTTCATGACTTGTTCTGGCAGCCCTTTGAAGTATTCGCGGCGCAGAGTGTCATCTTGCGTCGCAACCCCTGTCGCGCAGTTATTAAGGTGACAAATACGAAGGTATTTACACCCTAAGGCGACCATAGGCGCAGTACCAAAACCAAAGCTTTCTGCACCCAAAATGGTACCCTTGATAATGTCTAATCCCGTTTTTAAACCGCCATCCACTTGCAAGCGTATTTTATGGCGAAGGCCATTCGCCACCAAGGCTTGTTGCGTTTCAGCAAGGCCGAGTTCCCAAGGACTACCCGCGTATTTTACCGATGTCAGTGGGCTTGCCCCTGTGCCACCGTCATAGCCGGAGATGGTGATCAAATCAGCGTAAGCTTTGGCGACACCCACTGCTATCGTGCCGACGCCGGGTTCGGAAACCAGTTTCACCGAAACCAATGCACTCGGGTTGACTTGTTTTAGATCGAAGATGAGCTGAGCCAAATCTTCGATTGAGTAAATGTCATGGTGTGGCGGTGGAGAAATCAGCGTCACGCCTTGCACTGAGTGGCGCAATTGCGCAATTTCTGCGGTGACTTTGTGTCCGGGGAGTTGTCCTCCTTCACCTGGCTTTGCGCCTTGCGCTACTTTGATTTGAAGCACATCGGCATTTGTTAGGTAATGCGGTGTGACGCCAAAACGGCCGGATGCAATTTGCTTGATCCGCGAGTTACGCTCCGTGTTAAAGCGTCGAGGATCTTCGCCACCTTCGCCAGAGTTTGAATTGCCGCCAAGGCGGTTCATGGCAATGGCAAGCGCTTCGTGTGCTTCAGGGCTTAGTGCGCCAATAGACATGGCTGCTGAGTCAAAGCGTTTAAACAGTTCGCTCGCTGGCTCTACGTCGTCAAGTGCTGTCGGCGTGTCAGCTGGTTTGATACGCATGAGATCGCGCAGTGATGACACTGGGCGATTATTGACGGTATCGGCATACGTTTTGTAATCGATGCTGTCGCCAGATTTAACCGCAGCTTGCAGGTTATTGACCACGTCTGGGTTGTAAGCATGGTATTCGCCGCCATGCATGTATTTCAGCAATCCACCATTATCAATGGGCTTGCGCTTTAACCATGCTTGGCGCGATAAATTGACTAAGTCTTGCTGGAAATCATCAAAGTCAGCGCCCTGAATTCGGCTCGCAACACCTTTGAAACACAGATTAACGATGTTGTCATTTAGACCAACGGCTTCGAAAAGCTGCGAGCAACGGTAGGAGGCGATGGTGGAAATGCCCATCTTCGACATGATTTTGAACAGGCCTTTTTGAATACCATTTCTGAAATTCAACAGGGCATCTGCCATGGTTTTGTCGATGATCTTATTCTCGATCATTTTACCAATCGATTCGTAAGCCAAGTACGGATAAACCGCCGTTGCGCCAAATCCGAGCAGTACCGCGAATTGGTGAGGGTCACGCGCCGATGCCGTTTCTATCACGATGTTGGCATCGCAACGCAGGTTTGCATTGACCAAACGTTGTTGCGCCGCGCCGACCGCCATTGCGGCTGGAATAGGCAGTTTGTTTTTTGCGATGCCACGGTCAGAGAGCACGACTAATACAGTACCGTCTTGTACGACACGTTCAACCTGATCGCACATCGCTACAATCGCTTGTTGGAGGTCTTTTTCTTCAGGATTGAAGTTAATGTCGATGATGCTGTTGCGGTAGTATTCATCGTCCAATTCAAGTAGCTGCACCATGTCAGAATAGAGCAGAACAGGGCTCTTAAACGCAACGCGATGTGCGTGGCCATCTGTCTCTGAGAACACATTCTTCTCACGGCCAATTGAGGTCGCGAGTGACATAACATGATTTTCACGCAGTGGGTCGATTGGCGGGTTGGTTACTTGGGCGAATTTTTGACGGAAGTAGTCTGCCACATTTCGCGATTTTGAAGACAACACAGCCATTGGTGTGTCATCGCCCATTGATCCTGTGGCTTCTTGGCCTATGTCACCTAAAACGCGCAATACTTGATCGAGTTCCTCGCCTGAAACGCCAAAGAGTTTTTGGTAGATATGTAACTCGTCGTCTTCCATGGCGCGTTGACCTGCTCGGTCAGCGGGATCCATGTCTTCAAATGGGGTTAAACGGCGAACGTTTTTATCTAGCCAAGCCTTGTAAGGATGGCGACTTTTGAGATCGTTATCGATGTCAGCGGAGTGCCAAACTTCACCTTCAAAAGTGTCGATAACAAGCAGCTCTCCAGGGCCAACACGGCCTTTTTCGGCCACTTCATCAGGCGCATAATCCCAAATGCCGACTTCTGATGCCAGGGTGATCAATTTATCTTTGGTCACCACATAGCGTGCCGGTCGAAGGCCATTTCTATCAAGGTTACAGGCGGCATAGCGCCCATCTGACATCACGATACCCGCTGGGCCATCCCACGGCTCCATGTGCATGGAGTTGAAATCATAAAAGGCACGCAGATCTTCTGGCATGTCGGGGTGGTTTTGCCAAGCAGGCGGCACGAGCATGCGCATCGCTCGGAACAGATCCATGCCGCCAGCAAGGAAGACTTCAAGCATGTTATCGAGGCTTGAGCTGTCAGACCCTGTTTCGTTTACAAAGGGTGCCGCTTCAGAAAGGTCGGGTAAAAGTGGCGACTTAAATTTGTAGGCACGTGCTCGAGCCCACTGTCTGTTGCCTTCAATGGTGTTGATCTCACCATTGTGCGCCAAATAGCGAAAGGGTTGAGCCAATGGCCATCGAGGCGTCGTGTTTGTTGAGAAACGCTGGTGGAACAAGCAGATAGAAGACTCTAAACGGAGATCCGCAAGATCAAGGTAGAACCTTGGTAGATCGGCTGGCATGCACAGGCCTTTGTAGACGATCGTACGGGTCGAAAGGCTTGTGATATAAAAATCATTGTCGTCTTGTATCGCTTTTTCAGCGCGGCGGCGGGCAATATACAAGCGACGTTCTAAATCGCGTGCGCGCCAGCCTGCAGGACCATTAATAAAGACTTGTTCTATGGTCGGCACTGAGGTGAGGGCAATTTCGCCCAGCACATCATGATTGGTCGGTACTTCACGCCAACCCACAATGGACAGGGTTTCTGCTTCAATTTCGCGGGCGAAAATCGCTTTTGCTCGTTGGGCTTTTTCCGGGTCTTTACTTAGAAATATCATCCCCACGCCATAGAGCTTACTGAGCGTCCAGTCGTTCTCTTCGGCAATGATGCGGAAAAAAGCATCGGGTTTTTGAAGCAATAATCCACAACCATCACCGGTTTTACCATCTGCATTGATGGCACCTCGGTGGGTCATTCGGTCTAGTGCGGATATGGCTGTGCGGACAAGTTTGTGGCTAGCTTCGCCCTCGGTATGGGCGATCAAACCAAAGCCACAGTTGTCTTTTTCCAGCATCGGATCATACAGCGACATTGCAATTCTCCCTTGCGACTGCTCCAAGCAGTGACTGCAGTTCTTTATGTCTTCCTGACATTGTTTATCGAATAACTGAGATGGATAGTAGTTGTTCCAACCCTGCACGTTATCGATTATTGATGATCAGGTCAAATTTCGTCACATGACATTAACTTCACCTATTAACAGGGATATATATCGAAAATGGCATTTGAAGTCAGTGTTTTATCGCGGTTTTTTTAAGTAAGTCGCAGAGATTGCTAGGAAGAAAGTCAATGGTTTTTGGTGTATTAGCAGTGAGTTTTATTTGCTGAAAGGCTGGATTAGTCTGAGGCTACTATCACTAAAAAATATCGGAAAGAAAAAAGCCAGCCGCAGGGGCTGGCAAAACTGGAAGATAACACTTACTTATAATTATGCAGAGAGCATCAAGGAGTCCGCTTTGGCTTCAAGATGCGTGTCTCCCATCAGATAAGTATCGACAGCACGGGCGCACTCTCGGCCTTCGTTGATACAACGTACGACTAGTGACTGACCGGTACGCATATCGCCTGCAGCAAAGACACCTTTTTGGCTAGTCTGGTAGCTGGTTGTCGCGACATTGCCACGATCATCGATAGCAACATCAAGCTGCGCCAGCACACCTTGTGGCTCTGGGTGCAAGAAACCCATAGCAAGGAATGCGTGGTCGCAAGGGATGACGCGCTCTGACCCTGCTATTTCTTCAAAGCCTGGGCGTTCACCTGGCGCTGCATCTTTCCAAACAATGTCAGAGATGCGCAGGGCTTTTACATTGCCCGCATCATCACCGATAAACTCTTTGGTCAAGATGTTCCAATGACGGTCACAACCTTCTTCATGAGAAGTCGATGTGCGCATGATCATTGGATATTGCGGCCAAGGCATATTCGCCGGGCGTTTTTCAGGCGGGATCGGCATGATCTCAACCTGTGTAATGCTTTTTGCACCGTGGCGATTTGATGTCCCCACACAGTCAGAACCGGTATCACCACCGCCAATGACGACAATGTGCTTGTCTTTGGCGTGAATTTCTTCGGTTTTCAAATCCATGCCGTTTGCACGGCGATTGTTTTGACCGAGAAATTCCATCGCGAAGTGAACACCTTTCAAATCGCGACCTGGAATAGGTAAATCGCGTGGCACGGTTGAGCCACCCGTTAGCAGTACAACATCGAAATCTTGACGAATTTGCTGTGCGTTAACAGTGACACCCACGTGCGCGTTAACCACAAATTCAACACCCGCTTCGGCCATTAGATTGATCTTGCGATCAATAATATCCATGCCCAGTTTGAAATCAGGGATACCGAAACGAAGTAGGCCACCGACTTTTTCATCGCGCTCAAACACAGTCACGTTGTGACCTGCACTGTTTAGCTGTTCTGCAGCAGACAGACCGGCAGGGCCTGAACCGATGATGGCGACTTTCTTGCCTGTGCGAGATGTTGGGATCTTCGGCTTGGCATAGCCGTCACGGTAGGCCGTTTCAACAATGGTCTTTTCAATGTTACAGATAGTAATCGGATCTTGGTTAATGCCCAACACACACGATGTTTCACAAGGCGCGGGACATACTCGACCAGTGAACTCTGGGAAGTTATTGGTTGAACTCAAGATGTTCCACGCTTCTTCCCAGCTGTCACGATATACCGCGTCATTAAACTCTGGAATGATGTTACCGATTGGGCAGCCGTTATGACAAAACGGGACACCACAATCCATACAGCGTGACGATTGCTCGTTAATTTTTTTGCCAAACTCTTCGTTCAGGACAAATTCCTTGTTGTCTTGAATACGAACAGCCGGATCTTTCTTGGCCGGTAATTCACGGCCAAATTCCATAAAACCTGTTGGCTTACCCATTTACAGCCTCCACTTCTTCCTTGTTTTCGGCTTCCGCTTTACGTTGTTCCAGTACCGCTTTGTAATCACGCGGCATGACTTTAACAACGCGCTTGAGGTTCTCTTCAACGTTAGACATGAAGGTCTCTGCGACTGAACTGCCTGTGAATGCTTGGTGTTTACCAATCAGTTCTTTCAGCAACTCAATGTCTTCAGCGTCAAGCGGATCCAAATCAACCAGCTCAGGATTGAGTTTGGACTCAAAGTTCTCAAACTGATCCCAGATATAAGCAACACCGCCACTCATGCCTGCGGCGAAGTTACGACCCGTTTGGCCTAGAACGACAGCCACACCACCTGTCATGTATTCACAACCATGGTCACCGATACCTTCGACAACGACTTTTGCACCGGAGTTACGTACGCAGAAACGTTCGCCCGCTACACCGCGAATGAATGACTCACCAGAGGTTGCACCGTAGAAACAGACGTTACCCACGATGATGTTGTCTTCTGCGATGATGTCACTTTTCGCGTCTGGGTACAGCACCAAGGTGCCGCCAGATAAGCCTTTACCCCAGTAGTCGTTCGCATCACCTTCCACTTCGAACGCCACACCTTTAGCAAGGAATGCACCGAAGCTTTGACCCGCCGAACCTTTGAACTTCACGTTCATTTGTTGTGGCAAGCCTTGGTCTTTGTAGATCTTCGAAATTTCGTTCGACAGCATGGTGCCGGCACTACGGTCTGTGTTGACGATAGCAAATTCTGTATCAACCTTACGGCCTTCATAAAGCGCGCTAGATGCGGCTTCAATCAGACGGCGGTCTAGAACGGCTTCCAAGCTGTGGTTTTGTTCGCGTTGGCAATACATGCCGTCGCCTTCACGTGGCTCTTCTTTGTGAAGAACAACATTGAGGTCGAGGTTTTTGTATTTCCAGTGGCCCACATCGCTGCGCACTTTCAGGTGCTGAGATTGGCCGACCATTTCGTTGATAGTGCGGTAGCCAAGCTCTGCCATCACTTCACGCAAGCCTTCGGCCATGTAAGTGAAGAAGGTAACGATATCTTCTACGCGGCCGTCAAAGCGCTCACGCAGGGTTTTGTCTTGGGTTGCGATACCAACAGGACAGGTGTTGAGGTGACACTTACGCATCATGATACAACCTTCAACAACCAGCGCTGCTGTCGCGACGCCCCATTCTTCAGCACCCAGCAAGGTTGCGACGGCAAGGTCACGAGGTGTTTTCATCTGGCCATCTGATTGCACGACGATACGGTTACGAAGACCATTCTTGAGCAGCGTTTGGTGCGTTTCCGCTAGACCCAGCTCCCAAGGCAGACCTGCGTGTTTGATCGACGACAGTGGCGATGCACCTGTACCGCCATCAAAACCTGCAATCAGCACGACATCGGCTTTTGCTTTCGCAACGCCTGATGCAATCGTACCGACACCGGCTTCTGATACTAACTTGACGTTAATACGTGCTTCGCGGTTGGCATTTTTCAGGTCGTAGATCAGCTGCGCCAAATCTTCGATGGAGTAAATATCATGGTGTGGTGGTGGCGAAATCAGACCAACCCCTGGGGTTGAGTGACGCGTACGACCAATCCAATCATCAACTTTATGACCTGGTAGCTGACCACCTTCGCCAGGCTTCGCGCCTTGTGCCATTTTGATTTGGATTTCAGCGGCGTTGGTCAGATAGTAAGAGGTCACACCGAAGCGGCCAGAAGCAACCTGTTTGATTGCCGAGCGCTCCCAATCGCCGTTTTCTTTCTTATCGAAACGGATTGGGTCTTCACCACCTTCACCGGAGTTCGATTTCGCACCGATGCGGTTCATAGCGACAGCAAGGGTTGAGTGCGCTTCGTGAGAGATAGAACCAAAGCTCATAGCACCTGTTGCAAAGCGCTTCAAGATGGTTTCAATCGACTCGACTTCTTCCAGAGGAATGCTTCCTGCAGGGTTTTTCACAAAGTCGAACTGGCTGCGCAGTGTCGCTGCATCATCACCTTGGCTATCAACTGCGTGGCAATACTCTTTAAATTGCTTGAGGTCTTTGTTGCGTGTTGAATTTTGAAGTAAGTGGATCGTTTCAGGGTTAAACAGGTGTTTTTCACCACGCTGTTTCCACTGGTAAACACCACCTACATCTAGCATTTGAACTGGAATTTCACGTGTTGGGTAACCGACACGGTGACGAACCAACACTTCTTTGGCAATGTCGTCAATGCTCAAGCCTTGGATGCGTGAAACGGTACCGGTGAAGTACTTATCAACCACGGCTTTGCTGATGCCTAGTGCTTCAAAAATCTGAGCGCCATGGTAGGACTGCAGGGTAGAAATACCCATCTTCGAGAAGATTTTCAGCAGGCCAGCATTGATAGATTTGCGGTAGTTCTCGAACAGCACATCTACATCAGCTTGAGGATCGAGCTTCTTGGTACGCTGCAAATCGACCAAAGTTTCGTAGACCAGGTACGGGTTAACAGCATTTGCACCGTAGCCAACAAGTGTGGCGAAGTGATGGGTTTCACGCGCGTCACCGGTTTCAATAACGATGTCGGCTTTTGCACGCAAGCCTTTGCGGATCAGATGGTGGTGAACAGCACCAACAGCCAGCATCGCTGGGATGGCGGCGTGGTTTGAGTTCACGGCACGGTCAGTCAGCAAAATGATTGAGTAACCGTCGTTAACGGCATCTTCAGCGTATTGGCAAATACGCTTCAGCGCGCGCTCAAGTTTGCCTGTTTCGCCGCTTGCACGGAAAACGATATCCAACGTTTTTGCTTGGAGGTGATCGTTATCAATGGCGCGCAGTTTTTCTAGTTCTGCATTGCTGAGTACTGGGGTTTCCAGTTCAACTTTACGGCAGTGTTCTGGTGTTTCAATCAGCAGGTTCTGATCTTGACCCAAGTAGGTTTTAAGCGACATCACCATACGTTCGCGGATCGGGTCGATCGGCGGGTTGGTCACCTGCGCAAATAGCTGCTTGAAGTAGTTAGACAGATGCTGAGATTGGTGCGACAGAACCGCTAGCGGCCAGTCAGCGCCCATTGCACCTAACGGCTCTTTCCCGTCTTTGGCCATAGGCAGCAGAATTTCATTTACTTCTTCTGATGTCACGCCGAAAGCTTGTTGATGATGTAGCAAGCGTTCAGGGGATGGCTGGTGGTTCTTGGTGCCTGCTTCTGGAAGCTTGTCCAGATGAAGCAAGTTCTTCTCAACCCACTCTTGGTATGGTTGAGCAGAAGCAATTTCATTTTTCACTTCTTCATCAGAGATGATGCGACCTTGTTCCAAATCAGCAACGAAGATGCGACCTGGTTGCAGACGGCCACGGAAGTGAATGTTTTCTGGTTCGATGTCTACCACACCTGATTCAGAGGCCATGATGAGGTAATCATCTTTTGTCACGGTATAGCGGCTAGGACGCAGGCCATTACGGTCAAGCGTTGCACCAACTTTAACGCCATCAGTGAAACATAGTGAGGCTGGGCCATCCCAAGGTTCCATGATGTTGGCGTGGAATTGATAGAAAGCACGGAGTTTCGGGTCCATGTCTTTCTTCTCTTGCCATGCTTCCGGCACCATCATCATCAGTACGTGCGGCATGCTGCGGCCAGAAAGTGTTAACAGTTCTAGTGCCATGTCGAAGTTAGCTGAGTCTGATGCGCCTTCTTGACAGATAGGCAGCAACATTTTGAGCTCTTGGTCACTGAACAGTTTTGATTCCAGCAGTGCTTCACGTGCTTTCATCCAGTTCAAGTTACCGCGAACGGTGTTGATTTCACCATTGTGAGCGATGTTACGGAAAGGCTGTGCCAGTCGCCATCTTGGGAAGGTGTTGGTTGAAAAGCGAGAGTGAACCAATGCCAGCGCCGTGACCATAGACGGGTTTTGTAAGTCTAAGAAGTACTGTGGCACTTGCTCTGTGGTCAACTGGCCTTTGTAAACCAGTGTCTTGGCAGAAAAAGAGTTAATGTAGAAATCGTCGCCAATGTTAGAGACGCTTTCCAAGCAAACGCGGACAGTATAGTTACGCAGTACAAATAGCTTGCGTTCGAGTGCGTCGAGAGAAAGGTGATCACCACCAGTAACAAATGCATGCTCGAAATGAGGCTCTGTGCTGAGCGGGTCTGCACCGATCATTGAATTATCGGTTGGCAGTTCGCGGTAACCGATAACTTCTAGATCAAGGCGTGCTGCGTTGCGCTCGAAGATTTCACGGCATTGTTGACGTTTGTTTTCATCCCTTGGGAACAACATAACACCAACACCGTATTTGTCAGCAGATGGCAATTGAACGCCAAGCTTACGGCTTTCTTCGAGTAAGAATTCGTGAGGTTTTTGTAAAAGAATACCTGCACCATCACCACTACATGGGTCACAGCCTTGACCGCCACGGTGTTCCATGCGGGCGAGCATATCAAGTGCTTGAGTGACAATCCCGTGGGATTTTCTGTTTTTCAAGTGGGCTACGAAGCCAATACCACAGGCATCGTGTTCCATTTCGGGCACATAGAGCCCCTCTGTGCGTAGCACTGAATCTGTCATTTTTACGTCCTTCCAGTTGACACAAATGCAGCGGGAGCATTTGTCTTCCCTTGCCGTACCTGTTGCGGGCACAGACTGAGCGGGTGCCAAGTTTGAACAGACAAAATGTGTCTATTCGCGGTACCCAAACCCGGTCACTGACTCAATAGTAGTAACCTTCTCCGTTCTGCAATCCTATGCAGTTATGCTGCGTTTCATTTGAATTGCCAAATAAGCCACTGGATTAGTGCCATATTTCGCGAATTATATTGCTCACAATTTAGACGCAGCTGTAGCTATCCTACATATGTCGAAATTTAATTACCATAAAAAGTTGCCAATCAATTGCTCTGCAATCGTCACCACAAGAGTAGATTTTCGAAAATAGTGAATAGAAAACCACTATAGGGCACCAGGAGTGAATATCGATATTTTTACTGAGAATTTGGCAAGTTTGATGTGTAAATGAAATGTAATTAACTTTCATTAGAGTGATGAAAGTTTGAGCCAATATTGATTTGATCGAGGTTTTGTCGGAACCATTGGTGATAACATCGCGCGCTTTTTTCCTCCCTCCTCATTTAACCCAATAACACAGGCGGTCGACGATGGAACTTCATCATTTGGTGAATACCTTTGGTCAGGATTTACAACGCAGGTATGGCGAAAAAGTTCATAAGCTCTCGCTTCATGGTGGATTTAGCTGTCCTAATCGTGATGGTACGATCGGTCGTGGAGGCTGTACTTTCTGTCATGTCGCGTCATTTGCAGACGAAACCGCCCAGCAACTTTCAGTGTCAGCGCAGCTTTCTCAGCGCGCTCTTGGCGTTGATCGTGCGAAACGTTACCTCGCGTACTTTCAGGCCTATACCAGCACTTACGCAGAAGTCGAAAAACTAAAAGCCATGTATGAAGAAGTATTGAAATATGCTGACATTGTTGGCCTCTGTGTAGGAACGCGACCAGATTGTGTGCCGGATGCAGTATTGGATCTTCTCGCTAGCTACAAAGATCAAGGGTATGAAATCTGGCTGGAACTGGGTTTGCAAACGGCGAATGATAAAACACTCCAGCGTATCAATCGTGGTCATGATTTTGCGTGTTATGACAAGATCACTCGTCGCGCTCGAGCATTGGGCTTGAATGTGTGTACGCATCTGATTGTTGGCCTGCCGGGCGACACGGCAAGCGATCACATTCGCACCATGGACCGCGTCATTGAAACGGGGACTGACGGGATAAAGCTTCATCCTTTGCACATTGTTGAAGGTAGCATCATGGCGAAGGCGTGGCGTGCTGGTCGCTTGCAGGCGATATCTTTGGACGATTATGCAGAGAGTGCGTCCGAGATGATCTTACGTACGCCCTCTAACGTGGTCTATCACCGTGTATCTGCAAGTGCGAGAAAGCCGACCTTGTTGGCGCCGGCGTGGTGTGAAAATCGCTGGCTGGCAATGACAGATATTGCGCGTGCATTGACAGTAAAAGGTGCGCAAGGCAGTCTGGTTGGAGATGCTTTTCACTTTGTGCGTTAATGCGACTAATGCTTAATTGTTCGCAAAATAGATAAGCCTTGTTCGTGTTCTTTCATATCCATGTGGCAAGATGAAGCGTGATGTTAATTCAAAAAAATGATGCTGCTTCAAGGATGATGGCCGAAGGATGGATGAATGAGTGAGTGGATGCCCATAGCGGTATTAATGCTATCGGTGATTTTTTTCCTGGGATCGTTCTGGGTTTCCCGTCGGCGTGTGGTGTCGGCAAAAACGTGGCAAGCCTATCTGGCCAACCTTCACTCTCCTAAAGCGATGGTGAGCGAGAGTGACGGCAGCATTCTCTATGCTAACCGCAGTTTTGTGCGCCTGTTCAATATCTCTCAGCACAATAATTCGTTTCATATTGACGGCGATCGCGAACGAAAGACTATCGACACCTTGCTGGCCAATCGGCGCTGGCCCCTACCTTTTATCGAAGTGACGCCTGATTTTCGTTCTGGGTTCGACAAGCATGCACGACGCAATGCGCGTTTTTCTGGCCTGCCAGTATGGTGCAATGGTCAGCGCGCTTGGATTGTTTCGTTGGAGCCTGAATCTGACTCGGTTTACAGCGAACCGTTTGTTGAAAATGATAGCCAAATTTTTCGCAGCGTGATTAATTCACTGGCTGAACTGGTGTGTTTTCAAGACCGCCAAGGCCGTATTGTCGGTTCCAATGTGGCGTTCGATCGCTTTTGGAAAGGTCGCGAAGAAGAAGGTGTGTTCTTTAGCGCACAAGAAGAAATTGAAGGTCGTCGTACCCAACAAAGCTGGACCACTAATCCGAATGGGGATAGCTGTTTACTTGAAACCAGTCAAACCGTGTTACGCGACGACAACCATGTTATCTATGGCACCTTGAGTATCAGTCATGATGTTACCAACTGGCACATGATGCGTCAGGTGATGGAGCAGGAGATAGAAGCCCGCCAGGAAGTTGAGCAGCAACTGAAAAAGCACAGCAATGTGCTGACATCTATCTTCAAAGCCAGTGTCGACCCGATTGGCATATATAACAAAGACTATGAATTTCTCGGGGGCAATGCCGCATTTGCTGAGGCCATGGGGGCCATGCATGACGATCTTGAAGGCGAACATGCTGCTGATTTGATGGATCCGGAGATTTTGGCTCAACACCAAAAAATTGATCACCCGGTATTGGACAACGGCGAAACCATTAAATACGAAGACTTGGTCATGAAGCGTGATGGCTCTCAGGTTTGGTATGAGCTGACGAAAACGCAGTTCAGTGACCCAACGGACGAGACGATTGGCGTATTGGTCATTGCTCGTGATGTCACCGCACGCAAAGCCACGCAGCAGGAATTGGCTGACGCCATCATGGAGCTCGAAGAGCTTAGCTTTGTAGATGGATTAACCAAAGTGGCTAACCGACGCAGCTTTGATGAGCAGCTAGTGAAGATGTGGCAATCACATATTCGTGAGCAGGAGCCGTTGTCTCTGATCCTGTGTGATATCGATTATTTCAAACCCTATAATGATAACTATGGTCACCAACAAGGTGACGAGGCATTGAGGCGCGTCGCTCAAGTCTTCCAGAACGTTATCCGTCGCCCTCTTGATGCCGTGGCTCGCTATGGTGGTGAAGAGTTTGCGATTTTGCTTCCTAGTACCACCGAGCAAGGAGCGCTTGTGGTAGCGGAAAATATCTCACATGAGCTAACACTGGCGGGTATGCCTCATGCATTTTCTGCAGTGTCAGAAGCGCTGACCTTGAGCCAAGGCGTGGCGACATTACGACCTCAGGCGGGGCAAGACTATGGTGATTTGGTTTCCATGGCTGATAGAGCTCTGTATCGCGCTAAAAACGCAGGACGTGACCAAATCGCTTCAGCGTCTCAGACGGTGAAAGAAACCGTTTAAATCTTCCCGCATAGCTCGGTGCATCGTTGTTATGCGCGTAACAAAATACCTCGCGCCTTTTCCTTTTTCTTCCTGACACTCAAGGCTATCATGGCTGCAACTCACGTTGATCAGGAAGTTCAATGAAGCAAATAAAACTCTTGGCGCAATATTATGTCGATTTGCTGGTAAAGCTCGGCATTGTTCGCTTCAGCATGTTGCTGGCACTCGCGCTGGTGGCGCTTGCCGTTATTGTTCAAGTTGGGATCACTCTTTTCCTCAATGGGACGGTGCATGATAGCGATATCGTCCGCTCGGTCTTTTTTGGTCTCCTTATTACACCTTGGGCGGTTTATTTTCTTTCTGTCGTGGTGGATCAGTTGGAGGAGTCGCGTCAGCGATTGACCAAGCTAGTATCCAAACTTGAAGAAATGCGCTCGCGTGATATGGAGCTTAACCGACAACTCACTGACAACATTACTCAGCTCAATCTTGAAATTGAAGAGCGAAAGCGTGCAGAAGAAGCACGCGAAGAGGCGATGGTAGATTTGGAGAATGAGGTTTATCAACGTGAGAAAGCACAGGTGGAGCTTGCCGAGCAGACGGCACTCTTGCGCTCTTTCATCGATGCCTCCCCTGACTTGATTTACTACCGTAACGAAAAAGGGAAATTCTCTGGCTGTAATAAAGCCATGGAAGAATTAACAGGCAAGACAGAAAGCGATTTGGTCGGGCTAACACCTTGGGACGTCTATAGCGAAGATGTGGCGAGCAAGGTCGTCGAAACCGATCAGCAAGTGTTCGATAACAGCGTATCACTCACTTATGAACAGTGGCTGGAATACAAAGATGGGCGCAAAGCCTATTTTGAGCTGCGTAAACTGCCGTTTTATGCACGTGATGGGCGTCGCTTGGGATTGGTTGGCTTTGGTCGAGAGATCACGGAACGCAAGCGCTACCAAGACGCGCTTGAGAAAGCGAGTCAGGACAAAACCGCGTTTATTTCTACCATTAGCCATGAACTGCGTACGCCATTAAATGGCATCGTTGGCCTAAGCCGTATGCTGCTTGATACTAAGCTCTCTGAAGAGCAACTCGGCTACTTGCGTACCATTCATGTCAGCGCGATCACTCTGGGCAATATCTTTAACGACATTATTGATTTGGATAAATCAGATCGTAGCCGACTCTCTCTGATGCCAGAGCCTGTCGACCTGCCTGATTTTGTCTCGGAAATTGATAACATCAGCGCCTTGATGGCTGAGCAAAAAGGGCTGAGATTCAGTCTTGATAGGCTCACCTCGTTACCTGCATCAGTAAAAGTGGATGCTACGCGATTACGCCAAATCTTATGGAATTTAGTCGGTAACGCGGTGAAGTTTACTAAGCAAGGGGCGGTGAATGTCACCGTTAGCTGCGATGTGGAAGATGACACGGCCTATTTGCAATTTGATATTGAAGATAGCGGGATAGGGATCCCTGAAGATGAAGTGTCGAAGATTTTTGCCATGTACTACCAAGTTCAGCAAGGCGAAGACAATTTGCATGCCGTGGGTACTGGCATCGGATTAGCCGTATCACGCAAGCTGGCACGTTTGATGGGCGGGGATATCACGGTAGATACTGAAGTAGGCGAGGGCAGTACATTTACTGTTTCTTTGGCTGTGCCCATTTGCGAAGCTGCAGTGAACACGGAAGTGGTGATCGCTGAGCAAAGTCCGCTACATATTCTTTTGGTCGAAGACATTGAACTTAATATCACCGTGGCAGTGAACCTGCTGGAAAGCTTGGGTCATACGGTGACGGTTGCTCGCACTGGTCACGAGGCATTAACCGCCTTCCCAACCGCCCACTTTGATCTTTTGCTATTGGATATTCAATTGCCTGACATGACGGGCTTTGATATTGCCAGACAGCTCAGAGACAGTGATGCAGTGCTTCCGCCACTGGTTGCCCTAACGGCCAATGTGATCAAAGACAAAACGGAATACATCCGTAAAGGCATGGACGACGCGATCAGTAAACCGATCAGTGTTGCTGCGGTAACGGGTGTTATTGAACGCTTGGCGTTGCAATGCTCAGTCGATCAAGAAGTGATGATTGAGACACGTCAGACAGTGTCAGGAAACGATCTGTTTGATACCTTGTTGGATATCGACATGTTGACTTCCTACGTTGACATAGTTGGCGCCGCGCCTGTTTACCAAAGCATTGAGATGTTTGAGCAGGTTATGCCGGACTACCTTAAGATCCTTGATAGCAACATGATGGCGAAAGATCAGGACGGTATCGCCAGTGAAGCGCATAAAATCAAGGGGGCTGCTGGTTCCATTGGGTTGAAGCACATTCAGAAAGTGGCACAGAAAGCGCAATCGCCTGAACTGCCTGCATGGTGGGAGAATATCACTGATTGGGTTGATGAAATCAAAGAAGGCTACAGTCATGATCTCAACGTGCTCAGGCAATGGTTGGATAATTACCAAGCCAAATAATTAAGGCAAGGGACTGAAATAAAATAAAAAGGCCTGCAATTGAACTGACCCCCAATAGTTGGACGACCAATTATTGGGGGTCTTTTTATGTCCAA
>NZ_JBGONO010000032.1:0-55349 GCF_041439165.1 Enterovibrio sp. FF113 | reverse complement strand
CGAGGTACACGGATTTGCAATCCGCTGCATAGCCACTCTGCCAACGCGCCTTTGTCCATTCGCATCTGGAAATTTCTTCCCGCTGCGGTATGGGTGGGCATTCTACGGATTCACGTGATCTAGTCAACACTATTTGATAAAAAAAAGTTCGTTCGCTCAAAATCACGGCAAAGACGACATAAATCAACCATTTCGAGCCTTTATTAGGCTGAATTTGGCCGACTAAATAATATTGCGGAAGGTGAGATTAACTCTGGGGCCTTTCATTTTCGCGGTTTTCGGGAGCGTATGCTGCCAATAACTCTGAGTTTTACCTGCCATTATGAGTAAGGAGCCTGATCCTAATTCAAACTCTCGCTTTTCTCCGGTATGAATATGCTTCAACACAAAACGGCGAGCCTCTCCGAACGTGAGTGAAGCAATACTTGGTTCAGCCCCTAATTCAGGTTCATTGTCCTGATGCCATCCCATATAGTCTTGACCATCGCGATAGAGATTTGCCAATACCGAATTAAACACGGTGCCAGAAACGCGCTCACATCTGGATTTTAGTTGTTCGATAAGAGGGGGAAATCGAGCTGGGGAAAGCGCAAGGCCGGAATAGGTATAACCGCAGTCACCAAACCACGCCTGTAAACGCGGTTGTAGCACTTCACGCCCATACATTTTGATTGGGAGTTGTTGCCACGGCAATGTTGAAAGTAACGCATCAAAGAGTGTACTTGCTTCTGATTCATCCACGAAATCAGGCTGCCAGTAAAGTTTGCCATCAGGCAATGAAATCCAACCCGTCTGTTCAAAAAGATCGTTCTGATGCATTTCGCTCAACACTCGCCCTGCAGTTCATCAATACTGTAGCGAAAAGAAGCAGAAACAGCCACGTCTGTTCGCACGGTTCCAAGGCACTCATCAAAAGGACATATCATTTATTGTGCATGGTGATACTAACGCGAAGCCACTAAAGCTTTGCCATTAAAAAGGGAAGCAACGCTCCCCCTTCTCTATGACACACAAAATAACACGCAAAACTAAAGTTATTTCGCCAGAGCGTCTTCCAGTTGTGATTTCCAAATCGCAAGCGCTAGCGCAGGTTTACGCAAGACTTCTGGCGTCGGAATCCAACCTTGTTTGATACGTGAAAACACGTCGAAGCGCCCTGCTTGACCCGCCATTGCTTCTGCAACAACACGTCCAGCAATGTTAGTTAAGCCTACGCCGTGGCCAGTGTAACCATGGGCGGTATATATATCGTTACCCAGATGTGTGATTTCGGGCATGTAGCTGCGCGTCACAGCGAACAATCCGCCCCAATGGTATTCCATTTTCACATCAGACAATTGCGGGAACACTTTGAGCATGCGTTGACGCAAACGTTCCTGACTGTCCGAATACTCACCATTGAACGGATGATTAACACCACCAAACAAAATTCGTCCATCCGCAGTCGGTCGGAGGTAGTCCAAACAATTATTCAGATCCGACATCGCCATCTGATTAGTAATAGGTTGACGGTCTCCAAGCGGTTCAGTCACGGCTATATAAGAGGCAACCGGTAAGACTATAGATTGCGCTTTGCGGTTCAAACCATTGAGGTAGGCATTACAGGCAAGCAAAACCTGTTTGGCTTTTACACTACCCGTGGCGGTTTTAACTGTGTTGATTCCCGCCCCTTTTTCAATCTTGATGACAGGGCTATTTTCGTAAATTTCCGCACCTGAAGAAATTGCCGCTTGTGCAAGGCCAAGGGTGTAATTCAGGGTGTGAACATGCCCACTATTTGGATCGAACAAACCACCAAGATATCGACGCGTGTTCGCCACTTGTTCGATTTTGTCCGTATCCCACCACTGAGCGACAGGATAGTTATAGCGTCCATGTTTCAGCGCATGCCACGATTTCAGTTCTTCTTCTTGGCCTTTGTTCAGCGCCAGTTCGATGTAACCTTGTTGAAAGTCACAATCAATGTTGAACTCTTGGATACGCTCACGAATGATATCGATGGATTCAACGGAAAGATCCCACAGCTGCTTACCCCATTCTGGGCCATAAGTTTCATCAACTTCACGCAGACCAAGGCAATAGCCCACAAGCGCCTGTCCACCATTACGCCCAGAACCGCCAAATGCAATGCGTTGCCCTTCTAGCACAACGACGCTCATTCCCTTCTTACGAAGTTCGATCGCCGCATTCGTACCTGTCAGCCCTCCGCCAATAATGCAAACATCCGCTTGGATATCGTTAGTCAATGTTGGCTGTTCAGGCAATACATTTGCCGTCGCTTGGTAGTAGCTGTCGATATACCCGTTTTCTGTTGCCATCTTGTGACTCAATCCTGCATGAGTAGAAAAAAAAGACGGCGAATAGTCGCACTCCTCCACAGCACTAGCAAGGAGATTTGCTGCCGTTGGTAAGAAACAGAAATTGTTACTTTTTAAACTGATTTCTGATTGACACTGGTGGCAATACTTTTGATGATGCGCGTTCAAATTTCGGCTTGGTATAGCCTTACAGGGAAACACAATGAACCTAAATCTTAAAGGGGTGAAAGCGGCGAGCATCGCACTTACCGCAACTGTATCTTTCGGCGTTTCAGCAAATAACGAAGTACTTAACATCTACAACTGGGCAGAATACATGCCCATGGAAGTCATTGCGGCTTTTGAAAAGGAATACGGTGTTAGGGTTAACTATTCAACGTTTGAAAACAATGAATCCATGTATACCAAGCTAAAATTGCTTAACGGTAAAGGCTACGACCTCGCATTCGCGTCGACGTACTTTATCGAGCGCATGAGCAACGAAGGCATGCTGGCAATAATCGACAAATCTAAAATCCCGCATGTTAAAGACATCATTCCTGGCTTAATGGGTCAGCCTTTCGATAAGAACAACGATTATTCACTGCCATATATTTGGGGCGTCACAGGTATCAGCTACAACGGTGACATCGTTGATGGAAGCAACGTCACTAAATGGACGGATTTGTGGAAGCCTGAGTTTTCCGGTCAAATCATGCTGCTTGATGATGTACGCGACGTGTTTGGCATGGCTTTGAAAGCCAAAGGTTACAGCATCAACACCACCAACGAAGCTGAAATCAAAGAAGCTTTCGAGATGCTAAAAGACCTTCGTCCAAGCGTCGTTGTTTACAATTCAGATGCGCCTCACGTGCCGTTTGTCACGGGCGAAGTAGGCATTGGTCAGCAATGGAACGGCAATGCCTACATGGCCCAAGCTGAAATGGATAACATCGAGTTTGTGTATCCTGAAGAAGGGTCAATTTTGTGGATGGATAACTTCATCATTCCCAAAGGCGCGGAGAAGATAGATCTGGCTCATCAGTTTATTGATTTTCTGTATCGTCCAGAGAACCAAGCAGCCATGGTCGAAGAACTTGGCTACCCTGCTCCAAGTAAACGCGCGAAAGAAAAACTGTCCGCTGAATACACAGAGAACAATGTTATCTTCCCAACGGATAGTGATGTGGAGAAAGGTGAATTCACCAATGACGTTGGCGATGCCGTACGCATTTACAACCGCTACTGGCAACAGCTAAAAAGCTAATCCCCTGGCGTCAGTGACGTCTGGTTACGTAAATAGTGATGCTCAAAGCATGCACGAATAAAAACCGCAGTTTAGGCTGCGGTTTTTGTTTATCTGTATCTGTTTGTCTGCTTCGAGCTACTGCTTATTGAGACTTGAAAAAAAGCAGATGTGCCGCGCTAAGTGATATTGCACACCGGACGATGACTTTAAGTTGATCCGCTGAAATCTTCGCAAAAACTTTGTAGCCAATAAACATGCCCACAAATAATGCAGGCAAACCCACTGCACTGGCTTCGAGCGTTTCCATGTTCACAAGCCCAAGGCTGATCAAACCCACCATCTTAAGTATATTCAGCGTCAAAAACGCCCAAACACGGGTGGCAACGTAAGCGTGTTTTTCCATTTTCTGCTCGAGCAAAAACAACCCCATCAATGGCCCCGCTGCATTGGCAAGCACACCGACAAATCCACAAAGGCCACCAGCAATACCTGCGGCATATCGATGGGAGAATATCGGTAAAGGATGGTAATCAAGCCAAAGTGACAGGCCAAGCAAAGAAAATATGAGCACGCCAAGCATGGTCATAAAGGTGCTCGAATCAATGCTCCCCAATACATAGGTACCAAGCATCACACCAATGGCGCCAAAAGGCAGTAATTTCGCCAGCACACCCCAATTGATATTTTTGCGGTAAGTCATCACAGCAACGAAGTCAGTGAGAAGATATAGCGGGACGATCACCCCAAGTGCTTCAGGCCCAGGGAAGGCCAGCATCATGAGAGGAAGAATAATCAGGCCAAGCCCACCTATGGAGAATTTAGAAAAACCTGTCACCAAACACGCGAGCGAGATAAATAGCCACGACATCTCCATTGTTGTTCCTTTTAATGCCTTCCGTTATGCCAATCAACATCAAATATTGAATGGCTCAACATATAGACGTGGGCGAAATTCGCTATGTTTTGTAATTACTTTTTGAGCGATCAGGAGTAGTCTTGTCGTTCGATCATAGTAGTAATCAGGATAGTTTGGAATGATTGATTTTCGCTCAGATACAGTAACCCAACCGGACCAAAAAATGCGTGATGCCATGGCGAATGCGCCAGTGGGTGACGACGTTTATGGTGATGACCCAACAGTCAACGAATTAGAACGTTGGGCAGCAGAACGACACGGTTTCGAGTCTGCGGTTTTTACATCTTCTGGCACACAAGCAAACTTGCTCGGTATTCTTGCACACTGTGATCGTGGTGACGAATACCTGTGCGGGCAACAAGCACACAATTACAAATATGAAGCAGGTGGTGCAGCTGTGCTTGGTTCTGTCCAGCCTCAGCCTATCGAAAACAACAAAGATGGCACTCTTTGCTTTGAAAAACTGGCATCAGCCGTCAAACCGGACGATGTCCACTTTGCACGCACAACATTGTTGAGTCTTGAAAACACCATCGGCGGAAAAGTTCTCCCGATGAGCTATTTGGCACAAGCACGTGAGTTTGCCAACCAGCACAAGCTTAAGCTGCATTTGGATGGCGCCCGTGTTTATAACGCCTCTGTTGCGCTTGAAGTCGATATCAAAGAAATCAGTCAACATTTCGATTCTATGACCATCTGCCTCTCTAAAGGCTTAGGTGCGCCAATCGGCTCGCTTCTTCTAGGTGATGCGGATTACATTCAGCGCGCGCGTCGTCTGCGTAAAATGGTCGGTGGCGGTATGCGCCAAGCGGGTATTCTTGCGGCGGCGGGCATGATTGCATTGACCGAAAACGTGGAACGTCTCAAAGATGACCATGACAACGCGCGATACCTGTCGGAGAATCTAGGGGCAATTCAGGGTTTCAATACCTTTATCTATCCCGTGCAAACGAACATTGTCTATGCTGATGTTGCGTCTCACATTGATATTCATGCCATTGCGAGCCAACTGAAAGAACACGGTATCTTGGTGTCGCCAGCGCACAAAGCGATGCGTTTTGTTACGCATAAAGACGTAACAAAAGCAGATATCGACAAACTGCTATCAGCCATCGAGCAGCAATTGTAACGCTCTTGATGCGGTAACAATGTATACCCAAACAAGTGACAACAAACTAGAGGCGGTTTTCCGCCTCTAATCATATGTGATGAGGAGACATCCTATGGCTGGAGCTAGCCTGCTTACCTTGCTCGATGACATTGCGACCATCCTTGATGATGTCGCACTCATGAGCAAAATGGCCGTAAAGAAAACGGCGGGTGTCTTGGGTGACGACTTGGCATTGAATGCAGAGCAAGTCTCGGGGGTAAAAGCAGACCGAGAATTGCCTGTGGTTTGGGCGGTCGCCAAAGGGTCCCTTCTCAATAAACTTATTTTGGTACCTGCTGCCCTCGCAATCAGTGCGATCGCCCCGTGGCTTATCACTCCGCTATTGATGCTAGGTGGATTGTTTCTTTGCTTTGAAGGCGCAGAAAAGATTATTCACACCTTTTTCCATAAGAAGGACAAAGATAAAGCACACACACCGCCACCTGAAGATACCGATTTTAACACTGCCACATTAAACGCCGCCGAGTACGAAGCACAAAAGGTCAAAGGTGCCATTCGCACTGATTTTATCTTATCAGCCGAAATTATCGTCATCACCTTAGGCGTCGTTTCCGGCAGTGATTTCCCTACCCAAGTGATCACACTGTTTGGCATCGCCTTTATCATCACGATTGGCGTCTATGGTTTGGTGGCGATCATCGTCAAAATCGACGACGCGGGTTTATACCTGAGCAAAAAAAGCGGCGCAATTGTCCAAGTGATTGGCCGTGGCTTGTTAGGATTCGCTCCAATATTAATGAAGGGCCTCTCTATAGTGGGCACTATTGCGATGTTTTTGGTGGGTGGTGGCATTCTGACACATGGCGTGCATTTACTGTCTGAATGGATCGGTGATGCCGCGCAGGAAACCGCGTTAATCCCTTCATTAGGCAATATCATTTCCGCGGTGCTGCCAACGTTACTTCATGGCCTTATCGGGTTAATCGCAGGTGTGATCGTGGTGGGTATTGTTTCGCTGATCGGCAAACTAAAACCCAGTAAAGCCCATTAAAAAATCAGCAAAATCTCCAATTTCCTGCAGCCATTGCGTAATACTGCGGATTGACGCTGTGGTGACTCGCGCTTAGTTTAAATAGATTATCTAACGTTATGGAGAACACGGATGGCAGCAAAACATGTTTTTATCACCGGTGGCGCAAGCGGTATTGGCTTTGGTATGGCGCAAGGTTTTGCACAGGCGGGTTACCGCGTCACCCTCTCTGATATCAACACCAGCGCACTAAGCGAAGCGGTTGATACGCTCAAGCGCGATTTTGATGCGCCCGTGCACGGCATTACACTCGATGTCACCGATCCCAAGCACATTGCGAGCGCACCCGATCGTGCGGGTGAGCCTGTCGACATACTGATCAACAATGCAGGCATTCAGTTTGTATCGGCATTGGAGACATTTCCAGAAGATAAATGGCGACTGATTATCGACATATTACTCACGGGTCCTGCGATGTTAACCAAGGCTTTTCTGCCGCAAATGTACGAGCAAAATTTTGGACGGATTATCAACGTAGGTTCCATTCACAGCTTAGTCGCCTCCCCCTATAAATCCGCGTATGTGTCGGCTAAACATGGCCTGCTGGGCTTTTCAAAAACCATCGCTCTTGAAAGCGCAGAGCATGACGTCACTATCAATACGCTTTGCCCTTCTTATGTCAAAACACCCTTGGTTGAAAACCAAATCCTCGCACAGGCACAGACTCACCAAATCAGCGAAGAAGACGTCATTAATACCATCATGCTTAAGCCCATGCCCAAAAAAGCATTTATTGCCCTTCGCGAGTTAACCGATACCGCTCTTTTCCTCAGCTCACCAAGTGCCAAAAACATCACAGCACAAGCCATTGCTATCGACGGTGGATGGACGGCGCATTAACTTTCGATAACAAAAAACGCACAACCTAACTATCCAAACGCCATCAGCATGAACGTTTTTTGCGCACTTGTTCACCTTATACAGGCGAATAAAGTGCGCCAGCCCACATTGCCAACACGTCCTCCCTTCTTTATCTCAAAATCAGTAAGTTAACAGCGCTACACTGGTTCTATACAAAGAAATCAGTGTAAGGAGAGCGCTATGACACACTCACCACTAACCAGTGACAAGCTCTATCGCACTTCACAACTCAACCGACTCAACGTTTCTTCTACTAAGCATCTTGAGCCATTGGACGAAATCGTCGGCCAAGATCGGGCACGTCAAGCCGTTGAGTTCGCGATGTCGATTCAAGAAAAGGGCTACAACATCTATGCGGTAGGTCAGAATGGCCTTGGCAAACGCACCATGGTGATGCGTTATCTTGGTCGCCATTGGCAATATAGCCACCCTGTTTACGATTGGTGTTATGTCGCCAACTTTCAGGATTCACGCATGCCAAGCGTACTGCAATTACCTGCAGGCAGGGGCTTGAAACTCAAGAAAGACATTGAGAAGCTCATGGCAAGGCTGAGTAATTCTCTGCCAATGGCCTTCGACAATGAGATGTACTACTCACGCGCCGACATCCTAAAAAATCGCTTAGCCGAGCAGCAAGAAGGCGCGTTGGAAGAACTGAGCGAAAGTGCAAAAACGCAAAACATTAGCCTTTCTATCACGGCCACCGGTGACTATCAGTTCATTGCATTAGACGGTGAAGAGCCGCACACCGAAGAAACCTTTGATGCCTTGCCAGAAAAAGAGCAAGCGCAGTTCGATACCGTGATCCGTGAGCTGGAAGTACAGCTTCGTGGGTTAGTGCGTAAGCTGACCGAATGGGAAGAGCAATACGCCGAGAAGCAGCTCAAACTGGATGAAGAAGTCGCCACAGACGTCGTTTCTCACGTGTTTAAGAAAATTGTCGATGTCTATCAAGATTTGCCTCAGGTGAAAAAATACCTCAAGGCAATGCAAGGTGATATCGTCGAAAATCTCGATATTTTCCTGCAAGAAAGTGAAGAGCAAGCAGGGTTGGCTTATGCCGCACTGGATAAAAAGCTTCCCCGTCGCTACCAAGTCAACGTGTTGGTCGATCAAGATGAAGATGTGCCCCCTATTATCGTTGAAGACAGCCCTACGTATCACAATATTTTCGGTTACGTGGAAAATGCCACTTACAAAGGCACAGTGTTTACTGACTTCTCCTTAATTCGCCCGGGAAGTATCCATCGCGCGAATGGCGGTGTGTTACTTATCGATGCCGTAAAAGTGTTGGAACGCCCTTATGTGTGGGACGGCTTAAAGCGTGCTTTAAGCTCGCGTAAAGTCAGCCTGAGCTCACTGGAACGAGAAATCACCCTCAGTGGCACCATCTCTCTCGAACCAGAGCCGATTCCGCTGAACGTCAAAATCATTCTGTTTGGCGATTACAAAACGTACGCGCTACTACAACATTACGACCCGGAATTCAGCGAACTGTTCCGTGTGACGGCAGACTTTGAAGACGACATGCCGCGAAACGATGACAGCGAACTAAAATACGCAAAGTTCATCTCCAGCATATGCCACGATAATAGCCTCCTGCATTGCGATCAGGGCGCGATTGGTCGCATTATCGAGCACAGTTCTCGTCAATCTGGCGATCAGGACAAACTGTCTCTGCACTCATCAGACATTGCCAACTTACTGCGTGAATCTAACTACCAAGCACGCAGCGGTAAATCCAACCTTATCCGTGCATCTCATGTCGAAAAAGCACTGGCGAGCCGCGATATGCGTGTTAGTCGTCTGCGCGATTACGTGATGGAAGGCTTTACGACAGGCACAACCCTGATAGACACCCACGGGTCGAAAGTCGGCCAAGTGAATGCACTGTCGGTGCTCACTACCAACGATTTCAGTTTTGGCGCACCGAACCGCATTACGGCAACGACATCGTTTGGCGAGGGTGACGTACTGGACATAGAGCGAAGCGTGAAGCTAGGTGGCAATATTCACTCCAAAGGGGTCATGATCCTCACCGCTTATCTTTCGTCATTATTAGGTAAAACAGCAAAAATCCCACTGACTACGCGAATCACGTTTGAGCAATCTTATGGTGGTGTCGATGGTGACAGTGCATCAATGGCGGAGTTCTGTGCCGTGGTTTCTGCCATTTCTGGCGTGCCATTACGACAGGATTTATCCATTACCGGTTCCATGAACCAATTTGGTCAATCGCAGCCCATCGGTGGCGTGAACGAGAAAATCGAAGGCTTCTTCGATGTTTGCACCCTCAAAGGCCCGAAAGCCACTCAAGGTGTGATCATTCCTCGCTCTAACGCGCATAACTTAATGCTACGTAAAGACATCATCCATGCCGTCGAAAAAGGCCAGTTCCACATCTATGTCATTGAGCATGTGAGTGAAGCCATCGAATTGTTCACGGGGATGCCCGCAGGTAAGTTAGATCCAAAAGGCAAGTTCAAATCAGGTACCGTGCTTCACGAAGCGTTCAAGCAACTCGAAGCACTACGAAGTGATGACTAGCTCAACGCTGTCATTAAAATAGCTAAACGCTAACCGAAAAAGAGGCCGACATCATGTCGGCCTCTTTTATTGGATTATCCATCTACCTATATTGTCGTCAGTACAGTGTGATTACCCATAGGCAATTGATGGTAACCAAAGTATCAAATTGGGCCACATCACCAAGACCACCAAGGCAATTAGCTGAAGAATGATAAAGGGTACGACGCCTTTATAGATATCCATCAGCTTCACTTCCGGCGGACACACCCCTTTTAGGTAAAACAAAGCAAACCCAACAGGCGGTGTCAGAAAGCTGGTTTGCAATGCCATCGCAACCAACATCACGAACCATACCAGCTCAGCATTATCCAACCCCGGATACGTACCGATATCCAGATCGAGACCCATCACGACAGGTGCCAGTAATGGCAACACAATCAAGGTGATTTCAATCCAATCGAGAAAGAAGCCGAGCAGGAAAATGACCAATAGAATGAAAGCGACAATGCCATAAGGGCCAAAGGGTAAGGCCTCAAACACTTGCTCGATAAATTCATCCCCACCCAATTCACGAAGCACCAGTGCAAAACACGTTGCACCGATAAATATCGCAAAAATGTACGCCGTGGTTTTGTAGCTATCCAGCAAAACATCTTTCAGCACAGCCAGCGAGAAACGCTTGTAATACATCGCGAGTAAAATCGCACCAAACGCCCCAACACCAGACGCTTCTGTCGGCGTCGCAATACCTGCGAAAATCGACCCCAGTACTGCAATGATCAGTGCAAAGGTTGGCACAATCGCTTTGGCCACATCTTTGATCACCTCCCAATCAGCGCGTTTTGCGTTTTCTGGCAGTGGCGCAGATTGCGGTTTCAACACACCAATCAGGAGCAAATAGACAATGTAGATTGCACCCAGCATCAGACCTGGGAACATCGCGCCCATGAACAAATCACCCACAGACAAGCCAAGCTGATCTGCCATGATCACTAGCATGATCGATGGAGGTAACAAGATCCCCAGAGTTCCCGCAGAAGCAACCGTACCCAGTGCCAAAGGCAAACTGTAACCTTGCTTGATCATGGCCGGTAAAGACATGGTCGCCAGCAATACGACCGACGCACCGATGATCCCTGTTGAAGCCGCAAGGATAATACCAATCGCCATCACGGAGATCGCCAGCCCACCTCGGACACGACCAAACAATGCTTGCATCGCTTGCATCAATCGGTCTGCGACACCGGATCTGTCGAGCATATTCCCCATAAAGATAAACATGGGTAGCGCCACCAATATCCAGTTATCCATGATTTTGAATAAACGGTTAACCACCAAACCCAGCGTGGTGAAATCTAAGCCCGTCCATGTATCAAAATACAGGTCACTGTAGTAACCAATGATGGCAAATGCGACGCCTACCCCGCCCAAGACCCAAGCAACAGGAATGCCGATAAAAAGGAGCAAGATAAAACTACCGAACATCGCCAGAATAAGAATTTCATTTGCTTCCATGCGAGCCTCCCTGACGCAACAAGGCGACAGCGCGAAGTAGCCGAGCAAAACTGGCGAATGCCAACAGCGCAACACTAAATGGAATGGCAGATTTGATTAGCCAGCGCCACGGTAATCCTGACGGTGCATTAGATCGTTCATCGACACGCCATGCTTCATAAACAAAGTCGAGTGAAGGAATGAAAATCACGTAGGCGAATGGCCAAACAAAAAACAGAACGGTGATGATTTCAACCCACGCTTTCTTTCTTGCCGAAAAGCGGTGATAGAAGATATCGACCCTCACATGAGTGCCGGTGATTTCGGCGTAAGACAACCCGAATAAAACGCCAATGGCGTAGAGATGCCATTGCAGTTCTTCTAAGGCAATCTGGCCGTTATTAAAGACCTTACGAAGCACTACCTGCGTGATGATAACCGCAATCAATAACAGATAGCTCCAAGCAAAAGTGCGCCCGACGATACGAACGACTTGCTCAATGCTGTCTGCAAGCGGTGAAGCAGGAAGCGAGTGAGAAGGCTGGGTCATGATGTGCTCCTTCACCCAGGTTAAAACGAATAAACGGGCAGCGTCCTGCTGCCCGAAACCACAGGGGTCTTAATTGCGAGGAAGGAAACCTTTTGATGCCCAGATTTGGTAGTTCTGGCGGAAGTCAGACATATCTTTCCACACCTTGTTGAAGTAAGGATCCGCTTTTTGCTCCTCTACCACGTCTAGCCATGTGGTTTGGAACAGGTTCAGCATGTCGTCATTCCAATAGCGAAGTTCAACGCCCTGCTCTTGGGCTTTTTGCATCGCTTCAAACTGCATTGACTCACCTTCAGCAATGGAGTTGGTCATTGATGCTAGGCACAACGTTTCAATCCCGGCTTGTTGGTCTTCATCCATCTTATTCCACGTGTCTTTGTTGATCAGAAGCTCAAAGACAGTGGCTTGCTGGTGCCAACCGGGGAAGTAGTTATATTTGACGATTTTATGAAAGCCTAAACGTTGATCGATGGCTGGCTGAGAAAACTCGCTGGCATCAATGGCTCCTTTCTCTAACGCACCAAAGATCTCACCGCCCGGCAGCTGCACCGTACCTACACCCAGTTTCTCCATGACTTGACCGCCAAGACCAAAGAAACGCATGGTTAACCCTTTCAGATCTTCCGGTTTGTCGATTGGCTTTTTGAACCAGCCCGAGGTCTCTGGCGAGATAATGGCGCACGGCAGCACTTTCACGTTATAGCCTGCTTCGTCATACATGCCTTGATAGAGCTTCAAGCCATTACCGTAAAACAACCACGCCATATATTCCGGTGCTTCAGGACCAAAAGGCACTGCAGAAAACAACGCTGCCGCCGGCATTTTTCCTTGCCAATAGCCAGCGGTCGCATACCCAGAATTCACTTTGCCACTGGAAACTGCATCAAGAATTTCTAGCGGTGCAACCAGTTTACCCGGCTCATACACTTTCATCTTGATGGTGTTTCCAGTGACAGGCTGAATACGTTCAGACACCCATTTGATCGGCGTACCGAGTGCCGGCAAATGCGTACCAAACGCAATCGGGGTTTTCAGCAATATTTTGTCTGCCAATGCAGAACCTGAAACGCAAAGTGTCGCGATGGCAATAGCTTTTAAAGTCGTCGAGATTGGCCTATTCATTGTCCACTCCTTGGTGCGCAGCATCACTGTTTAGGATGTATTGTGTTGCTGCTTTTCTGGTTGAGGTTTACAGCACATTGAGACTGTTAATAATTTGTTACCGTCTAGACTATCCCTGCAACTTAGAAAAAAATATCAGTTAGAAAACGGACTTACTGTCCATAGGATTGCGTAATAGGGCTACGTAGTTTCACGTAGCCGAGTGAAAACCTAACAACAAACGGAATTATGTTGACGACGTTATCAGGCATGAGCATGCCCATTCGGATCAAAATATTGATTCTGGCGATGCTGCCGTTGCTATTGATGTTTGGGCTAATTATTGGATTAGTGGTGATCCAATCTGACACCCTGTCTAAAAATCAGGCGAATTTAATCCGTTCTGAAACCTTACTGTCTAAGAAACAAGAACTGCTCAAATACGTCGAACTGGCTCGTGCTTCTATTGCACCAATTTATGACAGCGCTAACGAAAATGATGACAACGCCAAGCAAGCTGTCATCGATATATTGAATAATCTCACTTTCGGAGAAGACGGGTACTTCTTCGCTTACACCTATGATGGCACCAACCTCGTGTTGCCTTATCAACCTGAAATGGTGGGTCAAAACATCTGGGATGTGGAAGACAATCGCGGTTTCAAATTGCTACAAGCCTTGATACTCAGCGCCCAACAAGGGGGTGGTTTTGTTGAGTACTACTGGCATAAACCATCAAGAAAAGAACAAGTCAAAAAGCTGAGTTATGCGATTGGGCTGGATAAGTGGGGCTGGATGGTTGGCACGGGTGTATACATTGATGATATCGACACCCAGGTCACATCGGTACATGGAAAAATAGACGAAACCATCAGCAAGACCTTCATTGGTCTCGGCATTGCGCTGATTATCACCATCGGTATTGTGGCCAGCCTTGCCACCAGTATTCATATTAGTGCGCGAGAATTGGCGGACCAAAAGCTACAAGCTTTGAATCGGCAACTGATTGAATCTCAAGAAGAGGAAAGAACACGGGTTGCCCGCGAACTGCATGATGGCATCAACCAAATTCTGGTCTCAGTGAAATACCGTCTAGACAGCATTAAAGATGCGAAAACCAATGAAGAACGAAATCAAAATGTCGCGCTGGGCCAAGCCACGCTCAATGAAGCCGTCAGAGAACTCAGACGTATCTCAAAAGATTTACGCCCTGCCCTGTTGGACGACTTGGGCTTACTTGCCGCTTTGGACGATCTGGCCAAAGAAGTGACTGAACGTTCAGGAATGCATGTGATTTTTGAACATCATCTCAATATGGACGAGGTGTCAAAGTCTGCCGAAATCACCCTCTATCGTGTGGCTCAGGAAGCACTGCACAATGCCGAAAAGCATGCACACGCAAAAGCCGTCGACATTATCCTTCAACAAGAGGAAGGTGAAATTGTATTGACCATTGCAGATGACGGTGTTGGCTTTGAAGACATCAAGGTGAGCCATAATGCGCAATCAATGGGATTGAAAAATATGCGCGAGCGTATTGAGAATTTGGATGGGATTTTTTCTATCAGCAGCCTAATCGATCAAGGTACTGAAGTCAGAGCCATTCTTCCCATTGCACATTAGAGGCGCTCGCAAGGATTGCTAAGGAAGAAAAGATGGCAAATCAACAAGGAGAGAACCAATGACCACGCTTTTACTCGCAGATGATCATGTGCTGCTTCAGGATGGACTGATAGAACGACTGTCCAGGCAACCTCAGTTCAGCATACTCGGGGCAGCTAACGACGGCGATAGTGCCATTGATAAAGCCCTCTCTCTCAAGCCAGATATACTCCTCACGGATATTTCCATGCCCCATAAATCAGGACTGGAAGTACTCTCCGTATTGAGAGACAAAGCGCCTGAGATCAAAGTGGTGATCCTCAGCATGCACAACAACAAAGAGTACATCATGACCGCGATGCGTGGTGGCGCAAAAGGTTATGTATTGAAAGACGTATCCTCACAGGAGCTGGTACAAGCTCTCGATATTATCGCCAATGGCGGTTCTTATTTTAGTGCTGGAGTGTCAGAAACTCTCATGGAAAGCATGAGCGAATTAGAGAATAAAGATCACGATGACATCCTTCCTACCCCCCGAGAAAAAGATGTACTGATCCTCATCGCCAATGGTGCCTGCAACAAAACCATTGCCCGAGAATTAGACATCAGTGTTCGAACGGTTGAAACCCACCGTCTTCGCGTCAAAAAGAAACTTGGGGTCACATCAACCGCAGGGTTAGTCAAATACGCGTTTGAACAAGGCTGGGTAAATCAAAGCGGAAATGATTGAGGCATAGCAACATGGCAAGCAAGCTTGCTCACTATTGCCCAGAAAATAATAGCGATAGAAAGCATAAGGCATTTCTATTGCTCACAAAAAACACGCGATTATTTTTCGTTTTATTGATATGAAATAACAACTTTCTTACAAAAATGGGTATCGTGTAACGTATCACGAGCACATTGAAGGAGAGTTGTTATGCATCAGGAACAATTCCCTGTCCCTGAATATCCAGACATGGAATTTATAGGTGTTTCATTTCACACGCTCAACCAACAAACACCTGACTTTGTAGCGACATCTAAGTGGTATGCGCGGTTAGGGATCTCTATGGCCTTCCTGCTGTTTGCCGCGATCACCACCGCCTCGTGTTACTACTTCGGATTAACGGACGACACCTTTTTTATTGCCACACTTAGCGTCACACTGCTGCTTTATCTCGTCTCTATGCCCATGCTCACCCGTGCTTACATTGCGTCCGAACGAATGAACCGGAAAATTGTGCTAGAAAAACAACGTTTTTTCGTAAAATCGCTCGCCAATACGCCACTGGAGGAACGCTTACAAGTTGCAAACCGCATTTGGACTGCGCTTCGAGGCGAACAATGGACAGAATGCATCAATCTTGCACATGCATTAGACAAACCTCGAACCGTATATTCTTGCCAGCAAGTTGGCAAAATTGCGTCTAACTTGACCCATACCAACCCGGAAATTTTCTGCGATGCTATGCTTAAAACAATGAATAATCAAAGAGGTAGCATTAACTACTTCTTCGATATTATTTCAATGCTTGGCGAGCAGCAATTTTACGATGAACACGAAGAACAGAGAAAAGTCCGCGGAACAAAGAAGTTAATGCTGGATGATATTTTCACGCACCGCTAGCCAAGCGCCCTCTTACTCCAACCGGAGCGCGCATGAAAATAGTCCTTGTCACCGGAGGCAGCAGCGGTATTGGCCTCCACACAGTTCTCGCCTTTCACCAAGCTGGCTTTAAAGTCATTACCTGCTCACGTAACGAAGATAAGTGGAACAAGGTATTGGCTCGTCATCCTCAACTATCGTCAATCGACTACCTGCCCGTTGATCTAAAAGACGTTCAGCAAGTCGATCGTTTCTTTGGCTACATCAGAGAAAATTACGGTCACTTAGATGTTGCCGTCAACAATGCCTCACCAAAGCTAGAATCTCGTGGTGACTTTGCTAACGTGCCCATTGATGCGCTATATAGCACCATGATTGGTGATTTCTGGCTACACGCAGTGTGCTTGCGCTATGAACTCAACTTGATGCCCGAAGGTAGCGCAATCATCAATGTGAGTTCTGTTAATGGTGTTCGCCCGACCCCAAATGCAGCGATGTACTCTGCCACCAAACACGGCATTGAAGGTCTCACTCGCTCAGTCGCAGTTGAAGCAATTAGAAGTGGTATTCGCGTAAATGCCGTTGCACCTGGTGTGACTTGGACACCGCGATGGGAAGAACATCAGGCCGACATGGGTGCGGCATTGAGAGAAACGGTTTCCAAGCAAGTGCCAAACGGAAGATTCGCCATTCCAGAAGAAATCGCTAAAGCGATATTTTGGCTCAGTTCAGAACAAGCAAGTTATGTTGTTGGTCACACTTTGGTGATGGATGGTGGCTTGAGCTTAACCTAACAATGCATGGTTCGGCCGTGTAAATGCGTGAAACACAAGCCAATGTTTTTTATAAAAAATAGAAACAGGTTAGATGAACAAATGATGAAAATCGGATGTTAAAACAAAGAAAATTTAGGATTTAGTTTGGAGATAGAAGGATTGGAGCAAGATATTTACAGGAGGGTATTTCGAAGATTTTTGGTAGTGCAGATAAAAAGTAGCGCAAATGGCATGGCCATCTGCGCTGTCTTTCGAAATTACAGAGCTACTACGTTAGCAGCTTGTGGGCCTTTTTGGCCTTGCTCAACTTCGAAAGATACTTTTTGGCCTTCAGACAAAGTCTTGAAGCCTTCAGAAGCGATTGCACGGAAGTGAACGAATACGTCAGCGCCGCCGTTGTCTTGAGTGATGAAACCGAAACCTTTATCTTCGTTAAACCACTTTACTAGACCAGTTGTTTTGTTAGACATTTTGTGTCCCTTATATTTGAATTCATAAAATATTCGCATTAATGCGACGCACTGTGCTGGAATTATTTAATGTGACGATGAAGCTAAGGGAAACACAGAGAACTACAACTAGTGACGAAATCTGAGGTTTTACTTTTACTTTACGCTTTATTAATAACTCTGACTTACAGAGCGAGGGCAATATTACTCTAGTCAGAGCTATTGTAAAGACTTATTTTGAATTTGTTTGCATGAAAAATTTGCGTCCCTGTCGATACAGCCGTCATATCGTCGTAAATCAGATCACTAAGTGACGCACCCGCCTTTTTTTTGCGTGGTATTTTTCATGCCAAAGGCAAAAGCGACAAGGCAGCTCCCATCAGCCTTGTCGCTTATTTTCAATTAATTAGCGACACTAGTGTTCTTTCTTCACCATCACATGTCTGCCTCCCAACACGAACCCCAGCACGACAAATACCAGCCAATTCACACTACCACCGCCACTGCCACCGCTTCCACCACCAGAGTGTGTCGGCGTCGGTTGGCTAAACATAGGCTGACTAGAATCTGCCCTTGTCGGTTGAACATACTCAGCACTACGCTTTTCACGAGCCAGCTGCTCAGCGGTAACACGGGCGCGATTGTTTCGGTCAATGCCTAGCTCTTGGAAAGCTTGCTCTTCAACCACCAGCAGCGAGGTGTAGTCGGTCAGCAATCCATATTCCACCGCGATGTCTTCAATGGCTTGTTCTTTATCGCCATCTTTTTGCTCTAGATAATCCATCTGCGCCTGCAAATCACGAATGGCAGAGAACGCCCACATTCTTTCCAGTTCAGGATTGCGTAACGCCGTCTCTGGCAATGTAACCTTAGTGATATAACGTCGCGTTTCACCACCAACATCCATGCTCAATGTCACTTTTGCCGTGCCTGCCTTAAAGTAGTGGCCGAACACTACCAACTGCTCACCTCGGTACAGGCTACTGATCTGCTCTGGCGTGATGTCACTAACCTTTACACCGTCAATATCCAACTCAATATTACGGTAAGCCTGATGCGTCAACTTACTGGTGACACTCATTAGATGACCGATGATGTCGTCAGCATTCGACACCGAGGTGGCAATGCCATTCGATAGCTTTGTCATCGGCACAAGCAGCGGCGTATTGGCGCTGTTTCCCATAATGAAGGTGAACAGCCGAACGTCATGTTTTTCCATCAACGTAAAGAACTGGCGCTTTTCCGTCACGCCTACGTTAGCCACGCCATCAGTCACCAGCACGACACCAGTGGGACGATCTTTATCCAGATTTTTCAACGCTGCATGCAAACCTTCATAAAGATTGGTTCCATTGTCAGGTTCAACCCTCTCAATCGCTTTTAGAGCCTGTTCTGCATTGGCTTTTGTCGCTGACACAAAACCTTTGGTGAGATCATGGGTTGTGTTGTCAAACATCAATACGCGGAAGCGATCTTCTTGTGGCAACCTATCAAGCCCTTGGCGTACACCCTCTACCAACGTTGAGTACTTCCCGCTCATCGAGCCAGACTTATCTAATACAAACACCCAATCTCTACCCTGAGTAACGGGGACTAAGTCATCTCCTGGCGTGAAAGTCAGCTTTACGGTACCGCGCTTAGATGAAGCAGGGTCACGGTGCGCCGCCAAGTCCAACCGACCCGGCAAGCCATCTTGTAAGCGCCAGTAAAACACGATGTCTTGATCCAAACGGTAAACTGGCGCAGTTTGTGACGATGTAGTGCCTTCCTCTTCGAGCACGGCTACAGATTGATTGGCGACTTGCGCCTTCCAAATCGTGTGCTCACCTAACGCTTCTTGTGTGAGTGCAGCATTGGGATGCGAAGGCAAACGCACACCGTCAACGGGATACGCGGATTTCAGCGTGACGTTAAACGAGAAATCTTGCTCGACCGCATCATTACGCGTCCAAAAGGAGGCTTTTTCCTCGTCAACACCGCCCTCTTCCATCGGGTACACATACCGTCCAACGCCATGATCGAGCAACGCATCTTGCAGATACACCAGTTTTACTTTGACACTTTGCTGAGGTAACACCGGGAATACCCGCATTTCGAACGTTTTGTATTCGTCTTTTTCTGTGATTGCCGCAGCGCGACCCTGAACTTTCTGATCTTGATAGATCTCTCTGGCTTTATCTTTGGCAACCGCTTCTGCAATCACCGGTTTGCCATCTATCCAATAGATAAACTCCCCCACAACCGCCTGCTGGGGAACAGGGAAAGAATAGTGCGCTTCAAGTGCATCATTGTTTGGGTTGAAGAATTCTTGTTCGATGGACGTTGTGGCGAAGCCGTCTTCGATAACGACATCCACATGATGAGATTGGATTTTTAGTTCTTGATAAGTGCTATTAATAGGCTTTAGCAAGCCACTGGCCTTAGCCACGGGAGAAAACCAGCCAATGACCATGGCCAGAATAACCATGCCAATAATATGTAAACTCTTAGAATGTAAAGCCGTAGATACTTGCGGTCGATTCAGCATCGAGTGCCTCCTTTGCATCGCTTCCAATGAGAGTCTGTCTCTCTGTTTTCAGAAGCTTGCAATAAGAGAGCGAGGCACGAAAGTACCATCAACAAAGTGACGTTATGTGTCACTCTCCGTCACGTATGATGACACTATTTGGTCAATTCAGACGATGCTCCCTCGTCGACTTCAAATTCGTCAAACAACGGGAATGTCCAACGTCTTATCGCCACCACCATCGACGTGCCGTGGCGCTCATTCATCGTCAATTCGCTGTCATGATTGCAAGATTCATAAAATTCACTGACTAAACGCTGAATTCGCTGCTGAAATTTATAATTGGTGGGTAAAGACATTAATCCCGTCGACATCACCAGCTTTTCGTCTTCACCAGAGAAGTGAGACTGAAAAAATGCACGTATTACCTGCTGCTGAAAGAATTGCTGAATGGGTCCACCTGCTATCCATGAAAACGAAGGGGCTATCATTAACTTGATGCGGTTCTCTGGCAAAAGCTCAATCAGTTTTAAACGATCGAGATGTGCTAATTTTTGGATAAGCAATGTCTCAGGCAAATTATATTGCGCCAATATTTGCTCGAACCGATAACCATTGGTAATGCACACCGCCACCAGCAACAAAGCTTTGTCCGCGACCAACTCTTCTTCTTGTTGTCTCGTCAAGGTTGTCAGGCTTTGGCTATCTTCCGACACCAGTTTAAACAACGCCGCCATCTCCATGTTGATCAGGCAGCACACTGCACTCAATCGATCCAAACTCAGGCTGCCACCATTGGCAAACAGGCGTTTCACCGAGCCTTCACTCAAATCCAGCGCATCGGCGACTTCCTGATAAGTCACACCGCGTGCCTTCAGTTGCTTTTTTAGTACTTTGATGAGTTGTTCGCACTCCGCCATCACACTCTCCCTATGTTCTTCCCGATTAAACAACATATCATTAGAACACTCACGATTAGCCCCTGCATACCAATGCCGGCCCATTGTATGTGATTTTATACATTTGACGTTTTGTAAGCTCACTCACCTTCAAACCATACAAATTTCATACTTAACAAATTGATCTCAAAAAAATAACAGTTGATTAAAGGGCGAGGTAAATAAGCATCTCCTAATGTACTGTTCTTTATAAGGTTATTAGCTCAAGGCAGATAATGTTACCTATGCCCCAAACTCGTATTCTTCCTCTCGTACTGAATAACCCCATTCTTTTATTAAACTTTTACACCAACACGACCCCAGCCTCCTTGCTATCGGCCGACTGGTGCTGTTGACCGGTCAAACTATATACGTTTTCATCAAAGCAATGACATAAAAAAGAGGATAAGACTTTGAAGGATCTCAGCCTCTAAAACTCAAAAAGGACTCTATGACATGGCAAATGTAATTAACGGTACCTCCGGTAATGACACGATCATTGGAACAGCGGGAAAAGACGAGATTTATGGCCACGACGGTGATGATTTCATTCGTGCTGACGGTGATACTGATTACGTTGATGGTGGTGCTGGTAATGACACTGTCATTGGTGGAGACGACTCTGATGAGCTCCATGGCGGCGAAGGAGACGATCATCTTCGTGGTGGATTTGGCGCTGATTTCCTCTATGGCGATGAAGGCAACGACAGACTAGAAGGGGGTCTTGATGACGACTTTCTTGACGGCGGTATTGGCGACGACGTGCTTTTTGGCCAAGAAGGCAATGACCAACTCTATGGCGGAGCCGGAGAAGACAAATTACTGGGTGGTGACGGCGACGATGTTCTTTTTGGCGGCGATGACAAAGACATTCTCTTTGGCGACGAAGGCGACGACACACTAAACGGCGACGCCGGCAATGATATCCTTTGGGGTGGCAATGGTAATGATACCCAAGACGGCGGCGAAGGCGACGATTATCTTTGGGGTGAAAACGGAAACGACACCCAACATGGCGGCAATGGCAATGACGTACTGTTAGGCGGTGACGGTGACGACACCATGTATGGCGACGACGGCGAAGATACGCTGATCGGCGGAGCTGGTGATGATGACCTTTGGGCTGGCGATGACAACGATATTATTGACGGTGGTGACGGTAACGACACGATTTCTGGCGGTTGTCACGACGACGATATTGAAGGCGGCGCGGGCAATGACCTCATTTATGGCGATTCTCCAAACTTATTGGTTAACGGCAACTTTGAAGCTTGGGGCAGCAACGCAGGGAGTGAGTGGGCCTTACTTGACGACACAGAATTGGTCGGATGGAGCTCATCAAACGGCAGTACCGTGGAAATGCAACAAGGTTCATTTATCGGCACGCCACACAATGCAGTGACAAATACCGTCATGGAAGTTGACCTTGCTGGTGAATCTATCGAGCAGACTGTCAATGTTGCCTACCTAACAGCAAGCAGTGATGCCACTTTCAATCTTTCGTTTGATTATGCAAGCCGAATTAAAGACGGTGATAACAAGACCAGTGGTTTCACCATTGAGATTACCGATCAGGACGGCAATACACTGCTTACCAAGTCAATCAACAATGAATTAAACATTGATATCTACCAAACGTTTGACGGTCAGGTAGCAATACCTCAAAACACCTCAAGTATCACAGTCAGCTTTAGTGGTCATGGCGCTGCAGATGGATTTGGCGCCCTGATTGACAATGTCACGCTGTATAACATCGATCACTGTGAAGGCGATGACGTCATTAATGGTGGCTCTGGCGCAGACGAAATCTACGGCAATGGCGGCAACGACACCCTTTCAGGCGGCATCGGCGCAGACTATATTGATGGTGGTCTAGGAGATGATGTTATTGATGGCGGTGATGACAATGATTACCTCCATGGTAATGGTGGCAATGACAACATCAACGGCGGTGCTGGCGACGACAAAATATTTGGCGACTCCGGCGAAGACATGTTGCTGGGTGGTGATGGCGATGATCGTATCCATGGTGGTGGTGACAACGACATCATCAAAGGTGACAACGGTGATGACAACATTCAAGGCGGTCATGGCAATGATGGTATCTGGGGTGGTTATGGCGAGGACACCATCCAAGGCGGCTACGGGAATGACTATGGTGACGGCGGATGGGGCAACGACATCATCAAAGGCAATCAAGGTGATGACAATTTCGCTGGCGCCAATGGCGATGACTGGATGTCAGGCGGTACTGGTAACGATAATTTACGCGGCGGTAATGGTAACGACCGTATGTTCGGTGGTGACGGAGACGATTATCTGAATGGTGGCAATGACAATGATGAAATTGATGGCGGTAGTGGTATCGATACGATCATTGGTGGCTTCGGCAATGATATTCTTCGAGGTCAAGACGGCGACGATACGTTAAATGGCAATGACGGAAATGACAGCGTTTGGGGTGGACTGGGCAACGACACTGTTTATGGTGGTGGAGGCGATGACATCCTTGGAGGCAATGATGGGGATGATTATGTTTCTGGTCATAATGGCAATGACACCCTTTGGGGTGGCAACGGAAACGACACATTGATGGGTGGTTTAGGTAATGACACTCTTGGGGGCCAAAATGGTAACGACCTCATTATGGGTCACGGCGGGAATGACTATCTCATTGGTGGTCTAGGCAGCGATACATTCGTATTCCGCAATAACAATGGACACGACACCATTCAGGATTTCAATCGTTTCCAAGACACCCTTGACGTTGATAGCACGTTAGCGACGCATTTCAACCAAGTCAACGCTGAACAAATTGGTGCATCAACCGTACTGACATTTGATGGCGGCAACACCATTGTCACCTTGAAACAATTTGATGCTGACAATGTCACCACTGACATGTTTGACTTCACGACCATGTAACGAAAAATTGGTGAAAAAATACCACCCAAATGGGTGGTATTTTTATATGTTATATTAGATTTTATTCTTTACCGAACACGTTGTTTTCTTGTTCTTGTACACGAATAAACGTGGTGCGTTTTGTCAGTTCTTTTAGCTGAGCCGCGCCAACGTATGTACATGTTGAACGTACGCCACCAAGAATGTCTGAAATGGTGTCGTTTACTGTGCCACGGAATGGCAGCAGTACGGTTTTACCTTCTGCCGCGCGATATTTTGCAACACCACCAGAGTGTTTCGCCATCGCGCTTTCAGAAGACATGCCGTAGAACTTCATGAACTGTTTGCCGTCTTGCTCAATCACTTCACCACCGCTTTCTGTGTGACCCGCCAGCATACCGCCAAGCATCACGAAATCAGCGCCGCCACCGAAGGCTTTTGATACGTCACCAGCACAAGAACAACCACCGTCACCAATAATACGTCCGCCTAGGCCATGTGCGGCATCCGCGCATTCGATAATCGCAGAAAGTTGCGGGTAACCCACGCCAGTTTTGACGCGAGTGGTACATACTGAACCTGGGCCGATACCCACTTTCACGATATCCGCACCAGCAAGGATAAGCTCTTCAACCATGTCCCCAGTAACCACGTTGCCCGCACTGATCACTTTGTCTGGGAATGCAGCACGTACACGCTGAACATACTCAACAAGGTGTTCTGAGTAACCATTAGCAATGTCGATACAGATAAATACCAATTCATCAGACAATGCCATGATGTCTTGCGTTTTTTGGAAGTCAGCATCAGATGTACCGGTAGACACCATCACATTGTTCAGTGTCTTAGTCTCTGATTCAGCAACGAATGCCGCCCAATCAGCCACGGTGTAATGCTTATGAATTGCCGTCAGACAACCATGCTCAGCAAGCACCTTGCCCATTTTGAATGAGCCAACTGAATCCATGTTCGCTGCGATGACTGGTACACCAGACCATTGACGACCACTGTGCTTGAATGTAAAATCGCGGGTTAATTCAACTTGAGAGCGGCTTTTAAGGTTAGAACGTTTCGGGCGAAACAGTACATCTTTGAAACCCAACTTCAAGTCTTGTTCGATACGCATGTGTCTTTTCCTTACTGATTAAGACGGTGCCCTTTCGGACATTGCTCATGAATGCGCACTATTTGCAGATAGCGCAAACATTCACCGATGAGCAGGCACAAAAAAACCGGAGCGTTTGCAGACGCTCCGGTTTTCAGCATTATAGGAGTAGAAATATTATTAACAAGACTGATATTAGTAATTTTTTTATGATACCTTTTGCAAGATTACACCCTCGGAAACTCACTTTCCGCACGTATTAACACTTCACCACCACACCACTAAGTATCAGATAAATAACAAAAAAACCGCACACCCTCGTAGAATGCACGGCTTTAATTCTATTGTATTTTAGCGTTTATGCCTTCTTCCAAGGCCCCCATTGCTTGTTAGCCGCTGGATCATCACCCTGCGTCCAGTACTTTGCCTGGTAACGAACACCGTCAATAATAACTTGTTCGCCCGCTGTATATGCTTTGTCAGCTAGCCACGTAGACGATCCCGTATCAGGCGTTGGCTCCGTCACTGGCGGCGTCGGCTCCGTTACTGGCGGCGTTGGCTCCGTCACTGGCGGCGTTGGCTCCGTCACTGGCGGCGTCGGCTCCGTCACTGGTGGTGTCACTTGACCTGATACAAGGGTCCATGCGCCCCACTCCCCTGCAGTTACGGGGTTAACAGCTTGATTCCAATACTTAGCTTCATAAGTGACGCCATTCACGACAACTTGGTCACCCGTGTTATAGACCTTGGTTTCGCTCCAGCCGTTTGGTTCTGTAGGTGTTTCGCCATTTCCATTGTCTGTGCCGCCATCCGGGTTCGTGATATCAGCATCAGGAACAATACGCACCGTTGGCCAACCCGCATGTGAACCGTAGAAGTTGGTTACACATTTCTCATAGTCGCCTTTTTCAAGCGCAGAATAAGCCGTTTGGTAACCGACCAATTCACACTCAAACGAATAGCCACCTGGACGGTCTGAGTAATACTTCCAGTTTCCATCCCAGTTGGTATACAGCACATCTGTCGCACCTTGAAGGTTCAAACTACCAAAAGGCAATTGCTGCCAACAGGTGTTGACTTCGTCTGCTTCAATCGGGATTTCATAATGAGCAGCAAGCCCTTCCCAATAACGAATACGGTTAACGGGCTGACCTTTGGTTTTATTTTGTTCGCCACATTCAATGCCACCATTGATGATGTTGATTGTGGTACCAAAGCCATAACCGATACCCGCATCAAGTTCGCGCTGTGAAGGTTTCCACGTGCGATCAATCACATGAAGCATTGCAGGTTTCGGCGCTTGAGGGGTGAGGAAGAACCAAATAGCAGACGCCAAGTTGAGCCATGAGTCTGCAACCAACGCTGGTTCATTCAACAGCTTAGTGGCATCACCCGCATACATCACCTCCGAGAACGCACCGTAGTTAAAGTGATAAGAAAGCTGTTTTGCACCGCGACCGAAATAGCCTTGCCCTGCTGAACATGGCCAGCGTTTGTTCTGCCAGTCATCCTGACCACACCCTGTGGTGTAACCTTCTTGACCTTCAATCCAGCCCATTTCACGCACGTGCACCAAGGCCTGTTGCCATTCTTCCAGTGCTAATGGGTTATCCGAAATGTTGTCTTTGGAAATGTGCCCGCCCGTTTCTTGCGAGAAGTGTGCAAACGCGGTGATGATGGATTTTTTACAAATCGCATCGGAATCCCGTCCATCGGTGTAGTCTCCACAGAAAGCGGGGAACTTACCAATGGCGCGGAGAAAACGTGTGTAAGTATATTCAGGTGCAGCCATATGGGTTAAGAAATCCCAATCAGATCGCGGGAATACACGCTCTACGCGTTTGACGTTAATCGGGTTGGTTGCGATTCCTTCGTCGATGGCTTCAACGGTCGCATTAGGGCGAGTTTCAAGCGCCTGAGACCAAATGGCGTACATAGGGTCAGAGGTTTGTGCTGCCTCGGCCGCCGCTATTTCCGACTGCGAGACGATGTATCCGGCCGCATTATCTGGGTCCGGTTGTGGGGTCATTGTAATAGCGCTGTGAGCAAAAAAGCTCGCGCCGAACAATGCGGTAAATAAAGCCGTGTGTTTCATCTCTGAATTTCCTTATCAAAATTATTGGTAAGGCTGTCGCTATCGATGCGCGCTCTTTGCGAGCGACAACGACATTAGGTGCACTCTTTGTTTTTTTACCGCTGTTATCTCGAAATATGTATCGAAAATAACGCGTGAGTGCTTTTTATATTCAACGCAGCCAACCCAACTATATGCACGAGTTGAATATCAACTCGACATATATCATTTGCAGAAATGTAAGACTGGACGTGAGTTAGCTAAATTTTGATAAGGAGTGATACGTTGTAGAGTTATTTTTTGAAGTGAAACAAGGTAATGCAAAGAAAACCACCATGATGCCCTAGTTTTCATACAATTCAGCAATATTAAAAACTGAGAATTAGTTCAAACAGTTATATAAGATTTCATGGTAGGTCATAGTCTTCAGTGTCATAAAGCGCGGATTTCTCTTTCTATTGTGTAGCTTTTATCAGTCACGATTTTTTCTAGCACTTCAACGCGTGATTTTAAGGCTGCAACTTCTACAGCCAAATCGCTTTGATTGCTTTTACTGTGGTTAATTTCGAATTCACGCAATTGTGCTTTGTAGGCCAAATAACTTTTCAGTGTTTTTGCACCAACGACAACTGCCACAACGACAGTGACAAATAGCAACGCATCCATGTTTCTATCCTCATCCTGATATTTTTAAGTCTCTGCGATACCGATATAGCCAAGCAACCTAAAGATGCCTGGCTATACACTTATATTTGAATGTGGAAGGAAACTCCAAGAGCACGTGATAACACTCTGACTAACTTCAAAAAAAAGAAGGAACGATAATCGCTCCTTCTTTCTGTTAGTGGCTCATTAGCTTATTTGTCTGCCTGCTAACAAGTAGGCCAATCAATGCACAGACCACTGTGACAAGGTGCGTTTGAAATCTTGATAATCAAATTCATTCAGAAGCTGAATATCACCGCCACTACGTTTGCAATACACAGACGGCATGCGAAGGCCATTGAACCAGTTCAGTTTGACCATGGTGTACCCTGCACTGTCGAGAATGTGCAGACGCTGTCCGATCTTCAATGGCTCGTCAAAGTTAGCCACACAAAACTGGTCACCCGCCAAACACGAGCAGCTACCAATCACATACGTGTGTTCACCGTTATCGCTCGCTTCCCCGATAGATGCAGGCTCGTTGTATATCAACGTATCTAAGCGGTGCGCTTCGGTCGCACTATCAACGATGGCGGTTTTCATATCGTTTTCAACGATATCGACCACAGTCACCACCAAATCCGTGGTTTGGGTGATAATTGCTTCACCCGGCTCTAAATACAACTGCACATCGTGACGCTCACCAAAGGCTTTTAACGCAGCGGCTAACTTTTCAATGTCATAGCCCGGCCATGTGAAGAACACGCCACCGCCTAAGCTCACCCATTCCAGCGCATCAAGGTAACTGCCGAATTTGTCAGAAATAGCATCCAGCAACGCAACAAAGGCATCGACATCTTTGTTCTCACAATTCATGTGGAACATCACGCCATTGAGTGATGCAAATACCTCGGGATCGATTTTGTCAGCATGCACACCTAAGCGAGAAAATTTACGCGCCGGATTCGCCAAGTCTTGTCCGGCGTAACTCACTCCCGGATTTAAACGCAGCCCCAACGACGCTTTCCCTTCGACAAGGTGACGATAAGCCGTCAGTTGAGATTGGCTGTTGAAGATCATTTTGTCGCAGATATCCGCCACTTCACGCACATCATCTTCGCTATAACCCACGCTATAAGCGTGCGTCTCGCCGCCAAATTTTTCATGACCGAGTTTCACCTCAAACGGGCCGCTACTGGTGGTGCCATCAAGGTAAGGTTTGATGATGTCGAAAACGCCCCACGTCGAGAAACATTTCAGCGCCAGTACCAGCTTCACGCCAGACAATGTTTTTAGTTGTTTTGCTTTCTCGAGGTTTTCGATCAGTTTGTTTTCATCAATCAGAAAATACGGAGTTTTTAATTGCGCAGAATTCATGTCACTACTCGATAGAACAAGCTCGTCGATAGAAAAAGCTCGCCTGTCAGTGACAAGCGAGCCCAATGGCAGAGATTACTTCAAGATATTAATAACAGGCTCAGACGGGGTTAGCTCTTCCACGCCCCAATCAAGACCAATTGACGGCATCAATTCGAGGAACGGGTCTGGGTCAAGTTGCTCCATGTTGAACACGCCTTCACCTTTCCATGCACCCTTAAAGTAAAGCAGCGCAGCGGTGATAGCAGGCACGCCCGTGGTGTAAGCAATCGCTTGATGCTCAACATCTTTGTACGCCACTTCATGATCCGCATTGTTATAAATCAATACGCTACGTGCTTTGCCGTCTTTAGTACCTTGCACCCACGTGGCGATACACGTTTTTCCTGTGTAACCCGGTGCAAGTGATGTTGGATCAGGCAACAGTGCTTTAAGCACTTTCAGCGGTTCAACCACAGTGCCATCTTGCAAGGTGATCGGGTTTGGGCTCAGTAGGCCAATGTCACGCATACAGTTGAAGTAATTCAGGTAGGCATCCCCAAAACCCATCCAAAACTCAATGCGCTTTGCAGGGATGAACTCTTTCATCGAACGCACTTCATCATGGGCCATTGAGTAGACTTTATGGCTACCTACTAGCGGGAAGTCGAACTCCATCATACGGGTGTGACAAGGTACTTTTTTCCACTCATCGTTTTCCCAGTAGAACGAGTCGCCCTGAATCTCGAGCATGTTGGTTTCAGGGTCAAAGTTGGTCGCGAACTTCTTACCGTGATCGCCAGCGTTCACATCCATCACATCAATGGTGTCGATCTCATCGAACAAATGCTTCACTGCGTAAGCCGCGAAAACACTGACCACGCCCGGATCAAAACCCGCACCAAGAATACCTGTGATGCCCGCTTGTTCGAACTTTTCACGAAATGCCCATTGTGGGTCATACGCTTCTGGCACTTCTTGCCCTTCAGAGCAAAGATCTACGGCAACAGACGTATCAAGATAAGAGACTTTTGCTTGATAGCAGGCTTCCATGATCGCCACGTTCACCCACGGAGGACCCGCGTTAATCACCAGATCAGGTTGAACGTCTTTGATCAGCGCCACCAGCGCCTCAACGTCATCTGCATTTACCGCGCGAGATTCCAGTTTACGGCTCTCGTCTTTAAGGTTGTTACGGCCTTTTATGGACGCAATGATGGCGTCGCACTTGCTCACTGTGCGAGATGCGATAGTAATATCACCAAATACATCGTTATTTTGTGCCGCTTTGTGTGCAATAACCCAACCAACGCCGCCTGCACCAATTTGTAAAATAGCCATTTTAAATCCTTTCGAAAACAATACGCTCTAAAGCAACATTGAACGTAAAATTAAACACCAGCCTGCTTAACGACTTCGTCTGCAAGACTTTCTAATTCAGTCAGTAACTGCTCGAGATCTGCCAAAGACAGGCACGGATTAAGCAGCGTAAATTTCAGTGCGACGTGTCCATCCACAACGGTTTCACCCACAACGGCTTTCCCTTGCACTAGGGCATCTAGACGGATTTGCTTATTCAGCGCATCCAAATCCATCCGTTTGTTTGAACCCTTGTAGCGGAACAACACGGTCGACAAACATGGCGCTGCCAACAACTCAAAGTTGGAGCGATTGTTGAGCATGTCCGCAACACGCTGCGTTTGGTTCAACAGGTGATCAACCATAGAGCCGATAGCCTGAGGACCGACGTTTTGCAGCGTCATCCACACTTTCAGCGCATCGAAGCGGCGCGTGGTCGCAATGGATTTATCGACCAGGTTAGGCAACACGTCTTCTTCACGGTTGAGATAGTCCGCATGGTGACGAATGAAGCCAAAGTGGTTTTTATCTTTGAGTATCACTGCGCCACAGCTGATTGGCTGGAAGAACATTTTGTGGAAATCGATTGTCACAGAATCCGCACGCTCGATGCCTTCCAAACGTGCATGGTGACGGCTAAGCATCAACGCGCCGCCATAGGCAGCGTCAACGTGCATCCACATGCCATGTTTTTGTGCCAAGTCAGCAACGTCATCCAGATCGTCAACCGCACCGTGATCGGTGGTTCCCGCAGTTCCGGTGATCGCAAATGGGATCAGACCTTCCGCTTTCAGCGCAGTAATCGCTTCTTCAGCAGATTCAATGCTGATCGTGCCATCGCTGTAGGTCTCGACACAGACAACCGCGTGCTCACCCAAGCCAAGTAAAGACGCTGATTTTTGCATGGTAAAATGAGAGTTTTTCGAGCTCACAACACGCAGCTTATCGGCATAATCTGGCAAGCCGTCTTTCTGCACGTTATGACCACTGATGGTATTGATAATGTGGTCACGCGCCATCAACAAGCCCATCAAGTTGCTTTGTGTGCCGCCACTGGTGAACACGCCATCGGCTTTGTCATCAAAACCAAAGCGTTGGCAAAGCCAATCCGTCACCTCTTGCTCAACAAAGGTTGCAGCACTGGCTTGATCCCACGAGTCCATTGACTGGTTCAACGCGGTGATAAACGCTTCTGCCGCCACGGCTGGTAACATGGGCGGGGTATGAAGGTGCGCAATACAATGAGGATGCTGAACAATGATTGAGTTCTTACCAATCAGTTCGCTGGTTTCTTCAATCACGTTAGCAAGAGGCTGAGGGTTCTCGCCTAGCTGCGCACGACGAATTTGTGAATGCAGCACGGTAGGATCGAGACCTGAATACGGAGACTCAGTCGATTCAAACAGCTTCTTCAACGCTTGCGTGCTTTGGTTCATCGCAGCTTCGAAGCCGTCTGCACCCTCTTTACCCACGTGGATAAAGTGATCACGCCAGTTTGCTTGCAGCGTATCCGCAGGCTGCACCACAGGTTTCGGCTCAACCAAAGATTCAATCGCGTCTTGCAGCGCTTTCAATACAAAGTCGATTTGCTCAAAAGTAATGATGATTGGTGGCAGGAATCGCAACACCGACCCTTCTCGTCCACCTTTCTCGATGATCAAGCCACGCTCAAGGGCTGCACGTTGGATAGCAATGGTGAGCTCAGGTGCAGCTAGCGGTTCACCGAATGCGTTCTTATTGCCTTCAGGATCACAAATCTCAGCACCCAACATCAGGCCTTGCCCTCGCACTTCGGCGATACAGCTGGTTTTCTCTGCGATTTTTTCCAGGCCACGGCGCAGGTATTCACCCGTGACAGCCGCTTTGTGTGCCAAATTGTCGCGACGAATAATTTCCATCGCTTTCGCGCCAGAAACCATGGCTAATTGATTGCCACGGAATGTGCCCGTGTGCTCGCCCGGCCTCCACGTATCGATAGATTTGTTGAACACCAATAAAGACATCGGCAAACCACCACCGACCGCTTTCGATAGACACAAAATATCCGGTGTGACGCCCGCTTCTTCAAACGCGAAATGCGTGCCCGTTTTACCGATACCACACTGAATTTCATCAAAAATCAGCAGGATGCCGTGTTCTTCCGTGATACGACGTAATTCTTGTAGCCAGAATGCAGGGGCTGGAATGACACCGCCTTCGCCTTGAACAGGCTCAACAATGATGGCTGCTGGTTTCTGAACGCCGCTTTCATCATCTGCCAACATGCGTTCGATATAGCGCAAACCTTGTCGAGCACCCTGCTCGCCATGCAAACCAAACGGGCAGCGCAAACTGTAAGGGAAAGGCAAGAAGTGCACGTCTGCCATCAGACCTTGACGGCGCTCTTTGGTACCGAGGTTGCCCATTAGCGCCATGGTGCCGTTTGTCATGCCATGGTATGCACCATGAAACGCAGCCATGGTATTGCGACCCGTGGTTTGCTTCGCCAATTTAATCGCCGCTTCAACGGCATCTGCACCCGAAGGACCACAGAATTGAATTTTGGCGTTTTCAGCGAAATCTTGTGGCAAGAATGCCATCAACTCACGGATGAAATGATCTTTAGCAGGCGTCGTGATATCGAGCGTTTGGTAAGGAATACCGGCATTGAGCTGTTCAATCAGTGCTTGATTGATTTCAGGGTGGTTATACCCCAATGCTAACGTACCCGCACCAGCGAGGCAGTCGAGATAGACCTGACCGCGGCTGTCTTCCACCATCACGCCTGATGCTTTCGCAATGGCGAGAGGTAATCGACGCGGGTAAGAGCGAACCTCGGATTCATAATGTTCCTGACTCAGCAAAAGCTCATCAGGCGTAAGATCATGTAAACCGTCTAAAACGGGCACGTTTTGGGTTGCTTTTGTGTCTTGGATGTCAGTGGTGAAGCTAATCATTTTTCTTGATCTTCCATGTTCCACTCCCTGCATTCTGTTTAATCGACGTACACGGTTCCCAAGCACTTTTTATAAGCGATGAGGAAAGCAAACGTCAGAATGTAGGTCGCGCACACCCCCGAAAAATTCGGGAAATACCCGTGATCAACGCATCATGCGTCGTCATCGGAAACCAAAGTGTGTGTTGAAACGCGAGTTCAGGTACGCCGAGCAGCACGGTCATGCCGTGGGGAATCACTCAAACGATAAGAATGCGTCTCAATCGATCGGAAAGATCAAGGCTCAGTAATAATACTGCAGTTGGGTAAGACAAAGCTGAAATGAGTATATGACTTAATCACAGTTGGGTTCCTCAATATGCCCCAAGCCTTTTTCAGGCCGGACAGCACTATTAATGCCCTTCTATTGGAGAACTATTCTCCAATACCTACTTGCGACAACTACGTGTGAAATGGGTATCAAACCAAGGCGTTAATCACCGTGTCGCGTGTGTCTCGAAAAGCGCGATGTTCGAGATTGTTGCGAAAAATAACAAAGCTACTTTTTGAACACAAGTGAATTTTTCGTCTCGGCAACAAAAAGTTAAACACAATTGCAACAAAGTGCATTTAAAAGCGAGTATGACAGGCCTTTCCTACGAATGGTGAGTGGATAGAAAGAGAGAAGAAATGTCTAATTTCCAGTACTCGACAAGCGCTGATAATTCACAAGATCGGACGTTTCTTATGATGCTAGCACCAGAGGTAAAAGGTACTATACCCCAGCCTCTTGAGGTTGCTTGGGTATATCACTCGCGTATCAATATCGGAAAGTTTTATATGTCTCTTGCCGACACCGAAAACCAAAACCACACTATCGTCGATAACTTTATTGCCCCTGTTTGCGAAGGCTTGATAGAGATCTTGTATCAAGATGACGATATCTTGCTGATCAACAAACCTAGCGGCCTATTCAGCTTATCGGGAAAAAACCCGCTTAATTGGGATTCAGTTCACTACCGTTTGGTGAATGGTCAGGAAGGAAGAACGCCCGCATTTCCAGAAGCAATGCTCCCACATCGATTAGATTTCGGCACATCAGGTATTATGGTCGTGGGGTTACACGCTTCTGCCGGGCAGCATCTCAATAAGCAGTTTCAAGCGCGCACGATTCAAAAGCGCTATATCGCCATGCTAGAAGGTTGGGTGGCTGACGACCATGGGCAAGTGACTGCGCCAATCGCGAAAGACAAGGTGCTATTCCCTTGCGTGAAGATTTGTTCTCTCACTGGCAAAGCTTCCACCAGTGAGTACTCAGTGCTGCAACGATTAGCGCACCCGCGTCGAAGCTTAGTGCAATACACTCCCCTAACAGGGCGCACGCATCAGTTACGCATTCACAGCCAGTACATGGGACACCCCATTCTTGGCTGTGACCTCTACAACAGTGAATCGAGTGAACAACTGGCGGACCGTTTGCAATTGCACGCCAGTGATTTGTTTTTCGAGCATCCGATTCGCCATGAGCCTTTCCATGGCGAATGTCAGTGTCCGTTTTCTGTTTAAGCGTTATTCAACAAGTGCTACGGCTTCGCGGATCAAGTGACTCAGCGCCGCCCAATCACCTTGTTTCATGAGCTGGCCAGGCACCATCCACGTACCGCCGCAACATGCAACGCGATCAATACTCAAATAGTCCTTCACATTCGCAGGGCTTATCCCCCCAGTTGGCATCATTTGAATATCTCGGTAAGGCGCCAAAAGCGCTTTTACCATGGCGATACCACCTGAAGCCTCGGCGGGGAAAAACTTCACAAAGGTCATGCCAAGCGCTAACGCTTGTTCAATTTGGCTCGGGTTGTTTATCCCTGACACCATCGGCAAACCGATTTTCTGACAATACTTGACGATGTTCGGGTTTAGCCCCGGCGCCACGGCAAACATCGCCCCTGCTGCCAATGCTGCGTCGGCTTGCTTTGTGGTTAACACGGTTCCCGCACCCACCAGCAGACCGGGTTGGCTTTCTCGCATGATCTCAATGGCTTGCGCGGCGACATCCGTGCGAAACGTCACTTCTGCGACCGGCAGTCCATTTTCCACCAAGGCATCTGCCAACGGCTTCGCATGATGAATGTCATCAATTTGAATCACGGGCACAATTTTGTGTTTCGCCACTTGGCTAAAAATATTCTCGCTCGACGGTTGGCTCATGGGAGGCTCCTAAATCATTCCAGTTAACGTTAAATCAATGTGGCCGCTATTAGGTTGTCGCTGGCGGCTTCATTTTGGGCAGAACAGCTGTAATTTGGGCATCGCCGTTTTCTGGATCACCGCCCCAGGGTATTGGATGACGGTCGAGGCAAGCTTATGGGCCAATGCCACGCGTGCTTCAACAGGCCATTGATTGATATATCCAGCGAGATAACCCGCAGCGAAAGAATCCCCCGCGGCACAGGTATCCACAACATTCGCGACCCGTTCTCCCGCAACAAGAAAATGCTCGGCTTGGGTTTGTTGTAAACCGCTGATCACCGTACACGGCTGCGACCCTCGTTTAATCACCACCTCTTGGCAGCCAAACTCACGACAACGCTGTTCAATATCGATGTCGCCCCATACGGCCAAGTCGTCATCTTCGGTCATCAAGGCAAGGTCGGTTAGGCGCAAACAATCTTCGTACCACGCTTTTGCGTCGCCATCAGGCCACAAACGCGGTCTGTAGTTGTTATCGAAGACTATCGTGGTGCCTTGCTGTTTGGCTTTTTGGACCAGGGTGAGTAATTTCCGACGGTTCTCTGCGGGCAAAATAGCGATGCTGATGCCGCTGAAGTACAAGAGATCCAAACCCGTTTCTTGGACAAAATACTCGAGAGGAGAAACCGCATCAAAGTAATGTTTCGCTGCACTGTCATTTCGCCAATAGTGAAACGTTCGCTCACCGTCGGCATCAGTTTCGACCAAATATAACCCCGGCATCTTTCCAGAAATACGCGAGACCAGCTGCGTATTAATGCCTTCGTTTTGCCAATGCGCGAGCATTTCCTCGCTGATCGAATCATCCCCCAAACCCGTCGCATAGCGAATGTTCACATTTGACTCAGCGACTAATCGGCTGAGGTAAAGCGCGGTGTTAAGGGTGTCGCCACCATAGGTTCGCGTCAACGGAAGCCCACTGAGTTCCACCATGCATTCACCCACTAAAGCGACCTGATAGGTATCCATTCTTGTCTCAATTCACTCTGTCATGCCAAACGAACGTTAAACGCGATAACACGTCACGTCGACTTCTACTTTCACATCCACCACCAAATCACACACCATACAAATACGGGCAGGTGGGTGTTCGCCAAAGTACTCTTTAAAGACTTTATTGAACGACTGGAAGTAGCGAGAATCTGTCAGTACCACTTTCACATGCACCACGTCAGCAAGGCCGTACCCTGCTTCTTCCATGATGTCGACGCAGTTTTGAATCGCCAAACGTGACTGCTCAACCACGCCACCTTCAACCACTTCTCCGTCAATCATTGGCGTTTGACCCGACACATACAAAAAGCCACCGGCTTCAGTTGCACGAGAAAAAGGTAAATGTTGCCCGCCAGTACCCGTACCGCCTTCGGCACCATATCGTTTGATTGTCATGAGTTTGTCTCCATTACTGAATGAGTGTCGGCGTTATCATCGGGCAGTTTGGCGTCATTTCTTGATAAAAATCGACCATGCCTTCCCTGAACACCGATAGATTGCTGATAACTGATTTTCCCGTTGACCCACACGGTGTGAATGCCGGTGGCGGCCTGAATCGGCTTTTGAAAGCTGGCGCTGTCATTGACCGTTTCTGGATTAAACAGCACCAGGTCGGCATAGTGACCGACTTTGATTTCGCCTCGTCTCGCCAAATTAAAACGCTTTGCCGATAACCCTGTCATCTTGTAAATCGCTGTCTTAAGAGGAAATAAACCCCGGTCACGGCTGTAATAGCCCAAGACTCGCGGAAATGCTCCCCACAAGCGAGGATGGGGATGTGGGTCGTTTGGCAATCCGTCAGACCCTATCATGGTGAGCGGATATTGAAGCACTCGCTCAACATCCTGCGCATCCATATTGTGGTATACTGCCCCCGCAGGTTGAAGGGACTTTGCCGCTTCCATGAGGCTCACGTTAAGCTCGTCAGCGATGTCAGAGAGCATGCGTCCGGCAAGTGTGGGATGGTGTTTCGACCAGGTGATGAAAATCGGAAATTCATCGGTGACCTGGTTCAAATCTAACGTGGAAGAGCTTGCCGTGTAGGGGTAGCAATCACAGCCAATGTCTTGTGACTTTCGGGTGTAATCCATCTTTTCCAGCACTTCCGTCGTCCTTCCCCAGTTGCCTGCTCCCGCACATTTTAAATGGGAGATAACCACAGGGACTTTCGCGCGCTGCCCCACCCGAAATGCTTCATCCATGGCATCCAAAATACCTTCAAACTCTGTTCGCATGTGCGTGGTATAGATGGCATTGGCTTGGGTGAGTGCTTCGCTTAATGACAGAACTTCCGCTTCATCACACGATTTTGCACTGGCGTATGCCAAGCCGGTGCTTAAGCCTAACGCGCCGTCATCGAGTGCTTGTGTTAGCTGTGCTCGCATCACGGCAATTTCGTCTTGCGTAGCCGTGCGATACAGGTCGTCCATAACATTGTTTCGCAATGTCGTATGCCCCACCAGCGCGGCAACATTGACCGCTGGCTGCGCTTCTCGCACCGCGGCCGCATAGCTTGCGAAGGTAGGGTATTGAAAATCTTGTTGCTCACCGAGCAGATTCATTGGATCAGGTGGTGCGTTATGAAGCACCGCAGGTGACGCGCTGATACCGCAATTGCCAACAATGGTGGTTGTCACGCCTTGAGATATCTTCGGCAGGCATTCGGGCATTCTGATGACATTGGTATCATCATGAGTATGAACATCAATAAAGCCGGGGCTCAGCACCAATCCTTTTGCATCGATGACAGTGTCAGCGTCGGACGCATTCAATTGACCCACAGCGACGATGACATCATCAATCACTGCCACGTCAGCTTGGAAAGGCTCGCTATCTAGACCATCAATGACGGTGGCTCCAGCAATTAGCATGTCGTATCTCATAACGATCTCATTGTTGACGGTTAATCTCCCAGAGGCTGTCTGTCGCCCCCGCCTCGGTAAGAATCCAAAGCAAGTTTTAATCTTCTTAATCGGTCACGAGAACGGCGCTTATGTGTCACTGCCAATTGCATCGCTAATACATCAACCAAGGCCAACATCGCGTAGCGGGATGCGGAAGGTTTATAAATAAAATCGGTTTCCTGCGTGGCTATCGGCAAGGTCAAATCACTGATTTCAGCCAGCGGCGACTGTGCTTGGGTTATTGCAATCACCTTCAAACCATATTGTTTGGCTAATTGCGCGACATCCAAAACGCCAGGGGTGTAACCGGTCACCGACAAAATAACCATGACATCGCTGCTGTCTGCGGTTGCCGCTACCATGCGTGTCAACAACCCATCGTGATACGTCGACACGGCGTAACCTAAACGGAACAAACGAAACTGCAATTCTTGCGCAACCATGGTAGAGCCGCCGCCCATGCCAATACCGATGATCTGCCGAGCGTTGTGTAGCCAATTGACGGCAGTTTCAATGTCTTTTTCATCCAACAGTTTTCGGTTCAAATCCATGGATTGTTTGATGGATTCATACACGCCGTGCACGCCTGTCTGCTCAACAGGTTCATTGATAAATCGTTGCCCGACCGCCAAAGATTGCGCTAATTTCATTTTCAAATCGCGCACGTTTTTACAGCCGACGGCTTTGGCAAAACGTGTAATCGTCGCTTCACTCACTTGCGCTTCTTCCGCAAGCTCAGTAATGCTTGAACTTGCCGCGCACGCTAAATTGTCCATGACACATTTAGCGACTTTCTTCTCAGCGTCTCGCAAAGCATCAAACCGTTGTGAGATTTGAGAAAGGATATCTACTTCCATCGTCATTCCGATTACCTCTGGCATTATCGTAGCGAGTCGAGTGTGGCGATAAAGTGATAACGCGCACATTTAGACCTGAATTGTTTGATAGTTTCCAACATGATAAGCATTGTATATTATTCTAAAACCCTATTCCACGCGCAATCCATTGCATGTTAGGAGCGTCAACTCATGTCGGACAAAGAAGTGAAATTTGATAGTTATTATCACCCAACGGACTCCCTGCCATTTGAACTGGGGGCGAAAGGTGTGCCATTGACACTGAAACCCGACGGTCAGTATTCCTTACTATCTGACTTACCACTGCCTGCCGCTGTCGTGTCTGAATCAGCGTTGATTCATAACGCGCAATGGATGCAAAACTTCTCCGATCAGAGCGGAGTGAACCTTTGCCCCCACGGCAAAACCACCATGTCACCGCAGTTGTTCAACATGCAGTTAGAACAAGGTGCTTGGGGAATATCTGTAGCAAGCCCCGCACAAGCTCAGGTTGCTGTAGAAGCGGGCGCAAAACGCATTATCATTCCTAACCAAATCGTGGGATTAGCGAACATCAACGCCGTATTGGATCTCATTGAACACAAAGGCGTAGACATCTACCCCTGTGTGGATAGCCAATATTTGGTCGAACAATGGCAAGAGGCGGCATCACGTCGGCAATTGACCGTCCCGCTTTTGGTTGAACTGGGCATCGCTGGAGGCCGCTGCGGTTGTCGTAGTCACCAGCAAGTAAAAGCGTTGGCAGAAGACATCGCCAAGGCGACCCACTTACGCTTTGCGGGTGTTGAGTTTTATGAAGGTGTGATTCATGGCGACCACGGAGAAGATAACGCTGAACACCTAGTCAGAACGTTTGTGAAAGGTGCTGTCGCGCTTGCCGAGTCGTTGATAGATTTATCTGGGCTCGATAAACCGATTGTCACGGGTGCAGGCTCCGCATGGTACGACGTGGTGGCAGAAGAGTTTGCCAACACCCAGGATCTGACAACCATTATCCGACCGGGTTGCTACCTCATTCATGACGACGGCATATACCAAGACGCGCAAAACGCGATCATGGCGAGATCTCAACGGGATACAAGCACGGCCTGTCGTATTGGCGGTGATTTAATTTCAGCATTAGTGCTTTATGCCCACGTTATTTCTGTTCCAGAAACCGGCAAGGCCATCATTGGTTTAGGTAAACGTGACGCCGCTTTTGATGCAGGGCTACCTCGCGCAGTCAGGCTTTACCGAGATGGCGAACAACATCCGCTTCCGTCGCTAGTCAGCACTAACATCATGGACCAACACCTTTTTGTCGAGTTTGAACAGGCAGGCGCGTTAAAAGTTGGTGATGTCATCGCCTTTTCAACGTCGCACCCTTGCCTGACGTTCGACAAATGGCGCTATATTGGGGTTGAAGAAGAAACGGGCTTTGTCACCAAATGGCTAGATACCTATTTTTAGTATTAGCTTGGTTTTAGTATTTGCTTGGTTCTAGTTTTTGCTTGACCGTTAATGTCGGTTTAGCTTTTCACTAACCAGTGAATCAGATTTAAAAGGGCGCAACGCGCCCTTTTCTTTGGTTGAATGTCGCGATTCCATCGCCCCCACATTTACACCAAATTGCCGCCAAGCAACCCTTCACACCCTCTTAGCCTGATTGATCGCAATCACACTTCCTGCACAAACATCACCGCCTACACGGTGTTACTTTCTATCTACACAAGCCCCTAAACATCTTGTCTTCACCCTGCTTTCTGGCATTCCACGTATGTTACTTTTCAAACACCCTTTGCCCCCTGCCAACACAGTGAAAATTAAATAACCACAATAAAACAACAGCTTATTGAAATCTCTCCTTTGTTAATGTTAGAAACTATCACACAGTGGGCGATTCGCGATCGGGATCACGGTTAATTCTGTGCCACAGGATTAAGGTTTTGCTCATTAAACAGTCAAAAACTGACGCCTTAAATCATGAATTGGGATACATCATGAACAGTACCGACGTCTTATTAAAAAACATCAAAGCGATAAAGCGCTCATTGAACAAGGTCAACCAAATCGTGGTCGCTATTCTCATGACGCTGCTGATATTGGATGTCTGGCTAGGCGTACTGGATCGCTATTGGCTCAGGCTGCAATTGGTCTGGGTAGAAGAGATGGCGCGTTACATCATGATATGGGCCATTCTCATGGCAGTGCCTTGCTGCACCGCCAATCGAGAGCACATGGGATTAGAGTTTGTTACCAAGCACTTCCCCGAAAAAGTGAAAAGCGCCCTCAAACTCCTGATCGGTGTCCTCACGGTCAGTTTCTTTGCTTATATCGCCTACCTCGGCATCGCCTTTACCGAAAAAGGTGCGAGCCAACTTTCAACCGTGTTTGGCATGCCAATGGCTTACGCCTATGCCGCCATTCCTGTGACATTCGGACTATCCGCTGTACAAGCATTCCTGAATTTATTGGACGATGCACTTTCGCTTTCCAACGGTCCTGATAAAAACCCACTCGCCCCGCAAGAGGAGAACATCTGATGGTTGGTGCATTATTCTTTATCTTGATGCTAATAGGTGCACCCATTGCCATCGCTTTAGGCGTTGCTGGGCTACTGGGCATGTACGAAATCGGCGGTACGCATTTTACGTCCTTGGCGCCCAGTAAAATTTTTAACGGGCTAAACATCTTTCCATTTCTTGCCATGCCGTTTTTCATTCTCGCCGGTGAAATAATGAATCACACCGGCATCACTAGCCGCTTGGTTCATTTGGCACAAGCGTTAGTCGGGCATTTTCGAGGTGGCCTTGCCCATTCAAACATGTTGGCGTCGGTCTTTTTCTCAGGGATCACCGGATCTGCTACCGCTGACGCAGCTGCCTTTGGCCGTACCTTAGTGCCAGCAATGGAAAAAGAAGGCTACACCAAAGACTATGCATGTGCCGTTACCGCCGCAGGTTCCATCATAGGGCCAACGATACCGCCCTCAGGCATTATGGTGGTCTACGGCTCGTTAATGGGTGTATCTATTGGAGGCTTATTTGCCACAGGTATTTTGCCCGGGCTCTTGGTGTGTTTTGTTTGTATGGCCATCATTGCAGCAACGGGAAAACGTAAGAACCTACCCAAGAGCCAACAACACGCTTCGTTAATGCAGGTGTTGCATTTGTTCCGCAAATCCAGCCTTGCGTTGCTTATGCCCATCATCATCTTAGGTGGCATTGTCTTCGGTATTGTTACACCGACAGAAGCAGCCTCGATTGCTGTCGCTTACGCATTAATCATCGGTACCTTTGTTTACCGCAACCTTAGCTTGAGCGCCTTATACCACATGATTGTGCGTACTGCGCAAATCTCAGGGGTGATTTACCTCATCATTGGCTCCGCATCGATATTGGGTTGGTGGCTGAGTTTCAATCAGATCCCACAAATGATCGCGGATGTGTTTGTGTCTTTTTCAGATAACCCACACGTCATTCTCGCGCTGATCATCGTATTACTGCTGACCGTTGGCATGCTGATGGATATCAACGTTATGTTGATCATCCTCGCCCCTATCTTGATCCCACTCACGGTCGAAATTGGCATGGACCCACTGCATGCGGGCATTGTTTTTGTGCTGGCACTCAATATATCCCTGATGACGCCTCCCATTGGTGCCTGCCTCTTTGTGCTTTCTTCCGTCACTGGCGCAAAAATTGAAGGGATCGCTAAAGAACTCATGCCGTTTTTGATCGGCCAACTCCTGTTGCTGTTCTTTATCGCTTACACACCAGACGTGGTGCTCTTCATCCCTCGTCTGCTTGGCTACTAATCAACACGTTTACGTTTGTTCTCTAACCCCTACAGGCTTCACAAAGCGCGACGCACCACGCGAGCGCTATTGGAAGCAAGCATAACAATGGAGTGATTATGAAAACCATCAACAAATCCCTGATCGCAGCAGCGCTCGCCACTACCTTATTGTCAGCACCTTTTGCTATGGCTGAGAAAGTGCTTCGTATCGGTCATGACAACAAAGCGGACATGATGGAAAACCCGGCGCACGCGTTCACGGGTGTATTCAAAAATATTGTCGAAGTGGCCACTAACGGCGAAATTAAAGTACAGGTTTTCCCGAGCAACCAACTTGGTACGGCGAAAGAGCACATCCAAATGGTTCGTGATGGTCAGTTGCAGGGAACATTGGCACCTGTCGGCCCACTTGCAGGTTATTACCCACGAATCGGTGTACTGGATGTCCCTTTTGCTTTCACCAGCAACGCGTCCACTTATGAAGTCCTAGATGGGAAATTCGGTCAGGCATTAGCGCGAGATATTGAGAGCGAGCTAAAAGATGTCAAAGTTTTGGGCTTCCCCGATACAGGCGGCTTTTTCTCCGTCACCAACTCAAAGCGCCCGCTTGAATCGCTTGATGATTTTAAAGGGCTACGCATTCGTACCATGACACTGCCAACTCATCAGAAGATCATTCAATCTCTGGGTGCTGAGGCGTACCCTTTGTCTTGGGGTGAAGTTTACTCGTCACTGCAAACGGGCGTGATCGACGGACAAATGAACCCAATCCCGACGGTTTCGTTTGCCAAATTTAATGAAGTGCAAGGTTACCTAACGCTGACAAATCACTTGTTCGCACCTTACACCTTCATGATCAACAAAGACTTTTATGACGGACTTACCGCTGAACAACAGAAAATTGTCTCTGATGCCGTCGAAATCGCATTAAGCTCAAACCGTGGCTTGTCCCGTCTGATCGAAGCGTCTAGCGACCGTGGCATTGAAGGTCTGAAATCGAAAATGAAGATCAACGCCCTCACCGCGACAGCACGTCAGAAAATGAGCGACGCCACGCAGCCAGGCGTGATTGAGTACATTAAAGAGACCCATGGCGAGAAAGGCACAGAACTGTTGAATTTGTTTTTAACCGAAGTGGATAAAGCCAACGAGTCCGTTTATCTGCAATAGGCTTTTCCGTAAATAATCCGCAAATAAAAATGGCTCACAGGCATAAGCGTGTGAGCCGTTGTTATGTGTTTTCTGTGCAAAAGAGAATCGATTTTCTCGGTCAGGTAAAGCGACCGACTATGGCCTGAATGCTCGATCAAGTCTGTTGAATTGAATAGACTCAGATATTTCGTTAGCGAATTTTTCTGAGCTAAGTTTTGCCAGTAATTCAAATGCTGCCTGATAGCTAACTGGTCCGCCATTTGACGTAATAACGTTACCGTCAATCACGACGTTCTGGTCATATTGAACGTTTATTTTTGGGTACGACATCGCTAGGTCTTTTTCACCACCTGCCCATGTAGTGGCTTTTTTTCCATCCAAAATGCCCGCTTCACCTAAAAGAAAAGCACCAGAACAATTGCTAGCCATCCACGATGCGGATGCCCCCTGCTTTTCAATGAAGCTGATGAGGTTGTCGTTACCTATATAATCACCCATGTCATAGGCACTGGGAACAAGAAGAACATCCAGCTCTATCGTGTCATAGATGGTTTGATCGGCGACCACCTTTAACCCTTCTTCAGAAATCACAGTCTTATCTTCTGTGGCAGAAATCACCACAACTTCATAAGAAGAAAACCATGACTTCTTGGTTGCCGCCCCAAACACTTCTATAGGTGCAGTAACATCGCTTGTTAAAAAGCCATCGAAAACCAAAATTCCGATTTTGGAGGACGCTGCGCTAGCAATATTTGCGGTGATTGATAGAACAACAAAAAAGACAAACTTCGTTATGGTTTTCATAAACATTCCCTATTTATGTAAAGCTCACGCCCAACGCATCACTGAACCGCACATCGCTGAGCGGCATGAATAATGGGTTGGAACTCGTGAGGCACGAACACCAAATGATGATCTGCATCCATTTGGTTAACGTGTTAGCTGGCTGTTTTATATGGCTTAACTAAACACTTTCTTTGTGAAAATACTTAATGACAGGTGCCGACGAAAAGAATGCTGCCAACTCACCTAGTACGCCATTTTGCTGAATGTAACCTATGTATGCTTGATGCTTTTCAATGCTTAACCACTCTTCTTCTAACAGCATTTCCTCGCCTTTTTCATCAAAATAGACGTCCACACTCAAGCAGCCATCAAACCCCCTCACATTCGGTAAGTTCTTATCTAGAAAAGGCAATAACGTTTCATGCTGGCCTGCTTTAACGTTGCAATTAAGGGTGACTCTTACGCTCATTGTCTTTCTCCATTGATTAACTGATGCTGAATATTTAATCACGTGGGGAAAAAGAAACTGCTCAAAAACCCTCAAAAGTAACGTTTTTCAATCAATTCTCTTTTTAAATATGCCAAGCGTGAACAACGGCCCTATTAGGCCGTTTTAACTTTGCTCGCCGTGAACAACACTTAGTCCGTTAGCGTTGTTCATCGGCTGGTATGGACGTTATCTTGAGGGGAAATATTTAGTCAATTTGTCCTCGGATCTCACCTCCCGCATTTGCAGGGGTATGGACATTCACATAGTTCCCACCGGACACAAACGTGGTCAATGCCGACGCATTTAACTCCGTGTTCGCTGGAGCATTCCAGATATTTGCATCACCCGTCTCTTGTTCTAATGCAACCAACACACCACCGTTTGAACCGCTCGCACCAGTGTGAACATGCGCGGCGGTAGCATCCGCAACACCTGTCGTTATCACCTTTAAGGTCAACGCACCGCTGTTTTTATCAACCAACGCATAACCATCACCTTTAGCCGCTGTCGTCACGGCAGGCACTTCTTGGCTGCCTGACAATGGGAACGTCAATAACACGTAGTTGTCTGCCAGCACCTGCCCACGGATTTCACCCCCAGGGTTCGCTGGTGTGTGGAAGTTGGTGTAATAACCCCCCGCGTTCAACACGGCCAAGGTAGCTGCATCAATTTCCGTGTTTTCAGGTGCTGTCCACACGCTGCTGTCTTCCGCATCTTGATCGAGAACGACCAGCACACCGCCATTGCTCCCGACATCGCCAGTGTGAATGTGCGCGGCTGTCGCATCGTCAATTCCATCTGTGTTAACACGCACATTCAACACCTTGCTCTCGCTGTCATATTCCGCATAACCATCGCCCGTCGCCGCACTCGTCACAGCTGGAACCTCCTGTTCGCTATCCACCTCGAAGGTGTAAATCGTGGTGGTATTCGGCACAATTTGCGCCCGCACTTCGCCCGATGGAACAAGCGTTGTATGCAGATTGATATACCAATCACCACTTAGCAGGGTTTGAAGCTGTTCATCGGTTAGGTCGCTCACATCAATACTGGCTAACCCATTTGAATCCGGCGTATTAAATGGAAAGACAACGCCGCCTGTTTCACCAATATCACCGGCATGTATATGTGCTGCGGTGAATTCTGGCAAATTAGCGGTGTCGAGCGTTGCTTGCAGTTGTTGGGTATTTTCATCCAGTTGCACCGTTGAACTTGCCATGCGTATAGAGTCATTCATGGGCACCGCTTGGCGTCCGTTGAGCGCTAACACATAGGTTTTAGTGACAGTAAATTCAGGGGAAGGAGGAGTCGGTGTTACTGCATGATTGTCATCATGGCACGCCACGAGTGTTACCAAGGTCGCCGCCGCAATTATGTACTTCATATTATCATCCTATTGATTAACCCAGCCCTTGGAGCACGTAAACGCCCACGTATATCGTTCGAAAACCAGACCATCGACAAAGGTTTCTAAGCGGGAAATTCCAAACTTCTGGTTTCGTGTTTGGGGAAACACCTAATCGGGACGATAGAGAAGTGCCGCTAGATTCAGCTAATTCGCGCAAAACAGCATTTAATTAGCGTTTCTTAAGGACGCGACAGTTCACATCAGTTTTATTTATCGCTACGCGTAAAAAGAAGGAATTGGACGAAAACACGCCACTCTGCAACATTAAAACGACACGGATGACCCGCATAAGGAAACGCGAAAATGACCAGCAAGCAGCAAAACGCCGTCACCCTGTATGTGCTCGCCAAAGACAACAACAAACCACATTTGATGAGAAACGTATTCACAGAAGAGGCCGTTTTATCGATGAAGGTCGACTCGAGCAACATCGCCTTTCTTCCTCGCACAGAGGGCTTAGAAAAAATAACGGACACGCTATGTCGCGATTTCAACGCCAACAATGAAAACATCTACACCTTTTGCCTGACCGACACACTGAAACAGACAAAAGACTCACTGCATTGCGGCTGGTTAGTGGGCATGAAAAACAAAACGTCAGGGCAGATAAAAGTGGGCTTTGGTGATTACGCTTGGTGTTTTGACAACAATACCCCTGGCGGGGCTAAGCAATTAACTATAGAGATTCACGACATGAGTGTGTTACCCAACGACGTAGAATCCACACTGTTTGATTGGCTCGCTAAACTTCCCTACCCGTGGGTAAGCCACTCAGATGTAATGGGAACTATGCCTGCCGCGCTTTCATCAACGGCTATCAGCATGCACTTAGCAGGATTGAGAGTCGGTCATCAGTCTGGATGCTGACAACCAGAGCGAACAAGAAAGTCGCTTATTTCCAATGCGTGTTACCCAAAAATAAACGACAAAAAAACCAGTAAGAAAACTGACTGGCTTTTTTAATTGGCTTAGGGCGTTAGAGACCTTTCCTATTTATCACTTACCAAACGTAAACACCTTGAATTGGATAGCTGCCATTAAGCGTAATTTGACGAGACACTGACAACGTCTCTAAATCAATCTCAAGAATTGAACCATCATTACTTGCCGCCGTGTAAAAGTATCTGTCGTTCTTTGGATCAAACGAAGAGGTATGAGACTGCGTTTTGTTCGACGCCGAAGCAGAAAGCTGACTCACTTCAATATCTGTAAGTTTCTTGTGCGTGTTCAAATCGATCACTGTCATGAATGTATCAGAGTGATTGGTAGAAACAGCCAGCATTCGTCCTGGAATCATCGTTGTATGACCATTCCCTTTGCCTGTTTCGATCGTATTCACCACACGCATTTCAGTTCTGTTCACGACAAATGTTTGACCTTCGTTAGAGCCTACATAGATGTGCACGCCATCTGGATGGAATGATGCGTGGTGAGCCCCCATACCGCCAACCGTCTCTTCATCAGAAGACAAAAACAGGGTGTTACTGTGGTAGAGCTGATCACCAGAGAGTTCGAATGCAACGATAGCTGGCGCAATCCCTTCTTTCGGTGCCCCTTCTGCTACAGCGTAAAACAGGTCCTTCTGAAAACCAGTCGCCTTCGGTACCGACATAATGTGATGAACGGACGATGGCACATCCAGCGTGTATAGATAGTCTACGGTGTAGTTATCGGTGCCAAGCTTGTTTACCCGATATAGATCGATTTTTCGCTTTTCACGGTCAAGCAACAAAAACTTATCTTCGGTAAGCCAAAATGGATGCCCAGTTGCTAGACCACCACCGAAGCCAGTTGGACGAGCCAACATTTCTTCTCCCACGACACCAACAACACGGTTAGTTTCGGTTTCAATCACACTGGTCACTGGCTTTCTCACACCAGAAACGATCGCCAGCTTATTGGTGCTGTTATATGTCACTGAACGAGGATAGTGGGACAAATGTATCGTCTCGACCAGCTGCATACTCTCTTTATCTATGACATCCAGAGATTTCGAAGCTCGGGTAGTGACGTAGACCTGTTTGTCACCCGCGTTGTCTATTGGATAAGGCGACGCGCCGTTTGTTGAAATGATATTGAGTACATCCATTGTTCTTGGATTAAATGCAATAACGCGATCATTGATCTTATCTGAATAGTAACCAACAGGAACGGAGGCAGAAGTAACATTTACGTTCACCAGAGCCAAAACTGCGATAAAAAGATTGGTTACTTTAATTGGACTTATTCTCACTACACACTCCTTTGTGCAAATAGACTTGTAGGACTTATCGTCCCCTTGGTTGTTCAGCGCGCTAGCCTAAATCCACTTAAGCTTGGAGTGACAGCGATTTTAAACAAAGTGATAGAAAACGTTTTGTTGCTTGGAGATGCGCCGAAAAGCTAGTGACATGCCTATCAACGTAATAACTGAAACGCCAGCTCACAACACAGTTTTTGAATAATGCATAAAGGAGGAGTTGTTGTGACAACGGCGGGTGAAAAGGACAGAGACAAATAAAAACTAATTTCATCGTCAATTGAGAAAATCACCGTGATCAAAATAAAAGCAAGACAAAAAAGCCTAGGAATGGCCTAGGCTTTGGTATTTTAAAATCTACGAGCGTAATGGAACTGTTATTTCTTTAACGATTGCAGAAGCACTTCTACCGGTCTAACCAAGGCAACGATGATTTCATCCTGCGGTTGCGCAGAGTCGGAAATCTGCTTCGCGTATTTCGTGAACTCTGCGCGATTTAGGGTTTCATTACTGAGTTTTTTTGAAATCAGTAGGTTTCCTAATTTCGCCATCGCGAATGCGTGTTCAGCAACTGGAATAGAATCCTTCATGGCGTGATTGTTTGCCATTAGGCTAACCACCGCATTGTGATTGGCGATAATTTTATAAAAGTCACCCTGGAGTGTGAGGATGTCTTTTTCTTCGTTAGACAGAGCCAGTTTTTCCATGTCGCGTATACGGTAAGATTCGACTGGTAAGGTATCGACATAGCGATTCAAGCGTTCGAATTGATGATAAACACCATTGTTGAATTTGATCCAGTTACGCGCGTAATACTGAGCGGGTTCAATATACGTGGCCAAGGTGTTTAGCGCGGTTACATCGGTGGTACCCGCCAATCGAACTCGCATGGTATATGGCGTGGTTTCATGATCTAAGCCAACAGAGACCGTAGCCCACGCAGATACAGATTGTATGCGTTCGTACATAGAATCTTCGTCTGTGAGCTCTTTTGGTGACCATAAGCGTTCTGCAATCGCGTAGGCACGTGGGTACAAACGTACTGACAGCGTTTCGTCAGATACGTTTTCGGCCCACAGTGTCATCTCACCACCCAAAATTTGCTTTTCTAGGTTCTTAGGAAGCGTGAAGGGTTTGATGTTGTCAGGAATAACGGTTCCTGCCATATCGGTACCCGCAGTCTTATCGCCAAAGGTTGGCCAACGAACGTTACCAATAACTTGATATGAGGTCTCACCCTCAATCATTCCGTTTTCCATGTCTAACACGAAATTGGTGTAAGACATGAAGTTGTCGAAATGACCGACGAAACGTTTGCCTGCTTCGTATTCCGTGACAACCACTTCAGCGCGAGGTTTGCCTGCATAATCAGTGAATGCACGCGCTTGACCGTTTTTGTCAGTGATAATGGTCAGGGTTCCGGTTCGGTCAGATCCTTTACCACGTGGTTTGCTCCACGTGTAGGTTTCGAACGTCTCACCACTGTGCAGAGCGTCATCAACGGTCAATCCTGACGGCATTGGGTCGTTACAGTAGTGATAGCTCGTTGGCTGAGGTTGGTCAATGTAGTAACCCGTGGAAAGAATGCCTGTGTAGCCTTCTTTTGCAGCATCAGCAAGAGATTCATGCCCACGCCAAGATTGGATTGTGATTGTCTTTGGCAAATCAGGGTGGAATATTTCATCCCAACCGCTCATGTCTTTGTCGTATTTTGCTAGGATTTCTTGAACTTTGGCATTGAAGTAGGCTTGTAAGGCACGAGGATCTTTGATGCCTTGTTCTTTCATGTACGCTTGAATTTTTGCGTTCTTCTCCCATTCACCATACAAGGGTTCATCACCCCCAATGTGCAGGGATTTGTCAGGGAAAATGGCTGCCATCTCTGACACAATTGCATCAACAAAAGTAAATACATCTGGATTGGTTGGGTCGAGTAGCGGTGGGAACACACCCCACTCCGCAGTGCCCTCATAATTTGATGCATCACCTGAACCGAGGTTAGGGTACGCCTTTACAATTTGGCTGGCGTGCGATGGCAGGTTGATTTCAGGGATAACGCGAATACCGCGATCGCGTGCATACGCTACCACGTCTTTAAGTTCTTCTTGTGTGTAGAACTGCCCACCAAGCGATGTTTCTTGAAGCAATGGATAGGCTTTTGATTCGATGCGCCAGCCTTGGTCATCTGTAAGGTGCCAATGGAGTACGTTCAACTTCGCCGATGCCATGCCGTCGATTTGGCGCTTGATGGTTTCAAGCTCAACAAAATGTCGCGATGAGTCGATCAACAAGCCACGGTGTTTGAAGCGTGGCTCATCGTCGATTATCACGTTCGGTACAGAGGTTGAGTTTGCATCCGTCGTTATCAATTGCAAGAAGGTTTCTGCGCCATCAATTGCGCCGTCAGGATACGCCGATGAAAGCGTGATCTGTCCATTTTTGCTAGTGATTTTGTAAGACTCATCGGTATCAATAGTCTGTACCAAAGACGTTGAAGCCGCTTTTATATCAATCACTAAGGTCGCATCTGATTGCTTTTCTGCAATCGGATTGTTGAGTAGCAAACCTGTTTGTTTTTGCACACGATCGATAATGCGTTGGCTCAGTTTTTCAACGCGCTCAGAGCTATAACCTGAAATGAACAAAGAAAAATCTTGGTTAATCTCGGTGTTGCCTTCTTGGAGAAAGACCGAGCTTGGGTAAGGCATTAATTGAAGATCAGTGTTTGGTGCATCAGCAAGTGTTACAGGGGACAACAGAGCGGCAGAGATCAATAAACTGATAGCGGACTTCTTCATAGTTTTCCTTCAATACACATTATTTTTTGGCGAATAGCATTTTTAGCTAAGTGCTTTGCGATTAAATTCAAGCTATAAATTAATAGGACAACCAACAAGGCTATCAATAGATTAACGTGATTTTTAGCAGCTATTTTTCGACATAGCGTTTAATAATTTTAGAAGGGTTCACAGTTATGCCATTGAGTGCAAAAATAGTTATTCTATTCAACATGTTAACACATTGTTTCCGTTGCCTTCTTGAGGGCTGTATGTGCAGTGAAGTATAGAATTTTTGAATGTATATTGGCGTTACTTAGAAGCTTAGAGATAAAACACTCACAGTTCGATTAAATACTCAGGAAGAATGTAACTGACAAATTAAGTATTACAAAGGAAAGTGACGAAGCGTTAACTATTTAACTATTTGGTAACATGACCTTGCGGTAGAAGCACATGAACCTAGCATTAGAACTGCCTGCATTACTAGGCAATCATTTAAAACTCAATGCGGAGATATTCATGTCTACATACAAAATCTTGAGCTTCTGTGGTGGTGGTGAGCGTGGTTTAATGTCAGTAAAAATGCTACAAAGACTGCAAGAAGAAAATCCAGGCTTACTTCAAAGTGCGGATATGCTCACTGGTTGCTCTACAGGCTCCATCATTTCAGGCTTCTTAGCTTTGTATAAAAAATACAACACATTTGAAACTGAAAAGGATGTGAACAGCGCTCTTGAATGTCTCCTCAAGCTTTATATCGACGTCATGCCGGCTGCGTTTAGCAATGGCAAACAAGGCGATCCTAAACGTCCCATATTAACCTCAGACCATATGGATGAGTTTCTTGGTGAACTCGGAAAGCTAATTTCACCAGACCTCGATGCTGCCAAGCTTGCGTCACTATGCATGTTTGATTTGTCCGATAGCTTTGATCTGATGTTTCCTTCATTTAACGTCCAGCAACACGAGCAACGCCAACCTGGCTCTCAATACGAAGTCGTAACGAATAACTCTTGGGGCATGGCACTGTTTAATAACCTGGCTTATTCACCCACCGGAAACGTTTCTCTGACAGAAGCCATTACTGCCAGCGGAGCAATGCAAGGGATGTGTCCTAGCGCTGAAGTTCGTAAATCGGTTCATGGCTCTGAGGTTTTGGGTTATTTCGTAGACGGCGCTTATGTAAATCATGATCCAACGATTGCAGCAGTGTGTATGGCCGTTGAACAGGGTCATAAACTAGAAGAAATCTCGGTTATCTGCTTTGGCACTGGCTTCATGAAAAACTATCTAGACAACCCTAGCAATACAACAGAATGGGGTTCTGAACAGTGGTTAAATATCAAAGGTGAACTGGAATACACTGGAAGTAAAGTACCACCTCTTTTTGTAAATGACAGCCAAAAGAACCCAATTCTAAACATGTGCCTGAATGGCACTTCGACGAATGAAATTCCCCAGCAGTCAAATATGTTATTAGGTCAACGCTATGCATATCTGAATCCTGATTTGGGGGATGTGTACCTTGCCGAAGATTGCCACAAGCCCCACGAGATACAGGAACTTATCAATTTTTCTGACAACGTGAGCCTACTTAGCGCAAATCAGGTAATCAGAAAGTATTGGGGGTAGTTCTTACTCTCACCTAAATAAAAACCTCGGCCTGTTTACAGGTCGAGGTTTTACATTATTAGGAGAAAACAACGCGGCTTTTGGTTGGGTTCAAGCGGTTTGAGCATTCATCATCGTTTAAACCAGTTTAAAAACTGAACTTTCGTATCGAAAGCAGGATCAACATCACGTGGTACATTCCCGCCAATTGCTGACAAAAATGCGCTGTTTTTCAACAACTCTTCGTAAGTCAGACCAAGCATTTCGCTATATTTGGCGTCCATCAATATACTCTCTTCACCTTTCCTACTGTTCAGGACTCCATTAAACACAGCCAACACGGTTTAAAAAGTGGGATTATGGGCAATGCTTTAACCCTGATAGACCCTGCGACGCTCGCCACTCTTTTACTATGCGTACATTGCTGACACGCGTGCCATCTTGTTCTATTTCTGGGTAGTAGTAGATCAGATCTGCACCATCAGGATGCTCTGTGATTTCTTCAAAGTGATCAACTAATGCATCCAGTTCACTTTCTGATGGCGCATCAGCTCTACAAATTTTGGTCACGAGATCCAAGAACTCTTCTTCCGTGTAATCAGATAGTTGTCTGGGTTCTCGCATTTAGCCTTCCTTGAAACATGGTAGATCTTGCTCTTCATACCATCAAGGTTTTATGACTCATGACGGACAACGAACAATGAAGCGAGAAATCAGCGAGTTTGATGAGATGTTGGAGTATAACGTGAGGTGGAAAGAGGTTTAAGACCACCTCAAAACGTGTTTACCACCCGTTTAATGAGAAAGTAAATAAACCGTTTAAATTAAAATGCGATTGGTGTTTCAGGTTAAGCGGTTGCTGTTTTCATTTCACGCGACGGGCTGCAAAATTTGCGTGTCACTATTGCGCAGTGCTAGCATCAATTAATTGTTTTATCAGTGGTGTATTCATTATGGACAAAACAAAGATGCTCGTTGTTGGTTTCACCCTGATATTACTGGTTTCAGCATCATCCATCGAATATGACACCTATGACTACAACTCAACATATCGTGCTGACTATATAGTGTATTTGCTATTTGGCTACCTCAGCTGCCTCCTCGTTTCCTTGCAGTACCGTATTGGTAAATGGATGCTAATTATTTTCTATTTAATGCAGTCCGCAACAACTCTCCCTAGTACGGAATTCTACTTCACTACTGGTTTTTCTATCTATTTTTCAAATTGGTCTGGCCCAATCGACATCCCAGCAAATCAAAGAACTGGATACTCTCTCAACATCCTAGCAATAGGCATGATGATAATGACGTGGGTGTATTTTAAGAACGAAGATACAGAAAAGTAGTTCTACTTTTTCTTGCTTGGAGAGAAGCCTACAGACACGAGTTACATCGTAGCTTAGAGGCCGAAGAGTAAGATCAACAGACGAAAAAAAAGCCCACCTTTCGGTGAGCTTTCTTAAAGATGGTGCCCCGGGCCGGACTTGAACCGGCACAACGCGAACGTCGAGGGATTTTAAATCCCTTGTGTCTACCAATTCCACCACCAGGGCACGCAATGCTTGATTGCGATGATAGGCACCATCGTCGTATGTATTTCTACATACTTACTTTCGACGAATCGAAAGTCAAAATTTGGAGCGACACATCGGGTTCGAACCGATGACCTCAACCTTGGCAAGGTT
>NZ_JBGONO010000031.1:0-57807 GCF_041439165.1 Enterovibrio sp. FF113 | reverse complement strand
CTAGAAGCTAGAAGCTAGAAGCTAGAAGCTAGAAGCTAGAAGCTAGAAGCTAGAAGCTAGAAGCTAGAAGCTAGAAGCTAGAAGCTAGAAGCTAGAAGCTAGAAGCTAGAAGCTAGAAGCTAGAAGCTAGAAGCTAGAAGCTAGAAGCTAGAAGCTAGAAGCTAGAAGCTAGAAGCTAGAAGCTAGAAGCTAGAAGCTAGAAGCTAGAAAAGCTTGTTCTCTTATAAATTGTTGTCAAATGAATTGATTAATCCGGAAATCATGGCTGAAATTTGCTTTGTTTCTTCAACCCAGTTTTTCGCGATTTCTCGTTTTAAGTAATCAATTTCTATTCCGATATAAATTTGGGTGCGGGCTTCAGCCATAGAGGAGCGTGCAATTTCGAGGAAGCGTCGTTTTTCTTTGTCACTTGAGCGCGTCATACCTTCCGCTATATTGCTAGGTACCGACAATGCTGATCGCGTCAACTGGTCACGAAAACCATAATCCTTCAACGATTTAGTTTCTATGTAAACATCCGCACACAAACGTGATGCGCGTTTCCAGACATCCAGTTTCTCGAAATTCACAAAACCTCCAAAAGCGTAAGATGTAAGCTGTAAGCTGTAAGCTGTAAGCTGTAAGCTGTAAGCTGTAAAAAATTATCCTAGTTATCAGTTAAATGAATCTTTTCTTTTTCAAATTTAACCAATCACTCTATGCTCTGCACCGCTCACAGCTTCAAGCTCTGCTCCTACTGATCGCTAATAACTTCCAGCTTTAAGCTACGCTCTACCCTGCTCCTACTGATCGCTTACAGCTTTTAACTTACAGCTATTTCCTAAAGCTTCGCTTTAGAAATACCCTTCCATTTTCTTCTTCTCCATCGACCCTGCAGAGTCGTGGTCAATCACGCGGCCTTGACGTTCAGACGTCGTACAAAGCAGCATTTCTTGAATAATTTCGGTCAGGGTTTCAGCTTCTGATTCCACAGCGCCCGTTAGTGGGTAACAGCCGAGCGTACGGAAACGCACTTTCTTCATTTCAGGCACTTCGCCTTCTTTTAGCGGCATGCGCTCGTCGTCAACCATGATCAAGGTGCCATCACGTTCAACCACTGGGCGCTCTTTCGCAAAGTACAGCGGCACCATTTCGATGTTTTCCATATAGATATATTGCCAAATATCTAACTCAGTCCAGTTCGACAGAGGGAACACACGAATGCTTTCGCCTTTGTCGACTTTGCTGTTGTAAATATTCCAAAGCTCTGGGCGTTGGTTTTTCGGGTCCCAACGGTGGTGCTTATCACGGAAAGAGTACACACGTTCTTTAGCGCGGGATTTTTCTTCATCTCGGCGTGCGCCGCCAAAAGCCGCATCAAAGCCGTGCTTATCCAGTGCTTGCTTCAAGCTTTCGGTTTTCATGATGTCGGTATGCTTGGCACTGCCGTGTTCAAACGGACTGATGTTCATGTCCAAACCGCGCTGGTTTTTATGCACAATCAAATCAAAGTCATAACGCTCGGCAAGACGATCACGAAACGCGATCATCTCTTTAAATTTCCAGTTTGTATCGACATGCATCAGCGGAAACGGGATCTTACCTGGGTAAAATGCCTTGCGAGCAAGATGCAAAAGTACTGATGAATCTTTACCAATCGAGTAAAGCATCACAGGGTTATCGAATTCCGCGGCAACTTCGCGGATAATTTGAATAGACTCTGCTTCCAAAGCCTTAAGGTGAGTTAATTTATCCATACTACTCATACTATTAAGTGGTAAACCTATATTGAAAAGTGTTCGAGCGTTCGCCCAACATTTATATGTATTGTCCTATTAACACCAAAAGTTACAAACCCAACACAGCATGGAAATGTAACCATTGGTGTCTGAAATACACGGCTAACGAGAAATAAGCTTGCGGATAAAGCCTGTTGCGGCAGCTAGGCTGAAACGACGGCTTACTGGCGCTTCCACCAGCGGCGAGTTGCCGCGCATAAAAACGGACACGTTCTCTTCGGCAGCACGTTTTGAGCACATGGTTTTCGACAACTCCCAGCGCATATCAATCGCGACATAGCCTGCATCGCTGAAACGATCGCGAACCCGCTTGTGATATTTTGGCGGTACATAGCTGTCAATAACCACGTCTTGATACTTGGCGTTTTGTAACCAAACATCCATCAGCTCATCAAAATACCCTTTTTCAAACAACGACAATGTCATTCGAAGAATTCGGCAAGGATCGAACAAGCTCTGTATTTCTTCTCGAAATTGCTGAGAAACTGTTAATTTCCCATCAAATATAGCCTTGTAAATCTGATCACCCTGCACAACCGGGAGGTGAGAGAAATGTCGTCTTGCCATGGTTGACTTGCCTACACCGGGGCTGCCCAGCAATAGAAACGCGGTTGGCTTAATCACAGACACATGAAAAAACATCCACTGAGCATGGTTGTTGGGTGTCGAAACGTCATTGTTGACTACCCCCAACATCTTCCAAGCGTGACCATTGAGCTTGTTTTTTAAGTTGGCAAAACTTGGCAAGTAACCATCACCTATTTGCCGCCACGCTTTCCCTTGCCCAGCCACTTCACCACCAAACAGTAATACCCCGTTAGCTGACAGTGTGCGAAATATCGCTTCCAGCGAGCTTTCAAACTCTTTTTCGCTCAGTGCATTAACATCGAGGTGTACAACATCATAGTGATGTCCTACACCTATTTGCTTGTCTACTGATGCCCCCCAGAAAAGGCAGTACCGAGAAAAAGCATCAGAGCGTTGGCTTAAGTCCAGCACCCTCATCCCACTGGAAATCGTGATACATAAGCTCTCTAGGTAGGTCTGATCAGCAATTTTGTACTCCACGCGAGAAGGTGAGAGTTCAATCACGACCATCCCTTACTTGCTCTCGCACGGCATTAATCAGCCGAAGTGCTAACAATTGTTTAGGGTTCTTAATCAAGGCTTCAGACAGCAACTTATCGGCAAAACGAGTTTCACCATTTTCAAAGGCAAACTCCCCAATGCTGGCAAGAATGTGCGGCGGATGAACATTGGCCGACACCTGAGCACGCTGCTCAAACGTGGCGATGCTTTTGGTGCAAATGGAGGCATAAACTTCAGTTTGTGTTGCAACCACTTGCTCTCTCTTCCACCATTTTTTCTTGCTCGGTTTGTCCTGCTCAGGGAAACAAGCCCAAAACGCCGCATTGTCGAGATAGTAATAGCGATGAGCATTAACTATTTCCGCGATATCTTCAAATAGCGCTTTGTCTTCTCGCGCAAGCCAAGAAACAACATCTAACAACGCCTGTTCACTGGCATCCTGATTTTTGTAAACTTTCACCGCACGCTGCTTCAATGCATCAAGCAACGGCAACAAGCTCTGCATCCGTCGGTTATTAATGAAAGCTTCAATGCGTTTAACATGTGCTTCATTCGCCGTTATCTGTGTTTTTTCAGGAACAACAGAAACGAAGCTGCCTTCTACCGGACGTTTTTGCAACAAACGGTGAATGTTTAACTCAAGGTGCTCAATAGGGAAGTAATTCAGTAAGCGCTTAAATTCACGCGTGGCGTAGTCATAACTTGAATTCACCAATTTGGTACTTTGTGCTGTTTCGAGTTCAAGTTGTTCTTTGCCACTAAGTAGCTCAGACAGCAAGTCCGCAATGATTGAGCCACCGATAAACAACCCTTTTCCATAAGGCCTTAACCGAAGGTCGATACCTTTACAATCATCCATCACCCTTGCCAATGCATCAACGACTGGAAATGAAGCCACCGGTGCATGAAAAGGCAAAAAGTAACTGTGAAGCTTCACGCGTTGATTGTAATCCGATTCATGCAGTTCCAACGGGTCTCGGATATAGCCAACATAGACGGCATCAGGCAACTGCTCATAAATATTCCGAAGCATTGGAAAAAAGAACTCAGAAGACAGCAACAGGGTTTGCGCATCACTGCGTTCAAACTCTGCCAGCAAAGTATTGAGTTTTTTTTCATCCAGTGTGCGGTTACCTTTTGCATCTCTGTTGGCGATGGCATCGACATTGCCGGAACTGACGCCATTGGCATCCACGGCATGTGCTGGGTAATAAATACCGTGCTGTGCGAGTGTTTCTGTATTGCTATTGCACCAAGCTTGCAAGGCGGAGCTGCCAGTTTTCCCCGGCCCAAAATGAATGACAACTTTTTTATTCATGATCTGCCTAGCGATAAGAGAAGTCTTCGCGATCCAGTGTTAGCCAGCGGCTATAGTTCGGATCGTCAAGCAAGGCTTCTCCCCAAGTGATTTGCATGTACGCGATTTCGCTTTGAAAACGCGCAATTTTCTCTGGGTTATCTTCCGCACCGCGGCTGACACTTTCATGGTGAATAAGCTCTGCATAAGGCGTCCACAAGTTACGGTAACCCGCTTCACGCACCTTCAAACAAAAATCGACATCATTAAACGCCACGGTTAAGTCTTTCTCGTTTAAACCGCCCACTTCTTCAAACACACTCTTGCGTACGGCAAGACACGCCGCCGTGACGGCGCTGAGGTTTTGGGTGATTTGAAGGCGTTTAAAATACCCAGGGTGATCACCAGGGAAATGCTTATGTGAATGCCCAGCAACGCCGCCTAGCCCAGTAATGACACCCGCATGTTGCAACGTGCCATTAGGGTAGTATAGCTTTGCGCCCACACAGCCAATGTCTGAACGGATTGCATGTGACACCATTTCACGAAGCCAATCCCCGTTTATTGCTTCCACATCGTTATTCAACAACAGCAACACCTCACCGTTCGCTTGTTTCGTGGCAAAGTTGTTAATGGCGGAATAATTAAATGGCGCATCATAGCGAAGCACGCGCACCTTGCCTTGTGCTTCCAGCGCGGCGAAGTAAGCCAACGATTCAGGACAATCACTCTGGTTATCCACCAACAGCACTTCAAATTGGGAATAGTCGTTATTCTCGTAAAGAGAATTCACACACATTTCCACCAACTCTTTACTGTTGCGAGTAGGGATAATCACAGAAACAAGTGGTGCTTTTTCTGGGATTGGCCAGCGAGCGCGATAGGTATTTGCGAGATTACCCAGTTCCACAGTAACCCCTTTAGGGCCAAGGTGGTCTCGCAAGGCACAAAGGCCTGCATCTTGCGCATAGCCTTTTTCCGATTCTGCGAACGCCGTTGACCCTGGCACTGCTCGCCAGTGATACAACACATAAGGAATATGCACCACGTCTTCCGGTTTACAATGCTCTAGGCAACGCAAGAGAAGATCATAATCCTGACTGCCTTCAAAACCCACACGACAACGACCCACTTGTTCAACCAACTCACGCTGGTAAACACCTAAGTGAGAAATATAGTTATGCGAGTAAAGTAAATCGGGGTTAAATGCCGGTTTAAAATGCGGAATATGGCGATTGCCGTTGGCATCCACCTTATCCTCATCGCTATAAAGCACACGAGCTTCGGGATGTTGTTCAAGGTAATAAGCCACACATTTAAGCGCCTCAGGATGAAGCAAATCATCTTGATCCAGAAGCACAACAAAATCAGCCGTCACCATCGAAAAACCAGCATTGGTTGCCGACGAAATGTGCCCGTTTTGCTCTTGAACAACAACAGTAATTTTAGGATCGTGAGCTAACTCAGCAAGATATTCGTCAAGTTCAGTGTTCTTCGATGCATCATCAACTAATACCAATTGCCAATTGCCATAAGATTGATTGGTGACAGAGTCAACCATCGATTTAAACTGTTGCATATTCGGATTATATGTAGGAACTACAATTGAGAAAGAAACTGGTGAGTGAAAATTAGTTAATTCCATCAACCTTAAATCGATTTCCTTAAAGTACTTTACGTCATTAGTAGGGGAAGCCCATCTAGAAAAAAATAGTATTCTATTGTACAAAACCCTTATAACCGCATTTCTCTTTAAGAAATTACTAATCCGCTCCTTAATAATCATAGAATTTCTAGCTTTCCATTTTCTTTGTTTTTTCTAATACATTATCAGAATGACTAGCTCCACCTATATCATCAGGTAAGCGAACTAAAAATCGTTCCACTTGTTGGCTTATGACAATATCAGGCATTTCTTCCTCTACAATTCTATAGTCAATATTTGGCTGATGCAGGAAAACACACCGAGAGAATGTATTAGCAAGGAATGGTATCATGTTTGAGCAAAAGCTATCTCGAAATATTATAGCTGTCGGCAGTTCCTTATCCACATTGGTTGTGACAACCCTTCCTCCTAAGTTCGTCAAACCATTTGTTTCCATCGAGAAATTTTCTCTCTTAAATCTAACCGAAATATTTTTAAAAAAACCATCCTTACAAACCTTAGACTTTAAATCACCAACAACATCTCTCTCATAATAAACAAAATCATCCTCACCCACGGGTTTGATGTCAAAGTCATCCCCGATCAGTGACATCAATTCTCTATAAGCGATATAAGCCCCATAGGAGTTCCAATGTGTATCTTCTAGTGGGTATGTTAACGGCTTAAAAGGTTTAGGCTTCAAAGCATCTAAAGGATAAACAATATTAGAGAAAAATGATTCTTCTAGAAAACCCAAAATTGAATATACATTTCTCCTGTCGGATAGGCTTACTCCAGCCGGAAGGAAGTCAGATAAAACGCACTCCTTATTTGGGGCAACAAGAAAATAATACTTAACACCTATTGATTCTAAAAATGCCTTCCTCGCTCTAATCAGATAGGAGTAAGACCTAGCATTATTTACATCTAAAGACAACCCAGTTATGTCGTCCAATATTTTATTAGTATCATTTTGAAGAAAAAAAGAACCCTTTTTTCCCTCTAAAACTTTAGTCATACCCTACACCTGACAATCCATAGTTATACCTAAGGAGAACATCGCTACAAACTGATTCAAAAACAGCAATTTCCTCATATGACAATTGTTTATATTTTTCAGCTTCCGAGCTATCAATTGGTTTAAGATTTTTTGCTTTCCAAGCATTATACTCCTCAGGTTCGAGCCCTTCATTTAATGAAGTCTTGTGGTACTGAAGCATCTCTTTCTCATAATCAACACCCAAAAACTCGGAAACAATAGATAATGTTTCCTCTGGATTTTTTACAAGGTCCTCGAATCGTAAAGTCATATGGCTAACTTTATTTAGCATTGAAAATTGCCTTTCAATTTCAATAACATTACATCGCCACTGAGATCCAATTTCTCGCATTGAAGTTGGCAATTTAGGTGCATATTTCGAATCTAATTGGCTCGCCATGACTCCTTTATATGATGCCGCTACACTTCTTCCATCTCGAATTATATGTAAAAATGATGCTTCCGGATAAAGTGAGGATAGCAACTCAACATGTTCTAGGTAGTAATTATTTTTATCTCCCACAACATCAACATTCTTACCAAGAACATCATCAATATAAAATTCATAGACACTATCAATTAAAAACTGATAGCTTTTAACTTCCCTTCTACAAAGAAAAGTTCGTAGTTTTTCAATGTCTATATTCCATGACTCGAATTTACTTGTTCGACTCAAATCATCCAAAAAATTTTCAACATTAATCGATTCATTACCATAAAATTTGTATAGCCAAACCAAAAAACCCGCCTCAGGTGGCACGCACATTTTAGAATGCCGGTTTAGCATGAGTCTAAGTAATGTCGTGCCAGATCTAGGATTACCAATAATGAAAAAACGCTTCATATTATCTTAAACTCCTCTATTCAGTATATCGATGACTTTATCTTGCTCAATAATAGTCAATGTGGGATATATAGGAAGGCATAATACTCTCTGAGATACATCTTCCGAAACAGGCATACACTGATCAAAGCTCATACTAACAACAGTATTGAGAGAAGGGTGGAAATAACGCCTAGGAAATATATTATCGTCGTTCAAAGCCTTCATAACTTTGAGAAGAGTTGATTCGTCCTTCAACAATATAGGGAAATAACTATAGTTATATTCCACGTCATGGCTGATTTTTTGGAATTGAAAGTCACCACATAACTTATCTAGGTATCGGTTATAGATTGATTTTCTGCATAACTTAATTTTATCAATATCATCTAGAACACATAGTCCCATTGCTGCATGAAACTCACTCATTTTCGCATTAGTACCTACCATTGTGATATCTCCATTTTCAAAACCAAAATTGACCATCGCTTTGGCTTTTTCATATAGCTTATCATCACTAATAATAATGGCCCCACCTTCAACTGTGTGAAATAGCTTCGTCGCATGAAAACTCAATGTAGAGATATCACCATACCCAAGAACACTACGGTTATTAAATTTAACATCAAAAGCATGGGCTGCATCATATATTAATTTAAGATTTTTTTCTTTAGCCAGCAACTCTAAGCTATCCAAATCACAAGGGTTACCAAAAACGTGAACTGGCATTATGGCGCATGTATCACTACTAACTGAAGATTTTAATAAATCCACATCCATATTGTACGTCTTTGGCGATATATCAGAGAATTTTACAGTGCAACCTGACCATAATGGTACGCTTGTAGTTGCGATAAATGAGAATGGTGTTGTTAATATTTCACCTTTACACTCAAGTAATCTTAATGCAATTTCGATTGCGATAGTCCCATTTGAAACCAACAAAATATTTTTAACACCAAGATGATTTTCAAGCCTCTTAGTTAACAATTCCACCAAGGGACCTTTATTGGTGAGAATCTTTCTTTCATATATTTCCTTTATATAATTCGCATACTTTGAATAATCTGGAAGGTATGGTTCTACAACATTTATTTTATTAATCATGAAAGGGTCCACTTGTTCTTAACAAACATTATCTTAGTGCCAATTTTCTGTAGGATTATATTTTTTTGATTTTTTTCACCACAAAATAGAGCTAAATCATAGCACTTAAATTTATCTAAACCTAGTTTTCCTGTATAAGAAAATCCACAAGATTCATTTAGCTTATATTTACTTGAGAAGTAATTGACTACATCCTTTCTTTCTTTCTGACTCAATGGAACTATTATTAACCTCCCATCACTCTCGTCAATAAATGCCAAGTTCTTTTCAACAAAATTGTCAGATGATCGATCCTTAAACATCCAACCTGCTATATTAAATTCATCTGCAGAAGTGCCAATTCTATCAATATTAAACTTCAGACCGTTATCGCTTATCCGAAATTTGCTTGCGAATAACTCCACCTTCGGACGTATGTGTGAAATAGCTTCAATTCTTTCGAAATAGTTGAAAAAGTTTTCCTGTGTCTTTCGTATTTTATCCTGCATCACTTTCGGATTATTAGAGGACCACAGCCCCTTATCGTGTATTCTATAAACCGAAAGAAGTTCTTTAACAAAACAAATATCACCTTGTTTTGCTATCAAAACATTAAAGAGCCAATCAAATGCGATTGGATCGTCATAGTATCGCTTATCGATTGAGTCTATCGCTTCTTTTTTATACAGACAGGCTGAGAAATTACCTATAATAGGAGATCTTACTATGTCATCAAATTTTAAAACTCTTGCCTGTAGTCTTTCTTGTTGAGGATGGGGAGTATATTTCCCTTCACTTTCATAGTATAACATTAGCCAATTAAAAGACATTGATGCATCTGAATTGTTTCTTAACGAAGATAATTGCTTACTTAATTTCCCATTATTATTCCAGTAGTCATCGCCTTCACATATAGCAACAAACCTACCTGTGCAATTATTAAAACAGCGTTGTAAGTTCTTCCTAACACCTAAATTCACGTCTGGGTCCATTACCTTTATGATTTCTGGGTGTCTTTCTTTGAATGACATTATAATTTCAGATGTTTTATCAGTCGATGCATCATCTCCAATGATAATTTCCAACCTGAAGGATCCGCGTTGTGACAGGATCGACTCAAGGGCTTGATGAATATAATTTTCATGATTATATGAAGTTACAACCACAGAAATAACACATTGATCTAAAATACTATTTTTGAATCCATTAAGATCGGAAGTATCAATATCATTTACGTTAAATCCATAATTACTAAAAACATCCTTAAAGATATCAGGAAATCTAGTACACAAAGTGTATAGCTCTTCAAACATTTCGTTATCAAGGTAGTGATTTGAAAGAAGTGAAAAGACATACAATGACTTTCTCATCAACATCTGAGAATATATACCACCAAAAGTATTTTCAAATGTCTTAAAGAACTCTATTTCACTAATGCCATACTTCAGATGGAGTTCAATAGGTGAGTTAGATAATGACCATATTCCATTCTCATGACGATTATAAACTCCCATTACATCATCAAGGATACGTATCTTGCCCACTTCAGCGTGCAATAAATGTAACTGCCAATCAGCAGGCATAGCCTCCAAATTAAAGTTATCCTTATTCAGTCCCCCAGGAAAACGCCATCTATACATCACTGAATTCATGTAAATAAAGTTGCCGTTTATCAGGCTTTCAAATCCGGCGACTCCTGAAATATTGGAAGGCATAATTTCATTGGCTTTCCTACTATCCAAGTGATTGACAACAACCTTATGGCAACACACACTAAAGTTTTTGTTCCTCTCAAGGAAGTTGACTTGTTTTTGGAGTTTATACTCGTCAGTCCAATAGTCATCTCCCTCACAGATCGCAACATATTTACCACTAATTTTTTGAGATATTTTTGCCAAGTTCCCAACAGGACCTAGATTTACACTATTCTTAAAGAGCGAAATCTCACCAGGGTTATTACGCTGATACTCCTCTATGATTTTCACTGTATTATCTGTTGAGACATCATCGCCAATCAATATCTCAAATTTAAATTTTGTTTTCTGCATCAGAAATCCTTCTAATGCAGATCTAATATAATCTTCATGATTATAAGTTCTACAAATTATGCTAACTAATACATTATCAGAAGAGAAATCATCTTCTGAATAATTAATATCATTTATTTGCTCCCAGTTTCTAGTGCCATTTATAATCTCGAGACGACCAACAGTTTTGAAATGCTCAAAAGCTGACGAAATGGTTCCATTTTCGACAGCTTTTCTTACATCCTCATTCCTATTTAAGTAGACATTCTCATCGAATGGTTCATAGTTATCATGAAATTTTTTTATCCCCAATCTTATCTTATCGTTACTTGCGTTTTTTGATTCTGGGATGCATTCCTTGATAATTGTGTTTTTGACAATTTTATTCAGTAGCTGCCTAAGAAACATATAATAACTCCTTCCACCATTTTTCATTTCCTAGATACCACTCAACCGTCTTACGAATGCCTGTTTCAAACGATTCCGCTGGTTTATAACCCAGCTCGTTGTTGGTCTTAGTAGCATCGATCGCATAGCGGCGATCATGGCCTGCGCGGTCTGTGACGTAGGTGATGAGATCTTCGCATTTACCATCGGATGCGGCGATCGCTTGTGGGAATTTCTCTTTTAAAGCAGAAGGTGAAAGAGGCAAATCGAAAGAGGAAAGAGAAGAGCCAGAGCCGGTGAAATATTCGTTCATTAGTTTGCAGACGACTTTTACAATATCGATGTTTGCCCACTCATTGTGGCCACCAATGTTGTAGTTTTCACCAATGCGGCCTTTCTCAATCACCAAATCAATGCCACGAGCGTGATCTTCTACATATAGCCAGTCACGGATTTGCTGACCGTCGCCGTAAATTGGCAATGGCTTGTCATGCAAAATGTTAGTGATGATCAATGGGATCAGCTTCTCTGGGAAGTGATAAGGGCCATAGTTGTTCGAACAGTTAGAGGTGGTGACTTCTAGCCCATAAGTGTGGTGATATGCACGCACTAAGTGGTCTGATGCTGCTTTACTCGCGGAATATGGCGAGTTAGGCGCATACGCCGTTTCTTCTGTGAACGCAGGGTCGGTCGGGCTAAGCGTGCCGTAGACTTCATCAGTAGACACATGGTGGAAACGATGCGGAATTACGTTTTCGCCACGTTCTTTTGGCTCGTCAATCCATACTTTTTTGGCCGCTTTTAGCAGGCTGTACGTACCCAGAATGTTGGTTTCAATAAAGGCGTCTGGGCCGGTAATTGAACGGTCAACATGTGACTCTGCCGCAAAGTGGACGATGGTATCCAGCTTGTATTCTTTCAGCAGGGTTTCGATTAGGTTGGTATCGCAAATGTCGCCATGCACGAAGGTCATGTTGGCATTGTCTGCCACGATATCTAGGTTCGCTTTGTTGCCTGCATAGGTCAGGGCATCTAGCACAACCACGTTGTCGTTTTTATGGTTAGCCAACCAGTAATGTACGAAGTTTGCACCGATAAAGCCTGCGCCACCGGTGACAAGGAGATTACGTTGAGTCATCTTAGTGTCTCTATATGATTAAGTTTTTGAATAGATGAAGGAACCTAGGTGCAAGGTTCAAGGTGCAAGGTGCAAGGTGCAAGGTGCAAGGTCCAAAGGTTCAAAGGTTCAAGGTTCAAGGTTCAAGGTTCAAAGGGCAAAGGTCAAAGGTCCAAGGTTCAAGGTTCAAGGTTCAAGGTCCAAGGTCCAAGGTCCAAGGTCCAAGGTCCAAGGTCCAAGGTGCAAGGAGCAAAGTGCAAGGTGCAAAGTGCAAAGTGCAAGGTGCAAGGTGCAAAGTGCAAAGTGCAAAGTCCAAGGTCCAAGGTCCAAGGTCCAAGGTTCAAAGGGTAAAGGTCAAAAGACAAGGCCAAGGTGTAGAGGAGTGAAATACCTATTTCTTTTCGAGCTTAATTTTCATTAGGCTTGCTATCATTCTCGATATTTCTTCTGACTCGCTTATCCACCCTTTCCCTGTCGCTTTATCGATATAATCTATTTCCATACCAATATAAATCTGGGTTCTCAATTCGCCTGAAGACCCTTTTGCGTAAGAAAGAAAATTTGCAAACTCTCTATCAGACTTTCTTTCATAACCTTCAGCGATATTTGAGGGAATCGACAATGAGGAACGTGTGATTTGATCGCGAAAACCAAAATCTTTTGAGTTTCGAAAATACCTGTATATTTGCGACGACAACCTGGCCGACCGTTTCCATACTTGTAACTCTTCAAACCGCATCAAAAACTCCTTTGCTCTTTCTTGTCCCTTTCTTCTTGTTTCTTTTACCTTGTTTCTTTCTTCTTGAAGCCGCTTGCGGCGCCCTTTCCTCTTGTACCTTTCTTCTTGAAGCCGCTTGCGGCGCTCTTTACTCTTTCACTCTTGCCGTCTGCGCCAGCTCATCCATCATCGCGCTGAGTTGCTTGCGCCAGTGGATGGTTTCTACGCCGGAAGCTTGCTCTGCCGAGGTTTTATCAATCACGCTGAAGCTAGGGCGAACGGCGGGGGTCGGGTAAGCGCTTGCTGGGATGGGGCGAACAGGAATCGCTTTTTCAAGCAAACCTTTCTCAATGCCTAACTCTTGAATCGCTACCGCAAAGTCATACCAAGAGGCGACGCCAGCATCAGTCCAATGCAGCAGCGTAGCTGCAGAAGCAAGGGACAAGGTCGCTTCGCTTAAAGGCTCAAGAAAATCGCTCTTCCCTTGATTCTTGTTACTTGTACCTTGCTCTCCCTCTCTTTCTTCTTGTCCCTTTTTGCTTGTACCTTGCGCCTCTATTTGTGCCCAAATCATCTTGGCTAGGCCTTTGGCCCAGGTCGGGGTGCCAACTTGGTCACCCACAATGCCGAGCTGCTCTTTTTCTGCCATCAGGCGTAGCATGGTTTTAACAAAGTTATTGCCATGCGCCGAGTAAACCCAAGCGGTGCGAATGATGGTGGCTTGCGCCCCCAGAATCTCCGCGACTTTTAGGTCACCGGCGAGCTTCGACGCACCATACACATTTAGTGGGTTGGTGGTATCGGTTGGCTGGTAAGGGGTGGTTTTGGTGCCATCAAAAACGAAATCGGTAGAGACGTGAACTAAGGTCACATTGTGCTCTTTACAGGCTAGCGCAAGGTTCTCACTGCCTTTATCGTTCACTGCATACGCGGTTTCTTGGTCGGTCTCCGCTTTATCAACGGCAGTATAGGCTGCCGCATTGATGACAAATTGTGGTTGTTCTTTCGCAATCACTGCAAAAACTGCTGCGTGGTCAGTAATGTCGAGCTGCTCTGCCGTCATACTCACTGCACAGATATTTTCAGGGCAGGTTTGACCTAATTCCCAAGCCAGTTGCCCGCCGTCTCCCGTAATCAGTACTTTTTTCATCTTTGGCACCTATTACTCAAATGTTGGGGCATCAGCAAAGTAAAGCCCTGCTTCGTCTTTGGCTGACAATGATGGGGATTCACCGTCAGTGATAGGCCATTCAATACCAATGCTAGAGTCATCCCATTTGATCGATATTTCGACATTTGGGTTGTAGTAATCGGTACATTTATACACAAATTCGGCTTCATCACTGGTGACATAAAAACCGTGTGCGAACCCTTCCGGTACCCAAAGTTGGCGTTTATTTTCTGCAGAAAGGAACACTCCCACCCATTGCCCGAAGGTTGGTGAGCTTTTTCTCATGTCTACGGCAACATCAAACACTTCACCGCTAACCACACGCACGAGTTTGCCTTGGGTGTTTTCAGTTTGAAAATGTAGGCCTCGTAAAATGCCTTTTTTCGATTTGCTGTGATTTTCCTGTACAAACTCACGTTCACCACAATGGTCATTAAATCGTTCGGTTCTAAACGTTTCCATAAAAAAGCCGCGCTCATCACCGAAGACCGTAGGCTCGATGATTTTCACGTCTGGGATTTGAGTTTCAATAAACTTCATTGTGACCTCAGTGGCTAGAAAAAACTTGGTGGTCGATGAGGCTCAATAGATATTTACCGTAACCGGATTTTTGCAGTGGCACAGCAATATCACGAAGACCGGCCTCATCGATGAAACCCAATCGATAGGCAATTTCTTCTGGGCAGCACACTTTAAGGCCTTGACGTTTTTCAATGGTTTCAATGAATGAAGCAGCCTGAAGAAGACTGTCGTGTGTACCCGTGTCTAACCACGCGGTGCCGCGACCCATTATTTCAACCGTGAGTGTTTGGCTTTCTAAGTAGGCATTGATCACATCGGTAATTTCTAGCTCGCCACGGGCTGAAGGCTTCACCTGCTTAGCGATTTCTACCACTTTGTTGTCAAAGAAATACAGCCCTGGTACCGCATAATTTGATTTCGGGTTTTCTGGCTTTTCTTCAATAGACAGCGCGCGTTTTTCGCTATCAAATTCCACCACACCGTACGCGGTTGGGTTAGCAACATGGTAACCAAATACCGTCGCACCTTGTTTTTGTGCACTTGCTCGGCGCAATGAAATAGAGAGATCGTGTCCGTAAAATAGGTTGTCTCCCAGCACCAAGGCAACATTCGAATCACCAATGAATTCTTCACCTAGGGTGAAAGCCTGCGCTAGGCCATCTGGTGATAGTTGCTCGACGTAGGAGAACTGCATGCCCCACATTTGGCCATTGCCGAGCAATTGCTTAAAGCGAGGCAACTCTTCTGGGGTTGCAATGATGAGTATTTCTCGAATTCCCGCTGCCATGAGCGTTGAAATCGGGTAATAAATCATCGGTTTGTCGTACACAGGCATCAGCTGCTTACTCACCACCTGAGTCAGCGGGTGAAGACGCGTGCCAGAGCCACCCGCAAGGATAATGCCTTTGCGGTTTGATTGCGTTTTTTCTAATTTAAACATAGCCAATCTCTAAGTTATTTAAGTTCTTTGATGGTTGCTAAAACCAAACGTCCGATGCCAAAAAGCATAAGGAGCAAGAGGGTAAACAACGTGATGTTGTAGGTCACTTTTGGAAATGCGTTGTCTTCCGGCAGCGTAGGAGTTTCAACAACAACCAAGTACTTGAGTTTTCTGTACGCTTCTATGCGCGCTTTTTCTAATGATATTTGTGAAGAGGTAAATGCCTGTAGCGCGAGCTCTAGGCCAATTTTTAATTCCGCATATTTCGCCAAAATAGCACCAACAGAGAGGTCCCTAACTTGGGGAATCCCGTTCGGATCGGTGAGGCCGATTTGGTTATTCGAAAGGCGAGAACGTTCTTTTAGTAACTGCTTTTCTATCGCTTGAATTTCATTATTTAGTGCCACCACCTGAGGCGCTTTCTCGCTCATGATGGTCGTCAAGGCATTGAGAGCAGATTGCCTTTCCGCAATCTGTGCTTCTAGGGTGTAGGCGATTTGTTGAATCGCCAACCCTTCGGCCTCTGGGTCAAGCAGGCTATGTTTATCTTGGAAGAACAGTAGATTGTGTTTAGCCGTTAATAGCTTTTCTTCCACTCGGATATGTTCACCACGAATAAAGGCTAATTGTGATTCCGCGAGGTCGTTGCCGATTTTGTTGATGTACCATTCAGCACGTTGAGAAATGGTTTCTGTCAGTTTTTGAGAAAACTCCGGTGCAAATGCTTGTGCTGATATCAATATCACCAGAGATTTTTCATCAATTTCTACATTGACCATTTTCCGATAGAAGTCATATAGATCTTCTTGTGAATACTGTGATTCAAGCCTTGAGAAATAGTCGACGTTGCCATTGGTGTAATGCTGATCAATATTTAGTTCCGTCAGCAAATAGTCGAGCATGTCTTTTGAATATATATAGGCTTTTGCTAATTCGGCATCTGATGCGCCCGGTACTGACACACCAAAACCGGACAGGAGTGCCATTGAGGCATCCATGGTCGCCATACCATCAGGTTGCTGAACGATAAGTTTTGCACGGCTTTCATAGCGCTCGGAAGCAATCACTATTTGATAGAAAGAGAAGAGCAATACAGGTAAGGCAACGAACCAAAATAAACTGGTTTTTAGCTGTTGTTTCCCTTTCTCTTTGGCTTTGGCTTTTAACTCACTTATTTTAGAGCGATTACTCTGAATTTTAGACAAAGATTCAGCAGCCACCGGCAATTTTTCCGCCCCTCTTCTGCCCTCTATCTCTTGCCCTCTTTCTCTCTTTAACTCTCGCTCTCTTTCCCTCTCGCCCTCTCGCCTGTTCTCTTTCGCTTTATTCAAATTATTCACGCGCACAAGAATTCGGTCAGATAGCGCTTTGTCTTTCTCAAGAAATGAAGCGGCCAACTCTTTTAAGTGTGGGATGGCATTCCAGTCTTTGGGCGAGGTTAATTCACGTAGCTCTATGAATTTCTGTTCGGTCGTTTTCTTATCAACCGCTTTTTCAACCGTGTTTGTTGGGCTTTCACTCATTTTTATAATGCCTGATACGCTTTGATTCCATCCTCTAAGCAGGAATAGAATGCTAATTCTCCGTCGTTAATCACAACGGCGCTGTCGCAAAACTCTCTGAGTTCATCCATGTTGTGGCTAACCATGATCACACTGGCTGCTTTGCTTCGCTCTAACAATGCTTGCCTTGTTTTTTTTCTAAACCTCGCATCACCGACTGATGTCACTTCGTCAATCAGATACACATCAAAATCAATGGCAATGGAGCAAGCAAACGCCAACCTTGGACGCATACCGCTTGAATAGGTTTTAACGGGCAAATCGAACTTCACACCAAGTTCTGAAAAGGCTTTCACTTTTTCTTCGTAGTCATCTAAGTCGAACACGCCGTTAATGCGTCCAATGAATCTTGCGTTTTCACGCCCAGTCATTTCTGGGTGAACGCCTGTTGCTAACGCCACAGGCCATGAAACATTGCACTCGGTAATAATTCGCCCTTTATTTGGGTATTCGCTTTTAGCCAGTAACCTAAACAGGGTAGATTTACCCGCGCCATTTTTACCTAAAATAGCGACGTTACAGTCGGTAGGAATATCAAATGTGGTGTTTTTAAATATGTATTGATTGCCGAGATTTGAGGGATAGAACTTAGTGATGTTTTCCAGTGTTATCATCGGCTAATGACCTTTTTCCAGCAGACGGTATAAACCGAAAGGGCAATGAACAGAAGCGACACTGTTACTGTCGTTAAATAGCTAAAACTCACGCCATCATAGGCAAAGCTGCTATAGGCGGAACCCCGTGCAAGTTCTATTGCCTGCAATATGGGATTCCAACTAAGGTAAGGCCACACTTCTTTTGAGAAATCTTGCAATGAGAAAAACACACCTGAGGTAAAGAATAACGGGCGTGTTAGCATCATCCTGACTCGGCCCACTTCCTTTACAAAGCCTTCGATAATTGCGAAGACAATGCCCACACTGATTGCGATAATTGACAGTAAAAAGAAGCTGGCGAGCAGTTCTAGTGGTTTATCTATGCGTATTTCAATGTTCATTAGGTACATCAGCAGAAATACAATCAGTACGACCACGATCTTCACGATCACTTCAAATAGCGCGGACGCTAAAAACGCACTGATCGGTTGAACTTGTCGAAACGCAAAAAGAGCCTTATTTTTCTTTAAGCTCGCTGCTGTTTTCTCCATCGTGGTTAAAAAAAGCTGGATGTATAACATCCCGTAAAACATGAACACAAAAATGGGAATGGTATGAACGTCCGCCCCACCCATCATGCTACGCATGTATGACAACGCAAAAATGAATGAGAGCGGGTTCAATATGGCCCAGCTTAGGCCGAATTTATCATTGAACCCGGTTCGGATTTCTCTGACGAATAGCGCGAATATGACATCGCGCCACACTTCGAACGTGTTTCTTTTTAAAATGGTTGCCATAGCAAGTGCCTTAACTTAAGCCTGCTGATTAATTCAGCACTACGTTTGCAGCAACGGCAATTTGGTAAACGATCTGGGTAATGTCTTTCACTGCTTGCATCGTTTTTGCATCAACTTTTGGCAAGATCAGTAGCTGATCTCCCGCTTGAAGTTTGGCGTTGTCTCCAAATTCAATCATTCCGTTCGCTCTGACGATCAACGGTCGTTCGTAGTTTGCCCGTTCGGTGTATCCGCCTGCCCATGCGATGTAATCGGTAATTTTGGCTTTAGGGTTAAACACGATGGCTTGTGGCATAACCACTTCCCCACCCACCTGAATTAGATCACTTTTTAGTGGAATAACAACCGTGTCGCCTTGCTCAAGCAATATGTTTGCTACTTGGCCATTGTCTGAAACCACCACTTTACCCAAGGGCTCAATTTTTCTGGCACGCTCTGTAAATGCCAACACCATTTCAGCTTCTCGGGCACGAATAGCAGCCTCACCATCGGATGATGCGGGTGCGGTAAATACACTACGCTCTAAACGCTGAAGAGATTGTTCAATCATTTCTTTCTGACGTTCAGCCACGCTATCTCGTAGGATATAAATAGAGGAATAGTCGGCAAGTGGTTGCTCAATTTCGATGCTTGCTAGTAGTGCATGTAGCCGTGTGCTTTTACTCACTGCGTAGTAAGACGGGCCAAGGTAACTGCCGCTTATTTGGATATCGAGTATTTGCGCTCTTAGGTCATCGTTGAAAATGAGCTTGTCACCATCTTTTAAGGTGTATGAGCGAAAGGTCTCCATAGTGAGGTAGGTTGAGAACGGCCCGTTCTCTCGCGTACCCATGACGCCGACATGACTCACTTTGGCATAAGGTTTGGCAAGTTCGACAAGCGATGACCCATCAATTTCATTCGTTTCTATTTCAAAACGAAACGGGTTTTTGACCGTTCCTGAAACTGAAATCGTGGGTTTTTGCTGTTCAACGAAAATGACGTCTCCGTCTTTAAAGTTGATGTTCTTCAATGTGCCTTCACGCATAAATGCATAAAGATCGACTTGGGCAACGGTGTCGCCTTGTCTCATCACTCGGATGCTTCTGTAACTTCCGCGCTCTGAATCAATGCCGCCCGCTCGTTTTAAGAAATAGAGTACGCTGTCTGAAGCAATACCTGCATATTGACCAGGGCGAATAACAGAACCCGACACATAAACACTGACTGGGGTTGCTGTCAGCAAATTGACGTAGATGCTGACGTTCTTTTTATATACCGTGCGAATTTTTTCTGTCACCACGTCGTTGATACGACTGGCGGGAGTATCGATAACCGAGATAGGGCCAACATTAGGCAGAAAAATATTGCCTTGGTTATCCACAGTGACCACTTCGGCAAGATTCACTGCGCCCCATAGCCAGATAGATAACTTATCACCGGCGGCTATTAGATAATCTTCATTCAAGCCATCGAAACGTTCGGTTTCATAGCCACCAGCAAACAAGTTGGCACCATAAGGAGGTGGCAACTCTTCACCTGACGCCGGTAATAGATCAGAAATCGCGGCTTCTCCCGGAAGCAACAAGCCACTGCGACTTTGTGTTTGATATTGCTCAGAGGGTGGAAGTGGTGTTTGTGAAATGTCCGTGTCGCTTTGTAATGAAAACCCTGCAGCACCCGGTAAAGAACTTGGGTTTGCCATTGTGCTCGTGGAGAACAAGATTACGCTTGTGATGCAGGCTCTGGCTAACAGTCTATATTTCATGATCTTGTTCATTGATTTACCGTGCCTTGCTGCATGAAGAACAATGCCATGCTCGCATCCATTTCTACGACTGGCGGCATAAGCGCCCACTGCTGATCTATACGGCAAATGACTTCACTCTTCACTGGATATATGTCTACCGCTTTCAGTTGGCGACATTCGTACCCCAATGCTGAAAAGTAGTGCTCTCCAACTTGGTATTGACTTCCATTGGGAGAAGAAATCTCAATTTGCCCCTTGTCGATAGCCTTTTCCATATCGGCTGGTAGCCGTTGATGATTGTGTGACTTAACAGGTGAGAGCAGTGGAATTGTTGCGTTGACCTCTGGCGGCGTCTGACTGCATGCGGCTAGCAGGCTTACTGAGCAAGCTAAGATGATGTTTTTCAGATACGTGTTTTTCAAACAGTGATAACTCCAATCATACGTGTGCTCACGCGCAGTGCGGTGGAAAATTGATACGCTACCGCCCTTGGGTGTCGTTCCCAATGTCCGCATTGACTCAGTTTTTTTGTTGGCATTCCTAGGCATATTGTCAGCATGCCGGCTCACCATTAGTGCCCAATTTAAGACAATGAGTAAATTTATGATGCAAGAGTCTATCATTTGATACATGCAGTTATTAATAGCAAACATCCGAATTTTGTTTAAGTGTCTCGAAATTGAGCGATTTCAAATAAATCTCTGAGTTTTAGAGAAATACCCATTTGGTAATATTCTCATCCAAAAACATAAATTAGACGCAGATCACACAAACAAACCAACGAATACACTTTTACTTACAATTTATAAAATATTATTCGCGCGACACCCCACGCTCTTTAGGTATTTTTCTTCGAGATGTTCAAACACATTCTCTCTGCTTACAGCGAAGTGAGGAGAGTACTTTTGTTCATCCATGCAGTCATCACCTCTATACAAGAGGAAAAATACTTACAAATAAACAATGAGTTGCTTTAGGTTGTAGCGTTGGTTCACTGGACTGGGCTGAAAGGTGCTTTTCTTAAATGTCATTGATCGAAAATATGCCACCTTATTCTTGAATAAAGGCAGGCATTAAGACCAAGTACGCAAAGGTTCTAACCTAAATAGGACAGAGAGAATTTCCTTCCGACAATGCTAAGTAAGATTCAGAAAGCGAATATGCATTTTCGACTCTAACTTAGTGCGTCGAGCTCGCCTTATTAGTCATTAATTGAGAGCAAATTACCCCACATAAATCTCTTTATTATTGTGGAGACCATTTATATGTTTACTTGACGCTGATTACTGTTTAGCATTTTAGAAGCCTGTCTGAATTTAAAAGCAGGCGTAACGATATTGAGATGGAGCTTTTCATGAAAAAATCAGTAATTGCAGCTGTTGCTGCGATGATGATGGCTGCGCCAGCAATGGCTGCTGAGGAAACTGCCGCAACTTCTGGTGGTTCCGCTGGCGGTGCATCTGCTTCTGCTGCTGCAGTTGGCGGTGTATCTGCTACTGCAGTAGCAATTGGCGCAGCTGTTGTTGCTGTTGCTGTTGTCGCTGTTGACGCTGGTAGCAATGACACAGCAACCACCACTTCAACTTCTCTAACCACTCAAGGTTAATTGATAAGTTGTATATAAAAACCGAACAGTGAAAGCTGTTCGGTTTTCTTTGTTTTTGAGCCGTTGCTTTTTCCATCGCGACAGATAATCGCCATTCCCCATAGAGATCTCGTTGTAGTGCTATGAACAATAAGAGAACAGGCCTAAGGGCCACTGCGCTATTTTGTGTACTGAGTGCACTTTCTGGATGCAGTCAAAAATTTGAAGATGTACAAGACACTATGTCTCTCGCGCTATTTGGGCATGACGATGTTGTTGTCGCACCTGAAAAAATCAATAGCCTCCCTTATGCCAGCCTCTATACCAAAACAGATTCTAGTGGTCAGGCTTTCATGGTGCTTGGTTACGCCACTGCGAGTCCATCAAGTCAGCCCGGTTCAGAAAAAATCGTTCAATTGAAATGGCTTTCCGCGAATAACGAAATGCTGGTGACTGAAGCTGGACGCATTGTAAAAACCGTTAACCTTCTTGGTAGCAACCTGACTGCAAGCTCCTCCCTAGATGCCGACCCCTTAGCCACTGGCTTGTTAAACGGCAACACACCTTACCAATGGCGCAGGACTGTGGATTGGCAACCGGGATTTCATTCTGGCTACACCTTAGAATCTCGCTTTGAAAAAACCGGTGAAAACACATTATTAGTCAACGAGAAGCCAGTCTCTACGGTTCATTTTATCGAGTATGTACATGCTCCTGAGTTGAACATACGCTTCGAAAATGAATTCTGGCTTCACCCAGTCACTGGACATGTCATTGCGAGTATACAAACGCCTGCACCAGGCATGGAAAGCATCGAGATTACCGTACTCAAACCCTTTTCAGGAGTGAGTGAGTAGTATGAACCCGTCTTCTTTCTTCCGTTCTTTCATGTTGGGGCGCGTTGCATTGCTTGCCCTATCTCTGTTTTCATTTTCGCCAATCGTATTTGCACAACAAACAACGGTGAGTGTGGTTACCAACGACAGCGCCGAAAAAACGTATTCAGTGGTATTCGATGGCCGTCCCCGCGTTTCTCAAGTGGTTGAACAAGGCCTGACGTTAGTGACGCAGGAAAGACCGAACAAACTGGCACACGCAGCAGATGTGATTTATTGGCAAGGTGCGGGGCTGTTTGACAGTTCCGCATCAAACGACTCTGACGTGCTACTCGCAGACATTACCACCAAACTAACAACACTCGCTGAACGCTGGCAAGACGATGAAGATAAGCTTTCTGCGGTGAATGCTCTTTCTGAATTTTTGGCGTCTTCCATTTTCCAAACTCGCATCGCCGTTGAATTAGACCAGGATTTTTATCTTGCAGGCAGCAATGTTAACCCTCTGGTAAAAGGCGAATTAACCTTGTTGCTGCCACCCCGCCCTAACCATGTGTGGGTGATTGGTGCGGTGGAAAAAGCTAACGATACGGACTTTTCTCCACGCCATATTGCTGGGGATTACCTCAAATTGGCAGAGACACTCAATACCTTTGGGATTAATGATGTTTCTGTGATTCAACCAGGCGGCGTTTTAGAAACACATCACGTTGCTTACTGGAATGAAATTCCTAAGAACATTGCCCCTGGGGCAGTCATTTTTGTGCCTTTCCAAGGTTTACCTTCTGCGCTGGCATCGCTAAACCGCGATATAGCGCGTCTTCTTCAACATCGGGTTATGTAGTCATGCATCGTCGTATTTTTCAATTATCGTCTCTTACGCTGACATTGATGCATGCCTTGCCTGCAGTGGCGAATGACCAAGATTTCACGCTATTTAGACCTACCCAAAGTGATTTTGGTGGCGTTGGGCTGATGCAAATGCCAACGGGTCGAGTCGCGCCAGAAGGGGAGTTTTCGATAGGTGTAACCATGAATGACGATTATCGTCATTACCATAGTTCACTTCAGTTGATGCCATGGCTGGAAGCGACGATTCGTTATACACAAGTACCTGATTTGCTTTATAGCGGTGATGATAGTTTCAGTGGGGACACCTACTACACCGACAAGGGCATTGATGTAAAACTGCGCTTGTGGGAAGAAAGCTATTGGCTACCTGAAACCTCTATTGGTATGCGTGATATTGGCGGCACTGGCTTATTTGATGGTGAGTACATTGCGGCCAGCAAGCACGTTGGCCCTTTTGACTTCACAGCGGGTATTGGGTGGGGTTACATCGGTAACAGTGCCAACCTAAAAGGCGATACTAGCTTAGGTTATGACTGTGGGCGTGATACTTCTTACAAAGGCAAGGGTGGCAGTGTTGATTTCGCCCGTTGGTTTACGGGGTGCGCATCTGTTTTTGGTGGTGTTGAATACCAAACCCCATGGCAGCCGCTTCGCTTAAAAGTCGAGTACGACGCCAATAACTATAAGAGCGATTTCATTGTTACGCGCTCTGACAAACCAATGCCGCAAGATTCGTCATTCAACTACGGCATGGTGTACACCTTTGGTGATTGGGGCGACATTCGCGCCAGTTATGAGCGCGGCAATACTTGGACACTTGGCTTCACGCTGAAAACCAACTTTAATTCATTGTCGCAAAGCTGGGTAGATACGCCAACACCGGCTTATGCGCCAAAGCCTCAGACAGATGCGGCTGACATTGATTGGCAGCGGGTCGCACAGGATCTAGACACGGTAGCGGGTTATCGCGAGGCGAAAATCTACGCTGATAATAAAACTGTGACCGTCGTCGGCTCACAAGGCAAATACCGCGATCGCGAATTGGCCCATGAAAAAGGCGCGATGATTCTGGCGAACACAGGAACGTCAGCGTCGACGTTTAACTTGGTAGAGCAGCAAGCTAACCAGACGACAACCCAAACCACCATTGATGTGGCCGCTTATCGCAAGGTGGCGAATCAAGAATATGTGGGGGCAAAGGTCTCAGACGCGACAACGCTGGTTAACCCAAATTCGCCGCGCGGCATGCTACAGGCTGATACCAGTGAACCTTGGTCTGTCAGTTTCTCCCCTAACCTTCAACAATCGATTGGCGGTTCGGAAGATTTCTATCTGTTCAACATTGGTGTGACTGGCGGTGCGAGCTATTGGCTGACGGACAACATCGAGTTTGGCGGCAGCGTTTACGTTAACCTTTATGATAACTACGACAAGTTTAAATATGACGTACCACCTGATGGCACGGATTTAAAACGTGTTCGTACTTTGGTTCGCCAGTATATTTCTGACAACCCTGTTCGCGTGAGTAACCTTCAGTTAACCGCGTTTGATAAGTTCGGCGACAGTGTCTATGTGCAAGGCTACGGCGGCTATCTTGAAACCATGTTTGCGGGTGTCGGCGGTGAAGTGCTTTATCGCCCACTGAAGAGCAACTGGGCATTCGGGATGGATGTGAACTATGTGGCGCAGCGCGACCCGAATTCTGAGTTTGGTATTTTCACGGAAGAGCGCCACTACGACCCAACAACAGGCCGTTACTACAATGTGCAAACCGGTACGCAAACGGGGCATTTCACGACGTACTACCGCCCTGAATGGAGCTGGTTTGATGACTTGCTGATAAAAGCGAGTGTGGGCCAATATTTGGCGGAAGATAAAGGCGTAACGCTGGATGTGTCGAAACAATTCGACAGTGGTGTGATTGCGGGCGCTTACATGGCGAAAACCAACCTGTCGGCGGAGCAATTCGGCGAAGGGAGCTTTAACAAGGGCTTCTATATTTCGATCCCGTTTGACATCTTCACGGTGAAACCAAGTGCCAACCGAGCAGTGATTGGCTGGACGCCTTTATCCCGTGATGGCGGTCAAATGCTGGGCCGTAAGTACAGCTTGTATAGCATGACCAATGCACGTTACCCAGGTTCGGAGTTTACGAACAAGTAACTGGCATTAATCGTTGCACAATACTGAAAACAAAAATGGCGCTCGATTGAGCGCCATTTTCTATTGGTCAGCTGCGAGAGTGACAATATTCGCTAAGCCTTTGTCCTGTATCTGTTTAGCAAACGCTTCTTGAGCTTGACGATCACCATGCACAATTCGAATCTCTTTAGGCCTTGATTCAATCCCTTCTATAAACGCCAATAAATCGTTTTGATCAGCATGGGCTGAATAGCCTGACATAGTATGAATGTGAGCGTTCACTTCGATGTGATGACCTGATATTTCAACCCTCTTGCTGCCTCGTTGTATTTCTCGCCCCAAGGTGCCACGCGCTTGATAACCTGCAAGGATCACATCGGTTCTTTTGTCTGGCAGTAGCGCTTCTAGGTAATTGAGTATTCGTCCGCCATTACACATGCCACTGGCTGCGACCACAATGGCAGGCTCTCCAGTTTGTTTAAGGCGGTTAACCAGCGCTTGGTGGTCATGGTGACTGTCGATGGTAATACATTGGTCAAATGCTAGCGGGTGTCGCCCTTCTTCCAAATGCCCTTTGGCTTCTTTTCCCCACAACGTTTTAAATTGTCGATATTGTTTGGTCACTTCAGAGGCCATGGGCGAATCTAAGATCACTGGCAGTTTTGACCATTCACGCAGCTCGCTATCGTTAAGCTGCGTGGCAATAAGGTTTTCAATATCGAACAATAATTCCTGCGTTCGCCCTACGCTAAAAGCCGGAATAATAACCACACCACCGTCAAGCAGGGACCGATTGATTAATGTTTTTAAGCGTTCGGTTCGCGAAGCAATCGATTCGTGCGTTTTGTCTCCGTAAGTACTTTCGATGACCAATACATCAGCGCGCTCTGGTGATTTGGGATCGGGCAGTAACGGGGTGTTGCTTGGTCCAAGGTCGCCAGAGAACACCAAAACCTGCTCATCCGGTAATTTCACTTCAATGTAGGAAGAACCCAAAATGTGCCCCGCCGGTTGAAAGCGAATATCGCCGATTGTCCCGAACGCGTTAACGACGCTCGTCCAAACACCATACTCTATTGGCTGAGTGAGGGTACGGATCAGGTTCAAAATGCGCTTTCGCTGTCGCGCCTTCATTCCTAACTGCAAGCGAAGCCCATCATCAAGCATCATCGGCATCAGTTTGGCTGTGGCTTCAGTACAGTATATGGGCGCACGAAAACCTGCCGCTAATAGCCAAGGTATTCTGCCAATGTGGTCGATATGGGTGTGGGTGACAAGTAACGCATCGATATCTTTAACGGGAAAATCGACGTTGAGCGGTTTGGTTTCATCGCCCTGAAATAGCCCGCAATCAACAAGCAGTTTACCGTGATGGGTGTCGAGTTGGTGGCATGAGCCAGTGACGCCGGTTTTTGCGCCATGGTGGGTGATGTGGAAGGTGTTATAGTTCGTATTTGGATCGGTGATGGGCATGACAAGCTCCTTAAAGCGCGCCTCTATCATGCCAATTTTTCACAAAAAAAATCCCCTTACTGGTGTGATTTCAGAAAGGGGATACATTTTTCTCAAACTGCGCTGGAGGCTTGCGACGTTTAAGCGAGAGATTTCACACTTAAGTCGGTATCTTTGACCGATGGCGCCCGTGTAAACAACAATACCCCCGACATGAGAGTAAACAGGTAGACAAGATGCGTGTGATGGAAAGGCACATCTGTCAAGCCTGCCAAGGCAATCATCAATACAATACTGCTGAGTAAAGGATCGAATTGAAGCCCTACTGCACCAGCAGGTTTTATTGAAAATAACGGCGATACAAGCCAAATGAGCAGAATGACCAAACCAAATACACCATAACGTGAAAGTGTATCGATATACTGGTTGTGTAAATGTGGCTGTACCGCTGCAGCGTGGTTTTCCATTTTTTCGATGTTGGAGCTAAGTTCTTTATCTCCTACACCAAAAAAAAGATGATGCTTAGCTATCGTCATCCCTTCCATCCACAAACTCAGCCTGATACCGGTAGAGGTTCCGTAATGGCCGTTTGCAACATCCTGAAACTCTATCGCGGTTTGCTGGATTCGAAGATCAATCTTGTCTTGAAACGAAAAATAGCCGGCAACAATGGCAACCAATACCAGCAGTAGCGTCACAACAGAATGACGTCGTGAAGAAGGTAATAAACAGAACACCAGATACAATGTGACCAATGGGAAGAACAACAGCACGCCACGAACATCCGTCAGAAACAGTGCAGCCGTTGCCGATATCAAACCCATAGTGGCAAATAAACGGAAACAACACTGTTTTTCTGACAGAATAAAATTGAGAGAGACTAAAGCAAGCACAGCGCAATACAGTGCATAAGGGATTGGATTCGTGGCAATGCCAACCCTTTCTATTCCCATCACAACATACTCGTAGCCCGCATTCAGACCGCAAACCACTGCAGCTATGACTAAAAACCATTTAATAAGATTTGGTGATACGCGGGACCAAGGAACTAGTGCTAAATACACCAGGCTTGTTAACAATGTACGAGAAAAACCGAATTGATCTCCACGAAGAAGATGCATTAACGTAAAGTACAAAAATGCAAGAAGGCTAGTAACTAACAAGGGTTTCAGAGATGACGTGTTCCAATTTTGCTTTATGGCGTCACGATAAAAGACGAAGCAATATACGCAAACCAAAGGAATGACGCGTGAAAGCACCCATTTCGTGTCGACAAAGTTAAATATAGAGACCAACATAACAGCAAGAGGGCTTATAAGAAACACGGTTTCTAAAAACCTTTTGACCTGAGCAAGAGACGTTTTACTTGAATTTGGGTTCATCATTCTAAACTACGAATATTAATAAATGCCAAAAGGCTCAGAGTTAAACTATCGCTCGTCCTATGAGATTTTCTATAAGTCACTACTTGCTCATATCCTGGAGCTTTTTTCTGTACATGACTGAAAGCATAATTTTCTTGTAGGCTGTATATAGTTCTCTCGAAAGCTTTCTGTATATAGGCGTTTTGAAACTATCTTTATGTTGTATAGTTGACTCAATACCTACATGCTCTGCCATAAAGTTAGGTGTTAGTTGATAGGAATATTGACCGTGAATAAAGTTGGCGCCGACAAAACAGTCCACAGGTAAACACCAACGATGCTTTACCAACTTCGCCGCCGCAGAGGGAGAGATAGCATAAGCGCACAACCCTCCGTAGTTATCTTTCATCAAATTAATCTGGAAGTCCGCCACCTCAAAAATATTAGTGAAATCACCACCTTCATTGATACTTTGAAGACGAATAAATCCAAGTTCTTGTACCTTGTTGAGCGCAAAGTTGGCAATTTCGAGCGCGTTTTCATGAAGTTCAATATCGTCTTCACAAACTATAATTGGTCGGTTTAACTCAATACACTTTAACCACATCAGATAGTGGCTCGCGTAACAACCAAGCTCGCCTTTAGACGGCATTTTACCGCTGGTTAACCACAACCTCTTTGGATAGTCATAATCTTCAGCCAACACGGGAATGGCGGCATGACCATCAATTCCATCAAAAAAGGCGAATTCAATACTTTTCTCTGCCATTTCCTTTGCCACTTTTTCGCGGCGGTCAGTACATCTTGGCAGGCTGATCACATAGATGTCAGGCACTTTTATCACTTTCTAATGGCGTCGAAATAAGAATGTCGATGTTACATCAAATTGGTAGGAGGTTCGAGCAAGTTGTTATGATTTCAAGTGTAGAAAAGCAAAAGCGGCCAGATAGGCCGCTTTTTAGAGAGTGCATATTTAAGGCAGCACCATAAAGAAAAAGCCTTTCTAGATCCCGCCACTACTATTCAACTTAACAACATTGGCTTTTTCTGTATTATTCCCTGCATTCCAAACCAAATCACCAATACCATCCGTAGGTGAGAAATCTGTCGGAGCTTCAAGGAGAATTTGCCTTATAGCTTGGTGATCAAAATCATGACAAGCTTTGTCGAGCTTATCCATCAGAACAGTGTAATCAGAAAGAGGGAGATAACGTTCATTCGCCGTCATGATACGCTCATGCGCAGTGCGCTCGACGTTGTCCCCAATCAACAACTCCTCATAAAGCTTCTCACCTGGGCGGAGACCAGTGTAGGCAATCTCTATGTCTCCGTGAGGGTTATCCTGACTTTTCACGTCTAGCCCCGACAACTGGATCAAGTTAGTCGCCAAATCTACAATTCTCACAGGCTCGCCCATATCGAGAACGAAGACATCTCCACCTTTGCCCATTGCACCAGCCTGTATAACAAGCTGCGCAGCTTCGCGAATGGTCATAAAATAGCGAATGATATCTGGATGCGTAACCGTAACGGGCCCGCCGGAAGCAATTTGCCGCTTAAACAGCGGAATCACCGATCCTGAGGAACCAAGAACGTTACCAAAACGCACCATGCAAAAGCGAGTGTTGTGGCCAGTGATTGCTTCCTCTTCAGCCAGCGCCTGAAGGGCAAGTTCCGCCATACGCTTAGTGGTGCCCATCACGTTCGTGGGGCGTACTGCTTTATCGGTCGAAATCAGAACAAACGATTCAACCCCCGCTTTCACTGCTGCTTTTGCCGCATAATAGGTACCAAACACATTATTGCGCACCCCTTCCACCACATTGTATTCAACGAGTGGTACATGTTTGTATGCAGCTGCATGGTAAACCGTCTGCACATTAAAACTTTTAAAGGTAACTGCGAGGCGGTTAATTCGCTGAACTGAGCCAAGCAATGGAACGATATCAACTGCCAACCCTTGCTCTGCAACCAAGCAGGTCAACTCTCGGTCAATGCTGTATAGACCAAACTCTGACAATTCAAACAATACGAGTTTACTTGGACCATGTTGAACTATCTGTCGGCACAGTTCGCTGCCAATAGAGCCGCCGGCTCCAGTTACCATAACAACTTTGCCGCGAATATTGGCCTCCAACAGAGCCGTTTGCGGCACCACAGAGTCACGACCGAGCAAATCATCAATATCTACGTCCTTGAGCTCATCGATGTTCGCTTTACCCTCCACAATGTCCCGCATATCCGGCACCGTTAAGACCTCTGCAGGTAAGGGTACCAACATATCGATAATTTGCTTACGTCTAGCTCGTGTAGCACTCGGTAATGCTAGAAGGATTTGCTTAACGCCGTATTTGCCAATTAAGCGTGACGCCTCGCTGATGCAGTGGACAGGTAACCCCATTAGTAGCGTATTTTTGAGAGTGGTGTCTTCGTCAATAAAGCCCACTACTTTATGGGATTCTGACTGACGTAAGGCAAGTGCCAACTGGCGACCAGCGGAACCCGCGCCGTAAATAAGCACAGCAGATTTTCTACGAAGGCCCGACTGCGCAACAAGTGTACGCACAATTAACCGCGCGCCTCCACATAGCAAGCACAAGAACGCACCATAAATTATGGGAACTGAGCGAGGCATTGGGGCTTGAAGGTAAAACGCGACTACTGCAACGGTCAACGCCGAAACAACAGTGCCAATAGCCACTACTGCCAGCGCATGGAACGACAAATAACGTAATACAGCACGGTAGAGACCGAGCTTAATGAAAGTGAGTACAGTGACGACAACTGTTACAACAATCACAATCTGAATGTCCGCAGCAGAAATGGGCCTGACGGATCCAATACGTGTCCAGTAGGCGCCATAAAATGCCACCAACACAAAAAGCATATCGATTCCAATACTTATTATGCGCTTATTCAGGCGGGACAGTTCCCAAATGAAATTCAACCTAGCCATGTTTTTTTGTCTTATAGAAGGCAACGAATAGACATTCGAGCCGTTTGCGGAATGGAAAACAGGTAATGACAAGTGTAACTGCACCAGCAAGGAAGCGCAAAGGCCTTTCAATCACTTTGCTCGGAAGCAAACACTCTTTGATAAGCCTGTGTGACGAAGTAACCCCTACTGTATCCTACTCAGTCTCTATTTTTTCATCGCGTCACCTTTACCACTGCCTGCTGCAGTCATCAAAATATATTTGAAGTAATTTTTCAGTGTCAATGTATCAATCATTTGCTTGTCAGTTTTAGCCAAGAGTTCGGGCGTTGACATATCTATATTTTGCACCTGCGCCAAACCAGTAATGCCTGGAAGCACATCATAAACTCCTAAGCCCTCACGCTCTTTGATAAGCTCACTTTGATTAAACAAATTAGGGCGCGGGCCAACTAAGCTCATCTCACCTTTCATTACATTGATAAGTTGTGGCAATTCATCAATTTTAGTTTTACGCAAAAAGTTACCTAGTTTGGTTATTGACGTAGTACTTGCCAAATGACTTGCCACAGAACGAGTGTCTACCGACATAGTACGAAATTTAACCAGCTTGAATGGCTTTTTGTTGCGACCTACTCGCTCTTGTACAAAAATGGGTGAGCCAGTATCAAATAAGCCTATCATCGTTACGACAATCAGTACTGGAAATAACAAAAGAAGGCCGAAAAAGGCGGCAAGAAAATCAATCGTACGAATCATTGTTTATTTTTCCAGAATCACGCAAGCTTGTCATCGCTTGTTCCATTGTTAAAGGGGGGATCCAACCTAATACTTCTTTAATGTTGGACGGGTCCACTTCCAAATTCCCATAAAGCTGCTCAATCATCGGCGATCTACCCGTTAATTTACCGACTAATCGCATGACTCCAATAGGGATCGGTAGCTGTAAAATTTTCTTTCCTACTCCCTTAGCAATGGCATTCGTGAAGTCTTTCGTCGACACGGCTTCGCCGTCGCTGGCGAGAAACGTATGTCCGGCAGCTTCGGGGTGAGTTGCGCAGGTGACCAGCAAATCAACGAGATTTTGAACGGCAATAAAGTCACGTCGGTTGTTGGCAACGCCAAAGGGCAAAACAGGCACTTTACTAGCTAATTTCGCCAGCATACCAAAGTTACCCGGTGCATTGGGACCATAGACTAACGTTGGCCGTACTATCACCACTTCAAGTCCGACGTTCTCGGAAATCTGTTTTAACCCTAGCTCTGCGTTGTATTTGGATTGTGCATAAGCATTGTGAGGATTCGCTGTTTCATCAAAGGTAAACGGCTGGTCTTCAGTTGAGGTACCATTCACCCCGATAGAGCTAACAAAAACAAACCGTTTAACACCATTTTTCGCCGCAGCGTGTGCTAATCGAACCGTGCCTTGCGTGTTAATGCTCTGATAGTCTTCACAAGAGAATGTGCCTGAGTGAGCTAAGCCGGCCAAGTGAATAACAACATCAACACCATCAAAGGCCCCATTCCAGTCAGTATCTTCATTTATGCTTTCAACCGTGAAATAGGGCTCTTGACCACGTTTTTCTCCATCACGAACAACCTGCCTATGAATGCGATAGTTGTTCGCTAGATGCTTACCGACAAAGCCTGTGCTACCTGTAAGTAAAATATTCACGACTTTATTGTCTCCTCCGCGACTCTCTGAATAGCGTCTAAAGCCATCTGTTCAGAAAAATGACGCTCCATCACGTTTCGAGGATTAACATCAGTACTTTCAGGGTTGTCCGACAGCTCACTCGCCACAGAGTCCAACAGGCTTGCAAGTTGCTCCGCGTCATCACTAACACAGTGCCAACCCAGTTTGTGTTCTGACAATAGCACCTCTAACTCAGAGCCCGTATCGCCGATATATAAAATCGGCTTGTCCGCAGCCATCGAGAAATAGGCTTTACTTGGTACGCCAAGTCCAAACATCTCAGAGGACAGTGAAACCAATGACACATCGCACGCGTTTAGGCCGATATTGTTCTTTTCAAGATCAAGATTGCCAAAGTAATTGATTCGCTCATAACCGACCTGTTTATTTACAAACTCAGCCGAACGTACTACCTGCTTACTTTCTGAACCACAACCAATAAAAATGAACCGCGAAGATTTATGTTCAGTCAGTGCTATAGCTTTGAGTAAATTGGGGACGCCTTGAAGACGGCCCATGTTACCAAAAAACTGAAACACGACTTTATTCTGCCATCCTAAATCAGAGATCACGCTATTTTCAGACTTCAATTGCGGGAGAATCGTAGTTGTTGATGCCCAATTGGGAATAAACTCTATTTCATCACTTTTGCCAGTTTTATCTTCCAACAGCACCTTCATATCTCGACCGATACAAATCATTTTGTCTGGTGTGGCGTAGACTTTTTTTGAGAAAAACGTCAACAGTCGATAAGGATAACTTGAATGTCGAAGTACCTTTGCTGGCACTAAGTTATTAGGAAAAACATCATGAACCAAGACAAGCCATTTAAACGATGTTCGAAACCGTCTCATTGCGGCTAGTGCGAACATAGTGAGAATAGGGTTGGTCCCGGTAAAAACAAGATCTACCTGATCAATGTCTTTACGAACAGATCGAAGGAAGCGACTTGTTTGCTTCAACTGACCTAACAACCTAGAAATCAAACTATTTTTGTTATGCACTGCGAATTGAACATACCTGGTAGTTACATCGTATTTTTCAGCAAAAATTCGAGAATGATTGGTATCTGGTGTGATGAGAACTACATCAAACGTCTTTTTGAGCTGTTTTACTATTTGAGACCAATAGTAAGCGGTCGAATTATGGTTCTCGCCAATGTACTCAGCGAGAACAAGAACTTTTACCCTTTTCACCCTAATACTCTTTCCAAACGACTCGCTTTACGTAGTCAGTATACGAATGAATAATGCGCACAACCTTGTCAGATACATTAGGCATCGAGTAGTCATAGACTTGACGTAATAAACGCGCATCACCACGCGATTGTGACTCTAAGATGCTAAGCGCTTGCATGACACGCTCCACGCCAAGTCCAACCATCATAACGGACGCTTCTTCCATACCCTCCGGACGCTCATGCGCCTCTCGCAAGTTCAATGCGGGGAAGTTCATGATTGATGACTCCTCATTGATAGTACCACTATCGGAAAGTACTGCCTTCGCATGCTTCTGAAGGTGGTTATAGTCATGGAAACCAAGTGGCTTCAACAACTGAATATTTTTGTGAAAGTCTAAGCCTTGCGCTTCAATGCGATTGCGAGTGCGTGGATGAGTTGACACTATCACTGGCAAATTGTAGTGCTCTGCCACTGTATTTAAAGTCTCTGCTAACTTGGCTAGTTGCTTGGGGGAATCGACATTTTCTTCACGATGTGCACTCACCACAAAGAACTCACTTTTCTGTAATCCAAGTCGAGTGAGTACATCTGAAGTATCTATTTGAAGCATGTAGTGATTAAGAACCTCAAACATTGGGCTACCCGTTTTAATGACTCGATCGGCCGGTAAGCCTTCTGAAAGCAAGTAATCTCGAGCAATTGAACTGTAAGTGAGATTGATATCCGAGGTATGATCGACAATACGGCGGTTTGTTTCTTCAGGTACACGTTGATCGAAGCAACGATTACCGGCTTCCATATGAAAGATCGGTACCTTACGGCGTTTCGCGGGAATAGCTGAGATACAAGAATTCGTATCTCCTAACACAAGCATTGCCTCCGGTTGCACCTCTTCTAGTACTTGATCAACTTTTATGATCACCGTGCCGATAGTTTCCGCCGCATTCTTGCCAGCCGCATTCAGAAAGTAATCGGGCTTGCGAACGCCCAAGTCACTAAAGAACACCTCGTTAAGTTCAAAATCGTAATTCTGCCCTGTGTGTACCAAAATATGTTCGCAGTGCTCATCCAACTTTGCCAGCACGCGGGATAGGCGGATAATTTCAGGACGCGTACCCACTACTGACATTACTTTTAATTTCTTCATTCTTAATTCTCTTGAACGGTTACAGTGGGTGAGAAAATGTATCAGGTGCCTCGCGATCAAAAACCTCATTCGCCCAAAGCATAACAATCATTTCTTCATCGCCAATATTGGTAACATCATGAGACCAGCCGGGTACGGTCTCCACAATTTGAGGTGAGCTACCGTTTGTTTGAAATTCGTAGTGTTCGCCAGTGGCGATATGTTCAAATTTAAACAATGCAGTTCCCTTTAGAACCAGGAATTTTTCGTTTTTACTGTGGTGATAGTGACCGCCACGAGTAATCCCAGGATGAGCGGTAAAGAAAGAAAACTGGCCTGCTTCTTTGAACTTTAATACCTCGCTAAAAACACCACGTTCATCACCGTAACTTGGAATAGAGTAACTAAATTGCGCGGGGGACATATAGCTTAGATAAGTAGCATAAAGCGCTCGAGTTAGACCTGCCCCGACATTTTCTGTCACGAGATTTTCACGGCTATCTCTAAAGGCCTTCAAAAAATCAGCGACTTCACCAACTGTGGTTGGGTACTCAGGTGACACCTTCTTGAAACCACTTGAAACTGCACCATCCAATAGCGCTATCAAGCTCGAACATACATCGTCTATGTAGACAAGCGTTACTGGAGAAAACGGATCATTAATGGTAATGTCGATACCATTTAGTATGTTATAGCAAAATGTTGCTACAAAGGAGTTATAGTTAGGACGACACCACTTACCAAATACATTTGGAAAACGATAAATAACGTAAGGAGCTCCAGTATCCTTGGCATAGAGCTCTACTGCTTGTTCTGCCAAACGTTTACTTATTCCGTATGCATTATCGATTTCAGCTTGAGTCGATGAACTAATCACTAACGGGATTTTTTTACCCCTAGCCTTCAATTCCTGAGTAATAAAACTAGTTAAATCGGCATTTCCTAGATGAAATTCACATTCATCCTTGGGGCGGTTAATACCTGCTAAATGATAGACAAAGTCAGCACAACCTAAATGTTCAGACAACGCATTTCTAGAAGTATCGCGATCAACTTCAACAATATCATTGCAACCATGCTCACGGAGCATAATACAAAGGTTTTTACCAATAAAACCATTAGATCCTGTGACTACAATTTTCATCTAAACACCTTCAGGAACTACTAAGCTGCCAGCTTCAATATCTGCGATAAAGTTAAGCTTGTGTAAAAGTGCGACCATACCTTCAATATCCAAACGTTCAGTATTATGAGAATTATAATCCTCGATAGAAGACAAATCGATATCACCTTCTTCATGGTACTTTGAATAATTCAAATCACGATTATCTGAAGGTATGCGATAGTAACCACCTTGATCCTCTGCCACAAACATCTCTTCTCGACTACAAAGTGCTTCATAGAGCTTCTCGCCGTGACGTGTGCCTATAATATTGACTATATGACTTGTCTTACCTGTTATCTTAAGGAGGGCTTTTACCAATACATCTATTGTTGCGGCAGGCGCCTTTTGGACAAAGATATCACCATTTACACCGTTTTCGAAAGCATGAAGAACTAAATCAACAGCGTCGTCAAGTGTCATCATAAAACGAGTCATATTTGGATCAGTTATTGTGATAGGCTGTTTATTGATTATCTGGCGTAAGAACAAAGGGATAACAGAACCACGTGATGCCATTACATTACCATAGCGAGTAGTTGAAATTACGGTCTTCGTTGAATCAACATTACGAGACTTAGCTACGATAACTTTCTCCATCATGGCTTTGGAAATTCCCATAGCATTAATTGGATAAACAGCCTTATCTGTGCTTAAGCAGACAATACGCTTAACCTCGTTTTGAATAGCAGCCTCAAGAACATTCTCAGTACCTAAAACGTTAGTTTTAACTGCTTCCATTGGGTGAAACTCACATGAAGGCACTTGTTTCAACGCTGCAGCATGATAAACAAAGTCAACACCACGCGTCGCATTCAATAAACTTTGATAATCACGAACGTCACCAATGTAAAACTTCAACTTTGGTGAGTTGTACTTCTTACGCATATCATCCTGTTTCTTCTCATCACGAGAAAAAATTCGAATCTCACCTATGTCAGTATCAAGAAACCGATCAAGTACAGCATTGCCAAAAGAGCCAGTACCGCCTGTAATTAATAAAACTTTAGAGTCAAACATAAAACGAACCATCAATGAAAAAAGTTATTGTAAAAAATGAAAAAGCAACTGGCAGAAACACTCGTTTTAGGTTGGCAAATTCACTAAAATAGGCAACCAAGCACATATATAATAAATATGCGGATAGGGTGACAATACAAACACCAATTATACCAAAGTATGATGCCATTGGATACAATGCTCCAACACTGTACACGCAAACAACAAAGGTGATTTTCGAAATAAGACGCCCCCTCCTTTCATAAAACAGAGAAGACGAGAAATACAAATAGAAAAACAAAAAATACAGCCCACAAGACACTATTACAACAAACTCAAAAATATTAGCATCATTGTAATCAGAGAAATATGGAAGAGCAAACTTGACCGCATACAGAAACGAAAACAACAGAACAGAATTTAAAATCAAGAAAGCTCTAAAGAAGAATTTTGAACCAACTAACTTGTAATTTTTGACGCACAACTGGGGAAGTCCCAAAGCATAACTTGATGAAACTAAGAGAAGTAGAGAAGCCAAAGAGTATGAAAATGAGTAGATTCCTAGTTCATTATCAGTAAAAAACCAGTTAACGAAAAAGCGATCGAAGGATGAACTAATCCACTGTGCGGCAGAATGAGGGATCAATGTTAAGGCAAATAACAAGTAAGAATAATTCAAAAATCGAAATTTTAACCTGCCAAAAACCCTAACTGGCTTTAATAAAGTTCTTAAGTCAAAACCTACAAACAGAAAAGAAAGATTAGAAAAAAAGACGACAATCATGACTATTGTGACTAGATCACCACCTCTTATATCCAGATAAAAAACGCAAAAAATAAAAGTTAAGATCAAAAAGATGAACTTGAAAGAGGTCAATTTGAAATAGTGAGAAGGACCACATTTGAATCGAATATAGTTTGAATTAACCAAAAACAAACATTCAGAAAGCACAAAACCAACAAACCAAAAAATTCTAACGTTGTAAAACAGAGGCGTTAAAAATAAAAACAAAGTAAGAAGCGATAGTATGACAAAGTTATGCAATCTAACAAATCGCATCACTCCAACACGATCAATATAATACTCTCTAGATATGACCACCGATATGTTAAGTGTAAATAAGACCGAAAGTAAAGATGATGAAATTAAATATAAATTCAATTCGCCGAATGCTGCTGGAGGTATATACATTGCTGAAAAAGGCAAAAGGAGAAAGATACCAGCCCTATTTAAACCCGCAGAAAGTCCATATAGTAGAAAATCCTTAACAATCATCTTAGGAGCCTCAGACTTCTTAGCGACTCATAAACTATTACAGCTGCTGTTACTACTATCAGAGATAAAACGATCCTCATATTAAAAAAACCACCACGAAGGATAAGAACGAACATCATGAAAATAAAAAGGAAAATAAAATCCGTTGCTTTTCGATAAGCAAGCCTGCTACAAACCTTGATATATTTGTAGTTTGCTAGAAATAAACACAAAAGCCCAAGAAATAAACCTCCGTATCCGAAATTAATTATCATATTCCCATAAACACCAAAAGTAATATTGGTGGTTCTCCCATCAGATAGCATATCACTATATACCAGTCGAGTCTCTGATGTAGAAACGGGCTTACTCGGCATCACACGCCTTGGAATAAATGCATAGTATGCATCTTCTAATGCGACAAAATAATGATCATTATTGCTATGAACATAATCTATACTGTCCTGAAGAACAAAGGAGCTGTTAAAATCAAGCTTAAATGCATCACTGTTAACGTAATCTATAAAAGAAGTATTCTGCCCATGTCTCAACAGGGAATTACCAGATACAATAGCTATAAAAAGTACTACAAAAATCAATACAAGTGATATTCTAACCTTTTTATCATAAACGAAGAAGTATATAAATCCTATGAACACAAGATAAGAAATAATTGTACTTCGCCCACCGGTCAAAGCTATCAATAGTATAGCTAAAAGTAGAATGCATACTTTATAACCTCTGAAGCCAGATTTATATATATCATAAAGCATTAAAAAAATTAAAAATTGATAAACAAAGAAAACCCACGCTGTACCCACTTTGCTTTTTGCGTAGAACTCTGCATTATGTGTTAAAAGCTGAGAGAAATTGAAGTCACCAAAAACCGAGTAAAAGAGATAAAGGAAAAGACAAGCACAGGTTGCTATCAAGACCAAATAAAAAAACGCATTGATCCCTCGATTCATATTTGAAAAGACTATGGTATGGCTTTTAAATCGAAGTTGATTTTTGTTATATAAACACGTAAAGCAAACAGCTAAACAAAAGTATATCAAAACCTGAGAGATCAAGAAAAAAGTGTAAATGCCATTTAAATCAGGGTATATGTCCAGCGTACTACTTGGAAGATAAAATATCGTATCATATAGAGCCGCCAGGAAAAAAGGACTCATCAAGAAAACTAGCAATGTTTTCATTTTGTCACTCTCAACACACTATCTACAATATCATTAATTGGTGTTTTTGCAGCATTTATGGTGAGTACATTAGGGTCACTATTTTTGTATTCGACTTCTAGAGTTGAATTAAAATGAATAACAACCCTCACTCTAGGGAAACTATCACCAATAAATTTATTGTTAAAACCAGAATATCTACTATTATTATTGGGGTGTGGTTTGACAGCCACAACAACTCTCTCCTCATCAAACAAAAAATTGAATATTTCGTTCTCTAAATGAAAATACTCGTTATTTGACGTACAACATAATAGTACCGCCGAACCTCCTAAATCCGGATGTAAAAAAATGAAAGGAGCGCGAATAGTTACAACAGTGACATTTTCTACAATGTGTTTTTTAAAAATACGTAATTGATCTTCATCATAACATAGCAAGCTTTGGACTGCGCTTATTTTATTCCTTGGTTGATATTCATGTGAAACCAATCCGTGCTGATGAAGATTAACTTTACATCCTAACTTCAGATTGGTTAGAAAATAAGCCCACCTATCATATTGATTAGTTATATATAACTCATTGATATCAGCTGCTACTAAAGCTCGATTTACTTTAATCATCTCAGGAATAAGCATCATTTCGGGGTAAAACCAAAATGAAAACTTAAAGCGCTTAATAAATGCTATAGACAAAATTAGGAAATCAGAAAAATCAGAAAAATTGAAGTCAAGCTTATAACCCCTATCTACAATACCGAAAATGTTATTCGAATCAATTTTACTGAACATTTTCTTTGACTTATCTGAACAAGTGAAATAAACATCTCCCTTTAATATACCAGGAAATGAAACACGAGAAAAAAATGGAGATAACGGGATCAACATAATCAAGACGAAGTACTTGATATAATACTTGATATAACCAGGGAAAGTCTCGGCCCGAAAACACATAATTTTCAGTGAACGCTGTCTTGAAAAATACACGTCCAAATAATACTCGTTTTCAAGGGCTTTTATATAAGTTTCAACATCCAATTTCAAAATAGACTCGCTTATTCTACTTTCTGAATATTTTTGAGTAAGATAAATAACTAAGAACGCTAAGAAATAACAAACTCAAAGCTTGAACAATCTCAATAGGTAACTTAGTGTAAACTAGCGCGGCTTCCAACAGTCCTCGATTAAGTAAAAACAAGCTTATATTGACTAAAAGAAATGAGAAAACACTGCCGCTTCCGGAACCAAACACATAGTATTTATTAAGTAAATAACTAACACACATAGCCCAAACATAGGATATTAATAGTGAAATATTTATATTTTCAATGAACTTGTATAACAATAAAAAAGTTAGATATGAATTAGCTGTATTAAAGCAGCCAACCATAAGAAAACTGATGACTCTAGTCATGCTTCACCTTAGAGTTTTTCCTAACTTTTCCCTAAATGAAATAATCTGCTCCAACTGAGAAACTCTACTGGGTGAAACGATATAACCATAAAAATTATGATCCAACTCTTTAATCAACATGGAATACTCATACAAATTACTCACTACATCACTAGATTCTATATACGATTTTATAGCCGTCTTGTCTTCATCCGAAAAACGCTCTCTGTGAAAGTCATCCGAGCGTACTAACTTAACGTAACTATCAACTCTATAATCTTTTTCCTCCAACTTTAAACCACTACCTGAAATACCATATGCCCAAAGCCTATAGTCAGGCAAGACTGAAAGATTGAACGGGATATGTCCGACAGAATTAAAAGCGTTCTTAATTTCATGGTCTACACACTCGACTTTTAACTTAGTTAAAATATCGTGGTAACAGTCTACTTCCTTAATGCCAGACAGCCCGACATTAAAAGAATGATTTCTTCCCAATATATCTAAACATCGGACCGTCTCGTCAATTGAATGAATATCCGTTCGATTATCCCAATGAATCATAAGGGAGTATAAGTTAGACCCCAAATATTCATTCGCAATGTCAAACATATCCTGAGTATTTAAAATGCCCAAGTCACTATCTGGGCTTTTTTTATTGTCTAAGCTCCCATACTTAAAAATAACCTTCAAATCATCTATATTATTAACTCTAGTCCATTCTGATATGATTTTTACAGCATGCAATAAATCACTCTCAACACCATTCATTGGGTAGTTAAACGCAGTATCTAGGTGCCTTCCATCATTACTATAGAACATATCTAGGAATTGAAATGCAGTGTTTTTATTAACACTCCATCCCCACATAGCAGTACCTAAACAGATTTTTTTAGACATGACTTTAGTCTTCTCATTGCCTTTAAATACTCTAATGATAATGATAATATCTTAACTTTACTATTTTCATCATCAGTCCATTTAACCGGAAGTTCAATAACATTTAAGTTTAGCTTCTCGGCAACAACTAATGTTTCTGTACAGAAAAACCAACCACCACTACTTGCTCCATTAGTCATAAGTGAGTCGATGTGTTGTCGTTTAAAAAACTTAAAGCCACACATGCCATCACTGAAATTAGATGATAAGTATGTCTTAAGTAAGAAATTAAATGCACGACTGGTTATTTCCCTTTTTATAGTTCGGCCTACAACAACCGATTCATTATGCAGTCTCGAGCCATAGACTATATCAACATCATTATTACTATATAAATCCATCACATCTTTTACATGTTCAATGTCGGTTGCGAGGTCAAGATCCATATAACCGACTATGTCTGCCTGACTCGTATTCCAAGATGCTTGAAGTGCAAGGCCTACGCCTCTTTGCTCTATTTCAACTAATCTAACTCTGTCAACATTAGATTCGACCAATTTAGAAGCAATTGTTCTAGTTTCGTCCGTAGAACCATTATCCGCAATTACAAGACATAGATCATATTCATGTTGAGGTAGAGCGCTAAAATAATCAAGCACCTTTTTCACCTGTAATTCCAAAGTATCTTCTTCGTTCAACACTGGAATCGTAATTTCAATACTCTTCATTGGGAGTTATCCATAACATTATATCTTTCTTCATTTACCATCACTGAGCTTGTTTTCTCACTGATAATCCAATAGGGTTTCCCCTGGTCACTTTCATCTAACAACCTGCTAAGATATTCAGCAAAAAAGCTTAAGATTACAAATAGAATAGTGAACAATAATGACACCAAAATGGTAATTGAAGCCCAACCATCTACTGTCACGTTATTGAGTAGTTTTTGAATAAAACTGTACGTTGCGAAAAGAAGACTAAATATGCTAGCGACTATACCCAGCATAGCCATATACTTAAGTGGTATTACAGAGTTAAATATGATCATGTTCAACGCATATGGAATCGAATTCCTAACTCTCTTCCTATTTTTTTTGTATCTATGATCAACTTTATAAATGATGGTCGCCTTTTCCATGGCACACTGGCTAACTCGAACATGTAGGTTATACTTTCTACTGCTTGAGATTGTAAGTGAATTGACTGCATTTCTTGATAAACAATAAAATTCTGTTGAATTACGTTCGTTCACATAACCAATTTTCTTAAGAAAGTGACTTACAACAGGACGAACAATGCGATAACTTATAGACTGAATTGGGTTAGAATCGACCCCACCGACAATATCAAAGCCATCATTATTCTTTTGAACTCCTTGTTCGATAATTTCAAGCGGATCTGTTAACGAATTGAATAGTATAACGTGGTCACCAATAGCATTTTCCAAACCAACAAACTGCGCAGTCTCTCGATCTAAACTATTAGATACTTGGATCACTCTAATCGCATCAATTTCAGTTAGAATTTTATTCCAAAGTGCAGTATTTTTGGTATTAACACCTTCCTCGATAACAACAATTTCGTAATCTGAATATCTCTCAGACAAAAACCGATTTATCTCGGAAATAATTTTTGAAAGATCCGTTATTGGGATGTCTTTCTCAATCAGAACGACTGATACAAAAGAAAGGCATTTATTGATTTCCATAGTTTTCACTCAAATAACCAAATTTAATAAAATTATCGATCCAATTCATATTTCTTTATCATGTTTATGACATCATAAATATTGTCTATTTTCCCGCCCATAACGCAATGATAACCCTTGATGACATAATTAGATTTAAATAGTATAGGCCGACTGTCGTCTCGATCACTTGCAGGTAGAATTGTTTTTGTTTCCCACAGCGAGGTTTGATATTTGCAACCTTTGAGTATTGGCATGTATCTTGTCCCATCATTCACCATTCTTCGCCAATTTGTAGGATGATTATCTTCCAACACTTTATTTGAACTATAAATGGGTTCATTCTTGCGATCATTCCAATCGAAATGAGGCGTATATCGAACATGAGAAAAAGTACTGAATTTGGTCGATGGAAAAGGCATTATTGAGAAAAATGGTCCGCACATAACAGTAAATGAAAGCTTCTCAATTTCTGTTGGTAACTTGACTAAACACATTTCGGTCAACTCGTGCCTGAGTGGAATTACTTCAATTGATGAATTTAAATTAATTTGATTGATATTAGAGTAAGTACAGTTGAATACTTGGTCAACTGTATACACCATCGCTTCGCCATCTATAGATTCACTGAAAACATTAATTTTCCCACAGCTTAGTTTTTCAATACGATTAACCTTAGTGCCATTATTCAGTATTACACCAGCATTCAAGGCACGAATAAGCATTGTATTTTTTAATTTGACTGCATCGAATGCAACTTCTTCTGTCTCATAGATACCCGAAATATAGCGCCGGTCAACATAATCCCATATTTCGGGACTAGCAGCTTTACACGGAGCTTTAATTCGTTTACAAAACTGCTCAAACTGATAAGCAGATATTTTTCCTAATGGTTGCCCAACCATATAGTATTTCTTGAAGTCTAAATAGACAGAGTCCTTAAACTCCTTTAGAAAAACAGGATATGATATTCTTGATCTTAAAGCCGTAAGCGTGCTACGAGGGTAGTGATAACCATTGTGAACTCGAGCTTGATTATTAAAAGAAGCACGCTGCATAAAATCCAAAGCTTCGTCAAAAAGATGAACAGCATGTCCTTTCTTTGCTAAGTATTCAGCAATATAAAGACCATAAAACCCACCACCAATAATAATATTATTTTTCATCTTTGACTCACGGCGTTTTTATTTCAAGACTCTGTTTTAAATATTGATCAGTGAAAAGTTCATACAATTTCAACTCATCGATGTTTGTAAGTAAACTCGCATTCTTCATACATTTAGGATACTCATCAGGGAGAATATACTTATCTCTATAAATGTCTTTTGTGTCGATACTTGTTGGTTTTCTGCTAGAAAGGTAAATGTATTTCCTTTGACCAAATGCTTGCCAGGTCAAATAACTAAGCTCATAACTTGACAAGTTTCTAAACGCTGGAGGCGCGTCCACTGTTAGCACAATTCCACACTCTCCAATAGCATTAGTATTTTCTTTAAATAGCGATACTAATGCATCCTGAATTAAAACTGATTTGACTTTCACCTCAACTGAGCTGTAAAACTTAAGACTCAGTACTGCAATAGATATATATACAGATAGCGCCAGAAATTTATATTTAGATTGTCTCAGAATCATGTGTACAAGACCAAAAATAAGTGATATCGAAACAGTTAATGTAATGGCTTGTCTTTGTTCCCAACCTTCAGTCACAAATAGGTGTGATGGCCAAGGGGGCTTTCCGACAACTATAAAAGGTATAATCGCTGCAAAAATCAATCCAGTAAAAAGTAAAACCTTATATCTATTATCAGTTAAAAAAACTGATATAATCAGTAAGAGAGCGAAAAGTGGATATACTTCTTGTATGTATTGAAGAAATACTTTGTAGTGTCCCCATTCAAATATATTACCGACATTCATTCCATTGTAACTCTCATATAAACCATGAGCAGGAAATGAATATCTAGTGTACATAAAGAACGCTACAGACAACAAAACATATCCAAGTATAAATGGTATTTTTTTCTTTTCTCGTTGTAATAAATATTCCATACCAAGTATAGCTATGATAATTGGAGGTATTGATGCTTGCTGAAAAGCTAACAAGCTAATAATTGAAAAGATAATAAAAGTCTTAGTTCTATACTTCAGTAGTCTGTTGATACAGTATAAAGCCAATGCAAGTGTAAAAGCATGCATCAAGAATACGGTTGAAAAATATATGTTCCACAAAGGACTTAAAGCAAATATTGCACTAGCCGTTAATGATGGCCACTCGCCAAAATCAAAAACATCATGTGATAAAATGTAAATCTGATGTGCGGAAAAAACATGACAAAACAAAAAGAATATGTAGAATATTTGTAAGAAATTAGCTTCACTAAATAAATGGTAAAAAACATCATACATATATGGTGTTAGAAACCACCCGGTTTCAGTGAACCAATTCCAGTATATTTCTGTATTTTTGGTTACAAAAGCATGTGATATTATTACTCCATCCCACAAATCTCTATTAAGTATAATCATTGGGACGAAGAATATTGCAGTAAATACATAAAGTAATAGGTTCTTGTTTACCGTATTGTGCATTATATTAACCTAAAGACTAAATCCATCATCAACAATGATATTCTGACCTGTTACGTATCTCGATTGCTGTGAGAGTAAGAACAGCACAGATCCAACAATATCTCCAACATCTAGCATCCCAGCGCCATTTGTTTTATTTTTGTAGGCATCTAAAAACGCATCTGGTTGATTGTCATATATTCCGCCCGGGCTTACACAGTTAATTCGGAATCCGCTGTCGTTAACATATGAAACTACATATTTATTTAGGTGTTGAATCGCAGCTTTTATTGCTGCATACTCGACGGGCATTGTCATAGGTGTGTTTTCATATATTTCGAACTTAGGTGCAACCACACCATATATAGAAGAAATATTCACGAGAGAGAATTGTTTTCTTTTCTTTAAGAAGTAGGCAGCAGACTGTTGTGTAAACAAGAAAGCACTCCCTAGGTGTAAGGATAGGTTTTCGTTAAAACTATCCAAGCTGACATCAAATAAATGCTTGCCATATGTTTTGTTTCTAGGGTATGTTGAGTTTACTGCACCATCAATTGTCCAAATGGCATTCGAGAACAATGATTTTACGCTCTCTTCCTCAGTAATATTAAACTCTAACAGTAATAAGTTTTCACTTCCTATATCTACACCGACAGAGGATAAGCGCGTTTTCATCGAGTTCAAATCTACATCGGCGGCAATAATTTTTGCCCCTTGGTCAAGCGCTTCAAGTACAATTTTTGAACCTAACAATCCACCTGCGCCGACGATTAAAAAAGTTTTTCTATCTAATAGATTTTCCATCATTACCTATCACTTAAAATAGCTTCTGCTAGCATAAAATCATAAATATCATCGATATCAACCGCGCGTTCTTTTGGCACTTCAACACTCGTCACTATTCCATTAAATATTCCGGACTCATTAAGTACGAATGACGGAGTCGTAGCATAAACCACCGTTGTAATATCAAAAACTCTAGGAGCATCCTGGCGACGAGTTACTTTTCCATTTGACATGTTGACAAGTGCTATACTTTCGTCCTGGTTCTTTTTTACCATGTTAAAGTAAGGGCTTCTACTGGCTGGTGTTACTGAAATACAAATGTCCGCCTCCACAGCAGTTCGTTTGGAGATCGCACGTTCAACATCCTCTACATTTCGTAAAGGACTAGTCGTAGGAAGGCTGATAAAACTATCAAATGGGCCATATTTTTCCTCGACCCATTCAATAGCATGTCGCCAAGAAAGCCACTCAGGGCTTTCATCCGAAGCAAGCTCTGCTGGTCTATCAATTAGAGTAGCTCCGTTATCTATAGCTACTTTTGATATATCCTTATCGTCAGTTGATACAAAGATCTTATCGATGGATGGACAACTCTTAGCCGTCTCAATTGAATATTGTAGTAGTGGCTTCCCAGCAAGTGGTTTAATGTTTTTTCCAGGAAGGCCTTTAGAACCTCCACGGGCGAAAATGAATGCATAGTTTTTCATTTATATGGCTCTATTTTTTCAGAATCAAATATCTTGATTGCCTCTATTAAGGAAACTGTTCTTCTTGCCTGTTTTATATCTATACATGAATGAGGTTTTCCCTCAATATTTTTCACAAAGTCGATAATCATATTGAGATACATTTGGTTTTTATCCCACTGAGAGTCGCTATAGAGAATACGCTCTCCATCAGGATGAATCAACCTCAAGTTATTTTCTATAAGATCCCACTCCAGTACGCCGGCATTACCAACAAATCGGCATTTCCGATAAGCTTTCCGCTGTAGAAAATCTAAGTGAATATTCACTAATGTGCTCTGCTTACTTACCATCACCAGATCGGCACTATCTTCTACGTCTAATGCCAATTCTTCACTAGTTCTTAGTATTGCATGCTGAAGCTTTAGTGGTCCAAGTAGCCACTGTGCATAATCAAGTTCATGGCTAAGCTCCAATAAGGCCCCCCCTCCCAAATGTGCTTGTGCAGAAACGCTTTCCCGATAGTCTTTATTTGGTCTCCAGTCCGGTAAATATTGCCCAATTTCAATGTGGGCGTTATAAACTCGCCCAATTTCCTTGCTATCTAGTACTCCTTTAATTACCAAAGCGGATGAAAGATATCGTAGACAGTAGCCTACACATACGGGCGTACCATACCTAAGTGCGGCATCCTCCAGAATTATACTGTCTGAAAGCTCCATTGATAGTGGCTTTTCGATAAGTACGGGAATACCAGCCTCGATTAGAGGAAGCGCATGTAAAGCATGATGTGAAGCTGCCGACGCAACAATAGTTAGTTTTGGTTGAAATTTTATAATTTCTTCTATTGAACTCACAATCTCATCGCAGTCATTAATCTGTTCTGTAGGTATCCGTCCACTAGCAGACATTGCAATCAATTTGCACTGCGGAAATAGTTTTTTTAGATTTTTTCTATGACGTGTCGCAATATTACCGAAGCCAATTACAGCAACTATTCTCACGTTCTAATCCAACCCTAGCGTATGTATATCAACTTGTGCACGATTGAAATCATCCATACGGCCTATATCAAGCCAATACTCATGTATAGGAAACATAAATATATTTTCACGTTCATTCATATGCTGTTCTAACAACGTTGGCATGTCCACTTTATGGTTCATAGGTACAGATTCAATAATATGCGGCGACACTACATAGATACCTGCATTGACAAAAAATCGTTGTATCGGCTTCTCGACCATACTTGTTATTTTGTTGCCGTTTCCATTAATAACCCCATACGGAATTTGGTAGTCATATTCACGAACACAGATGGTTGCATCCGCATCATTCTCAATATGAAAAATTAATAGACGTTGAAAGTCGACTTTAGTCAGGACGTCACCATTAATCATGATCAAAGGTAGATCTTTCGGTAGATCATCGGGCAGCAATCCAAGCGCTCCACCTGTTCCTAAAGGCGTATCTTCATGAACATATGAAATACTAACCCCTAACTGACTACCATCTCCAAAGTGTTCATGTATTTGCTCTGGCATATAATGAGTCGATATATAAAAATCACTAAAGCCTGCTTTAATGAAACTCTTAATCACAGTTTCCAAAATAGGTTTCTGACCGACTTTTAACATTGGTTTTGGACATTTATCTGTTAGAGGTCGCAAACGTGTACCAAAGCCGCCAGCCATAATAAACACCGGATTCTTGTATAGATTTTTACTTAGAGCACCATGCAGTGTTTCTAGGCCGACAACTTTACCTTCTGTATCAAGCAATGGAACTGATAGAATTTGCTTTCTTTCCATTAGCTCTACAAGCTGCTCTTTTGAGATGTTTTGCGATACTGTTATTGGATTTAAATTCATGACTTTTGTTACTGAATCCGTTAACGTCAAGTCATTGAGTAGACCTCGTCGAATATCACCATCAGTGACCATTCCTCTTAATCTATTATCTTTATCAACAACAACAGCTACTCGCATAGCCTCATTATTAATAATAGCTAGGGCTTGTTTTATTGTGCTGTATTCAGAAATTAAAGTTTTTTCCCAACAATGGCTCATGTTCGCCTTTTTCCTTCTACTTTGATTTCAACTCTAGCGGGATAGACGGTGGACGCAGGTTTCAAGTGTTTTGTCAGGCTCGCCCCAGCTCCAATTACTGCTCCGGAACCTATTTTTAAACTTTGGATCACTGTTGAACCAGCTCCAATATAGACATTATCTTCAGTCTTCACATGGCCACAAAGTGTAGCATTTGGAGCGATATGGTTGTATGCACCTATATTGCAGTCATGCTCTACCAAAGCTCCTGTATTTACAATGCTATGACGACCAACTCTAGCCCCTGTTTGAACAATTGCCATTGGTAGAATCTGACTACCTTCTTCTATTATTGAGAATGGGGAAATGAATGCACTCTCCGCAATGACTGTTTCAAATCGATAGCCTAGCAACAAAAAATACTCAGTGATTTTTTGCTTTAATTCTGATCTAGGCATCATCCCAATTCCATTGACTAAAAGAACGTTATCCTTATCAAAATCCAAAATATCATCATTTTTTTCTAAATGTTTAATACCATCAAAGACTGAGCGCTTACTTATATCTTCAGGGCTTATAACGGCTAGGACTTCTCTCCCTTGGTTGCGCAAAATATCTGTTAGCACGGAAGCATGCCCCCCTCCGCCAATCATTACGATAGGACATGGTTCGTCATTCAACAATCAGATCTCCCGCATTGTAACTTTTCGTTGCCTTATGTCCGACCAAATCCCAATAACGATAAGGTGATAAACCAGTGCCGGGACGCTTAATCGTAAGGTTGGATTCAGTTAGCTCTTCGCCATTATTAATGTCAATTGCTGCAACTAAGCTTTTTCTAGATACCGCCTTGTTCTTAACTTCAGAGAGTGTCGGAGATTTCACGTTAGAGCCTAATGCTACTTCGATTTGACGGATTGCTTTAACCATCGCCTCTAGTTCTTTTGGTTCAAGCGAAGCTTTATGATCTGGGCCTTCCATTTTTTTGTCGAGTGTAAAATGCTTCTCAATCAATACTGCGCCACGGGCCACCGCCGCAATTGGAATCACGATGCCTTCGCTATGGTCAGAGTAACCAGCAGCTAGATCAAATGTCCGACCAAGAGTGTCCATCGCTTTTAAGTTAATTTCTTCCATTGGAGCCGGATATTCAGTCGTACAATGAAGGATAGTAACTTTTTCTTTTAATGCTTTTTGTCCAATCCCTGACGAATAAGCTTCCTGAAAACCAAAAATTGAAGGCTGTGAGTTTTGCTCATTGGTGTAGCCAAAAGCAATAACACCTAGCGCTGCTTCAATTTCAGAAAGTGTCGCCATTCCTGTTGAAACGATAAGGTCGCAACCGGTGCGAGCGTGTGCCAACAAAAGTGGGGCATTCGTTAGCTCACCAGAAGGTATCTTTAGACGTGTCAAACCTAAGTCATTAACTAGAAAATCTAAACTTTCAAAGTCAAAAGCTGTCGACAAAAATTCAATACCTAACGAGTTGCAGTATTTAACGAGTTTATGATGAACTTCGTACGAAAGTTCTAACCGACTCAACATAGAAAGTTGTGATTCTCTCTTTTGCGTATTCGTGACTTGGTATTCTGCTTGTTTTGCTTTTTCAGTAACTAAGTTTTTTGCTTTAAATGTCTGAAACTTTACGATATCTGAACCGGCTTTATGAGCTGCGTCAACCAAAGCAAAAGCTAGCTCTTCTTGACCATTATGGTTTACGCCTGCTTCGGCAATAATCAACGTCATCACGTTCTCACTTAATTTCTTCAATATTTACGTCAAAGAAAGATTTACAAGGTTCAAAACTTAACCCCTTTATCATCTCTATGACCAGTTTGCTGCTATCGCCTTGACCATAAGGGTTTATGATATTTTCACTGTTTGCCTTATAATTTCGACTTACCGCAAGTCTAATCGCAGCGCTTATAGACGCTTTCGTTGCATCTGCATTGATAACACTTTTAGCAGCTAATCGCCCCTTTTGTCTCGAGCCGATATTCACTGTAGGAACATCAAAGGCAGGAACCTCGATAATACCACTCGAGGAATTCCCAATAACCGCAGAGGCGTGCTTAACTGAACTTAAATAGCGAGCCTGTCCAAGAGATGGTATTGCCAAAACCCTCTTTGGTTGACTTTTCGCATAGGCTTCTAGAAGAGGGATAATCTGTCGCCCGCCATCATCAGCATTAGGGTAAGTAAGTATTACTTGATATTCAGGATGTTCATCTAATGCATCTAGTAATTCTTGAAAGCCATGTTTTGGAGCCTCATCTCCAAGCGTCACTGGATGATAAGTCACAACAAAATATGGGGCCGTTATCTCAAAGTCCAGTGATTCAGCCAATTCAGAAACAGTCATAAAAGACGTTCGATTCAAGTGATCTAGACCAATTGCCCCAACATTTTTAACCCTTTCTGGTGATTCACCTAATTGAATAACTCTCTGTCTATATTCATCTGTAGACGTACCATGCAAATAGCTCAGCTTAGTAATAGCATGACGGATAGCATCATCGTAAGCACCCTCTGTTATCTCCCCACCATGGAGGTGTATAATGGGGATACGCAGTATCATGGCCGTTTGGGCCGCAGAAAGAGCTTCAAAACGGTCACCCAGGATGACTAAAACATCAGGTGACAATCGCGCTAAAGCATCAGTAAAACCTAATACTCCCAACCCCATGCTTTTTGCGATGCCTATTGGAGAATCAGATGACAACAAAATCTCAATTTTCTCTTCAATATTGAAGCCATCTTTTTCAATTTGTTTGTAAGTCTCTCCAAACTCAGGAGATAGATGCATACCAGAAACGAGTAGTTGTAATATTAAATCTGGGTCACTTTGGATGTCCTTCAATAGCCAAAATAGGAGGCCATACTCAGCTCTTGTGCCAGTGAACACCGCAACTTTTTTTTGTATCTGGATCATATGTATTTAACCCAACTTAACTATTGATTACGACAGGTGTACTAGGAAGGTTTATTAAATGCGCTTCAATATGTTCAGAATATGTAAGGTCATCCCGAATTGCATTTTCAAACATTGGCAATCGGTGCATTAGTTTCCAAATAGGTCTTGTCATGACTCCAGAACCATTTGTGCCTAAAATAATCCCTTCCCTACTTTTCTTGTCAGGGCAAATAATTGCGTTTAGCCAGTAGTTTGATTTAGCATAATTTGGCTCGGTGACAAACTGAACGTCAGTTTCTTTGAAAAACTCTCTGTAACATTCTGCCAGTTGTCTTTTCTGCCTCAAGTATTGGTCAATTAATTCGAGTTGGGCACAACCAAGTGCGGCATTTAGATTCGGCATGCGATAGTTAAAACCTGGCTCATCATGGAAAAACTCGTAAGCGTGAGGGACTTTCGCTGTCGTCGTGACATGCTTAGTTCTTGCTCCGAATTCTCGATTTTTACACAAAACTATACCACCGCCACCTGTAGTAATTATCTTATTACCGTTGAAGCTTAGCGCCCCAACATCACCGATAGTACCGGTGTGCTTATCTTTATAGAATGACCCGAGGCTTTCTGCTGCATCTTCTACTAAAACAAGTCCCCATTTCACGCATACAGCTACTAGTTCATCAAGCTCTACAGGATGACCAAATGTATGCATGGGTACGACAGCTTTGATTCGCTTGCCCGTTTTTTTGTGAATACATCCAGCATCTGTTACTTCAGCATATTCGCAAAGAAATGAATCAACGGCTTTCGGACAAAGCCCTAGACTAATTGGAGATACATCAACAAAAATAGGCTCAGCGCCCATATGGTAAAGCGCGTTACACGTAGCAACGAAAGTCAATGCTTGCGTGATCACAAGGTCTCCTCGTTGAACATCAGCCATATATAATGCTGTATGCAACGCTGCTGTACCATTGACAGTCGCTACAGCTTTAGCCGTCCCTGTATACGCTTCGATATTTCGTTCAAAATCATCAACAAATTTACCAACGCTAGAAACAAAAGTACTTTCAATCGTTTCCATTACATATGCTTTTTCATTGCCTTTAAACGTTGGCGCATGCAAGGGAATAAATTCATTAGTTTTGTAAATTTCTCTTACAAATTCAATAAGATATGTAGCGTTCATCACTTACTCCACTTACATCTTACTATCTAGGTATTTACCCGTTTCTTTATGACCAAAATCAGGAATCATAGTAAAGAACAGCTTAACAATTTGCTCTTTGGTCCAAGCCCGCTCTCCCTTCATTTCTGAAATACTATCCTCAAACAAAGTAAGTAGTTCATGTTCATAAGTTGGTTCATTTTTAATGATGCCAAGATTTATAAATCTAGACATATCCAATTCTTCTTTTTCTGTGAAAAACTCTTCGAAATCTTTCTCACCAGTTGTATCACTAGTAGTAAAATAACATGGCCACTTACCTTGCTTTGGAAGCGACAGAGTAAGCTGACGAGCTTCTTCTTCTGTATCGCATAAGTGAGGTTTATAGCCAAGTTGTTCTAAATATTTAATTGCTATATCAGCAAATGAAGTAAGGTGAAGAGCTTCGCTCAGTTTAGGAAAGAAAATGTCACGATTCTCCCCAAAGACACATGACATTAGACATAGCTCACCCGACTCTTGAGCGGTAACAAAATAACGTTTAATATCGTTTGGAGCCACGATTGGTTGATTTTTTTGAATTCGCTGGTTAAATCCATGTAACAATGAGCCGTCCGAAAAGGCAACATTGGCAAAGCGCGCGGTTGAGATTGCTATTTTTTCACTTTTTCGCATTAGGAACATTTCCATAATACGCTTGGATGCGCCCATCATATTAACTGGATTAGCGGCTTTATCTGTAGATACACAGAAATATTTTTTCACACCAGCATCAATAGATTGCTGAATAGTTTTATCCGTATTAAACACGTTTACATCAATCATTCGCATCAATGTGTATGGGTCTTTTTCACTTCGAACATGCTTTAGTGCAGACAGATTCAATACATAGTCATAGTGTCCATCTGATTTGATGAACGCATCATACTCTAAAGAACCAATATCTAGAGCGAATGTCTGAAAATCGCCATCTATGTAGCCAAGTGAACTTCGAATATCTCGTACTAGCTCAACCATGTTGTTTTCGCTAATATCAACAACATGAAGCTTTTTTGGGTTACGTTTAAATATTTCTTTTGTTACGGCTTGACCAATGGACCCAGCTCCACCAAGTACTAGAAATCTTGACTCAGAAACGATACAAGATAACTCAACTTCATGACGAGCAATATCTTGCATGAATAACGCTTCGATCCGACCAATAAGTGGTAAAATCTTATTCATTTTCGAACACCTAACTTAAATTTACTTATTTAGTCATCTCAAACATTTATAATCACCTGAGACATATATGATTTAATGCAATCAAGTCTGACTATCTAATTGCATCATGTCGTCTTTCTGATACTGACATGTCAGAAAATAGACCTACTAATCCTTTCTAAACACGTAACGAACCATAACAATCGCGATACCAAACATGCCACCTAGCAATGCTCCTAGAACGACAATCAATGCTCTCTTGGGTTTGTCACGGTTCAGAGGCAATTCCGCAGATTCCAGATAGCTAAATAGAGTTAAATTTTCTATCTGAGGAAGTTCACGCTGTAATATCGCTAATTTATTCCTGATTTGACCCAAGTTCGGATCAAGTATCGATAGATCATCCAATGACTTCAAAACATTCACTTTTTCACTGATTGCGTCTGCACCAATATCTATTGCAAATATTTCTTCTTTATTGAGGTTTTGTACTGGTCTTCTAATTTGAGCTGCATTGGCAATTTTGAGCGCTCGCTCAGCTTTTGCAATTTCAAGCTTAAGTTGTTGCGCCACTAGCAATTCTCGAGATTCTAATTGCTGGAATAGTTCATTTTTTTTGATCTGCAGAGTTGAACGTAAATCGTCAATTAATCCCGCGGTCACTTTCTTATTGATGAAGGCGATATAATTATTAAGAAGTGTAAGGCTACTTAGGTCAGTGACACTTTGGGCGCTGAGTGTTATTAATTCATTGTTTGTTTTGTCATTTCTGTTAGCAATGAGCTTTCCCAACCAATCGTTAACTGCCAAGCTATAAGCGCGAGTGTCGTCGTTAATATCTAGCAGTTCTAAAGCACTGACGAAAACAGGACTTTGATTTAGAAACTCTCTTTTATTTTTGCTAGCATTAAATGCTTGTAGGAAACGTTCAAAAATCGTTCTCTCATTTATCAAAACATCAAGCTCTAGCCCTGGCTGCACCAAATCACTAAAACTATTATTTTCCGCATTAAATTGATTGTAATCAAATGCTGGCTGATAACGTTTTACCGCCTGGCTAAAAGTCACCACGTCAGCCACTCTAGGGGTCGTAATCACGGCTTTTGTGGTCCACCATTCCTGTGCATTTATTGCATAAACCGCGGCTGTCGCCACAAAAAGCAACGTGCAGGCGACAATGGTGGATTTCCCTTGCAACAACACTTTGAACAGTATGCGCAAATCAATGTCATCTTCTTGATGGCTATTTGGCCTTGTGTATTGCAATTCAGATTGTTTTCCGCTGGTCACTCTGTGCTCCTCCAAAATTTCGATTTAAGTTTGTGAAAAACACGCTACCGCCCTTAGGTGTCGTTCCCAAAGCACGCGATAACCAATAATTTTTCGCTTTGTGGCAGTGCTATTTTCGTTGCAGTACGATGTTCTCTTCAGACACCTCTACTTGCTGATTTAACAATTTAATCAGTAAGATAGAGCGAATTTCACCATCAGCTTCTTTGTAAATCGCCTCAGATCCTTCAAACTGGCCACTCAACACCTCTACTTGGTCACCCGGTTTCAACATGTCATTTAGCTGTTCGCGCTGCGCATCTGAATCTTCGTGCGCCATGAGGTTTAGAATTAGCCCAAAAGGAACAGTACAGGGCATCGCTCCGTGCCTAACAAAATCGACGACACCGCGCGTTGAACGAACGGTGTTGTAGGTGATTTTTTCTGCGTCAAAGGTAGCAAAAATATAATTAGGAAAGAGGGGCTCAAGCTGAGTAGTTCGCTTACCGCGACGAATTTTTTCTACCGTCACTTGTGGATAGTAACAGTCAACGCCTTGTCGCTTGAGGTGCTGCTCTGCGCGTTGTTGCTCGCTGCGTTTACAATAGAGCAGATACCATGAATTCATTATATTTCTCGCCGATGCTCTAGCTAGCCAATTTTGCACCGTCTCTGCGACGCAACTCAAGAGTATATTAGGCTAGTCACCGTGCAGCAAGGATTGTGCGCCCGACTGCTCAATTTGTCTGCACCAGTTCATAGTTTGAATTGTTGTATGTGGCATTTCTCAGAAAAACAAAAGGCCGCATTTGTGAAGTGACCCCGTAAAGTTGGACATTTCTGTTAAGCGGCTTTCAAGGCCTGATTTCGATACTCTATCAGAGTCAGGCCTTTTAGTTTGACTTTAATACGTTTGGTATTGTAGTACTCGATATATTCTTTGATTTGCTTCATCAAATCATCCGCATCTTCAAAGCGTTGATTATGGCATATCTCTGTTTTTAGTAGTGCGAAGAAGTTCTCTGCCACTGCGTTGTCTAGGCAATTTCCTTTTCTCGACATACTTTGTGCGAGTCCATTGTCGTTAAGCTGCTTTTGATAGGCTCGGTGCCGATACT
>NZ_JBGONO010000030.1:0-58802 GCF_041439165.1 Enterovibrio sp. FF113 | reverse complement strand
GGCTAAGCCAGCGATAAACAACACCTGCAATCACAGCGCCAATCATCGGTGCGACCCAGAACATCCAAAGCTGATCGAGTGCCCAATCACCCACAATCAGAGCAGGCCCAGTACTGCGCGCCGGGTTTACCGAGGTGTTGGTCACTGGAATACTGATTAAGTGAATAAGGGTCAGTGACAAACCAATGGCCAAGCCAGCAAAACCTGGGTTAGCGAGTTTGTGTGTCGCGCCCATAATGACAATCAAGAACATAAAGGTCATTAGCACTTCGGTAATAAAGCCTGACATCATGTCAAAGCCACCTGGAGAGTGTGCGCCATAGCCATTAGAAGCCAGTCCACCCGCGAGATCGAAGCCGGGTTGACCGCTAGCAATGATGTACACGGTGAATGCGCCCACGATGCCACCAGCAACCTGTACTACAATATAAGGGAGAAGTTCGCTGGTGGGGAAGCGACCACCAGCCCATAAGCCAACAGATACCGCGGGATTTAAATGACACCCTGAGATGTGACCAATGGCGTAAGCCATGGTGACCACAGTTAAGCCGAAAGCGAGCGCTACGCCCAAGAAGCCAATACCGAGGTCTGGAAAAGCCGCTGCAAAGACGGCGCTTCCGCAGCCACCGAGCACTAACCAGAATGTACCAATGAACTCTGCTGTCAATTTTTTCAACATATCACAACCTTCTTTTACTCAATGTTATGGAACGGCGGAATGTTAATCACCCAAGGTGCGCTAGAGCTTGCACCTAGTAAGTGATTTAAACCTAGCACATTATTCTAAGTGTGCAGTGAAAGCCGTCTTCCCACATGTTTACACCCGCCAAAAGCACTTATGACTTAGCGCCAAGGTCTTGTGTCACAAGTGAGTGAGTAGGGTGTCAATGTCGCAGCGATTGAACTAGTCATCGCTGTGGGAGGGTATATGTGTTACTTTTGAAAAATCAGAGAGTTGGCTAAAGAGGCGATTAAAATGATTAAAGTTGCGATTATTGGTGGATTAATCATTGTTGGCATATTGGCTGCGAAATTTCTTGATGAAAAGGCACAGAAAAAAGTCGTCATTGGATTGTGTGTTCTCGTGGCGGTTGCAGCGCTGAGTTTGGTGATCTCTGAACTAATACGATGATGGTCAAGCCCATCGGAGTAGAAAAAAAAGCGAACCATAAGGTTCGCTTTTTTGTGTTTCTTTATCGGGCTGCCGAGCGGCTTCTGTTGCCGGATGGGCGATTTTTAGCACCACTTGGTCTTGAGCTCGTTGGTTTAGAAGCTCCAGGCTTCGAACCTGCTGGTCTAGAGCCGTTTTGCGGCTTGCTAGCGCCTTGAGCCTTTGGCTTGCCTGAAACCGGTCGTTGACCGTTTCCAACTGGCTTACCTTTTGCTCCCTTGCCTTGACCCTGAGGTTTACGAATATCAGGTTGGTTAGGGTGCTTAGTGGCAAAGCGCTTCGTGCCAGGACGGTTCGAACCACGACGCTGTAAGGCAGCCATTTCTGCTTCGCTACCTTCACGCGGGATCAAACACCCTTCACGATCTCCGATCAGGTGTCGCTTGCCCATGCTGGTGAGGGCTTCACGAATGATTGGCCAGTTGGCTGGATCATGATAACGCAACAGCGCTTTGTGCAGACGGCGCTGAATTTCACCCTTAGCAACAAACAACTCTTCACGCTTCTTGTACTTCACGCGTTTCAGAGGATTCGTCTCAGAGTGATACATCGACGTTGCGTTACACATTGGCGATGGATAGAAATTCTGCACCTGATCGCACTGGAAATCGTTCTCTTTGAGCCACAGTGCAAGATTCAGCATGTCATCATCGGTACAGCCAGGGTGTGCCGCGATGAAGTACGGGATTAAATACTGCTTTTTACCCGCTTCTTTAGAATATTTCTCGAACAACTCTTTAAAGCGATCATAAGCGCCCATGCCGGGTTTCATCATCAGATCCAGCGTACCTTTTTCGGTATGCTCTGGAGCGATCTTCAGATAACCCCCTACATGGTGAGTCACCAATTCTTTCACATACTCTGGTGACTCAATCGCAAGGTCATAACGAACACCTGAAGCGATAACCACTTTCTTCACGCCAGGCAACTCACGCGCAGAGCGGTACAGATCAACGGTGTGTTTATGGTCTGTGTTTAATTTCTCACAGATTTTTGGAAACACACACGACGGTCGACGGCAGTTTTGCTCTGCACGAGGATCAGAACAGCCAAGGCGATACATGTTCGCCGTTGGGCCACCAAGGTCGGAAATCACGCCAGTAAACCCAGGTACCTTTTCACGAATGTCTTCAATTTCGTTCAGGATAGATTCCTTAGAACGGTTTTGAATAATGCGACCTTCGTGTTCGGTAATCGAACAGAATGAACAACCACCAAAACAGCCACGCATGATGTTGACCGAGGTTTTGATCATTTCATACGCAGGAATTTTTGCGTCGCCATATTTAGGGTGAGGGACACGTGCGAAAGGCAGGCCGAACACATAATCCATTTCTTCAGTCGTAAGAGGAATCGGTGGAGTGTTGACCCAAAGTTCACGTTCGCCGTGTTTCTGGATGAGTGCGCGTGCCGAATATGGGTTGGCTTCCAAATGCATGACGCGGCTTGCGTGTGCATAAAGGACTTTGTCGTTGACCAGTTTCTCAAAAGAAGGCAAACGAACATAACTGTTTTCTGCATCATGACGTGGCGGGCGAACCATGATGGGTTTCGGTTCGTCGTCTTTTTTGGTCTCGCAGGCCGTTTCAGTGGCATACGGGTTAGGCAGAACCATAGACTTGCCCGGCTTGTCTATGCGTGAGCTATCAACTTCCGTCATTTCTTCTGGTGCATTTTTCAGCATCACGGCTGTGCCGGCGATGCGGCTCATGCTCGCTGCGTTTTCGCCTTTTGCAAAGCGATGGGCAACTTCAACCAATGCGCGTTCAGCATTACCAAACAGAAGGATGTCAGCTTTCGAATCGCACAAAACCGAGCGACGGACTTTATCTGACCAATAGTCATAATGCGACAAGCGGCGAAGACTTGCTTCGATGCCACCCAGAACAATAGGCGTCTCTTTATAGGCTTCTTTACAGCGTTGGGTATATATCAATACTGCGCGATCGGGACGCTTGCCGCCTTTGTTATCAGGCGTGTAGGCATCGTCGTGACGAATTTTTTTGTCTGCGGTATAGCGGTTTATCATGGAATCCATGTTGCCCGCGGTGATACCGAAGAAGAGGTTTGGCTGACCTAGCGCCATGAACGCTTTTTTGTCTTGCCAATCGGGTTGCGCAATGATGCCGACACGGAAACCTTGAGCTTCTAGCGTACGACCAATAACAGCCATACCAAAACTCGGGTGATCGACATAAGCATCGCCTGTAACAATAATAATGTCACAGCTGTCCCAACCTAGCTGATCCATTTCCTCTCTGCTGGTTGGCAGAAAAGGTGAAGTGTCATAACACTCAGCCCAGTATTTAGGGTATTCAAAGATGGGAGTGACGGAATTGCGCATTTTTTGACCTCTTTCTCGCAAGGCGGCAATTATAGCGGCTTGTAGAGAGGAGAGCCAGAAGGTTTAAACCCGTAGTTTTGCAGGGTTTTTGGCGGTATTGGGCTGCACTACCCGAAAATGCAGCCCATTTGCATTAGAATTTGTAGTTCACACCCAGTGAAAATAGATACTGGCTGGCGGTATAGAAATCAATATTTGAGTCAATGTTGTTGTAGCCTGCCAATGAAATGAGGGACAAAGGCGTGACATCAAAAAGCTCACCGTATTCATACGCGAGGAAGACGCCGTATTCTTTGTCAGCACGTGTGGTACCAAAAACGGGATGATTCGCATCGTAGTCTCGAGCATGATATTTACCCGTCAGTACAATTTTATTTCGGCCAGCAAGGCTGAAATAGGAAAGCTCACCCCCTAGCGATTGATAAGACATTGCATCGCCTTCGGCTTCATGATCGTAGTAAACAAACGCGGGGGCGATACCCAATCCGCGACCGAGGAACTGACGGTAGCTGACCTTTGAATATAAGGTGTCACCTTCACGGTTTAACTGGCTTTGTTCACTGAGTGTGAACCCTGCAGTCCCGCTTTGCTCGTCGTCGATCTCGGTTTGTGCGTAGGCGATGTCAATAGACAGCGGAGAGCCACCAATACTATTCAACTGTAAACGGTAAGCATTGCCAGATTTGTCGGTTTCAGATCGCGCGGTATCTGTTAAGTAAGGATTTGACCATACTTCTTCTGACAACACGGTGGGTAAATATGCCACCGTAACTTTAGTGCCAGAGGCCAATTCTTGCTTGTAGCCAATTTCCAAAGCAACCGTACCGACGGCAATATCTTCACGGGTCGTACCGACGAAAATCTGCTGACTTAGCCCTTCCCCCCAGGTGAACGCCAAACTACCCAGAGGCCCAAAGATTGGGTTCGTCTCACGATTTCCACTGCTGTTTAGCGGCGCGTTTTTTATGGCTTCGCCACTGGTAGATAAATTGGAATCCGTGGATACCACACCGCCTAGCAGTGATATTTCGCCGCTGAGTCCGCCTCTTTCTGCCAGCCCAGCGTTAGCAAAAAAGGGCAGTACAATGAGACTGGTTAAAAGAGTGTGTTTAACATTCATGCGCGCAATGTCCTTTTGCTCTGACGATGTAAAGAGTCTGCCATCATAGCAAAGAGGATGGCTAGAAAAATAGTCATGAAAATCGATAAGTTAAAAATCTATTCAATGCGTTTTATTACTACGAACAGAACATTGGGAATCGATCATCACAGTTTGGCCATTAATTTTGTCAATACATCAATTTTTTGATTCGACAGTTGGCGATAGTCAAAATAGGGGCAAATAACGATGGGTAGCGTCGGGTGTCGGGCAAAGTCCTTGTCTAGCCATACACATTGTTCTGCGATACCCAGTTTTTGAGCATGAGTTTTCCCAGCGATAATGTGGATACCGCCGCTGTCGGCCAATGTGAGCAGATCATGGCGGCCAAAATACAACGCTGCGTTGGAGGCTTGTTGAAGCAATGCTTCATCTCGGTACCTCTGCCATGTAGCAAAACCTTGTGGGCGAAGCGTTGAATGCTCGGGCAGCGCATATAGTAGCTTTGCATAGACGTTGAACACTTTGCGCCAGCCATTACCTCCGGCTTGTCCAATGGCGTTTATGTCGCCATTGATGAGGGGCGTGTGGCTCCCAGTTAGAGGCATTTCACCCCATAGTGCGTGCAGAGGCGGTGCTTTCTCTACATAGACATTGATAGAAGGGTTACCTGAGCCGAGCGAAAAAGCGTGCACTGTGTTCATCCTGCTATTTGTTCTGTTGTACGAAATCGATAAACGCACGGTCTGCCAATGATAAGTAACCGTGTTTTCGCCACGCCATGGAAATATCCAATGTCACGGGTTCTTCAAATGGAATGGCAATGAGTCCAGGTTCGTGCTGTGTCACCAATTCAAGTAAAGCGGTAATAGCAAAGCCATGACGAACAATGTTTAAGATCATCGCCAACAGGTTGGTTTCAAAAGAAAGGTTGGGTGTGATTTTATGGCTTGCACAGATACGGTCAATGAATTCGCGGTGAAAATAGCCTTTTTTGAACATCACCAACTCTTCATCAAAGAAGGCTTGAAAACTCATCGAGGTTTGTTCCGCCAGTGGATGATCGGCACTGGTGACGGCAACCATTTGCGAAGAAATCAAATGAGTTGTGTCCAATGCGGCAGGGACATCCTGACTGTGAATCACCCCAATGTCGAGTTCGCCATCGAGTAGCATTTGTCGGATTGACTGTGTCCCTGCTTCTACCACACTGAGTTTAAGATCTGGGTATTTGCTTTTAAAGCCCATCAAAATGGAAGGGAAGAAGTAAGAACCCAGCATGCCAGGCACGCCTACACGAACTTCGCCTTTTTGTAAGCCTCTGAGTTCTGCCATTTCGGTGTTGGCGTCTTCAACCATTCTTAATATGCGGTAAGCGTGGGGAAGGAGAGTTTGGCCTTCTTGCGTGAGGTGCACTTGGCGTTCGTTGCGGTCAAATAGATTGAGGCCGATATTGGTTTCTAATTTCTTTATCGCAATACTCAAGGCAGGCTGGGCAATATTCAGCTTTCTGGCAGCGCGAGTGAAATTTTTCTGCTCGGCGACACTGACAAAATATCGAAGCTGTCTTAGATTCATGCTTTCTGTGCCTTTTGGTAGTCGATGTGAGTGTCAGAGATGGCTTATACCCAAGAATCTTGAGGTTGTTTGGGTATAGGTATTAATTAAAGATCTCACTTCAATATAATTAATATACTTTATATATTACTGATAGGTTGCTAATTTCACAGTATATTGTGAAATCAGTAATGTAGAGCATGATCGAATTACAAACACCCGCTTACCGTAAAGCCGCATTTGCCTTATCTTTTGGCTCCTTTCTGGTGTTCTGTAACCTGTATTTGTTCCAGCCAATGCTTCCTGTATTTGCAGATGCCTTTGTCGTCACCGCAACGAAAGCGAATTGGCTTCTCGCCGCGTCCACGCTCGGCTTATCGATTAGCTTGTTACCTTGGGCGTTATTGTCTGAGAGAGTTGGCCGTCGCCCGGTGATGCTTGCGAGCCTATTTTTGATGCCAATCGTCGGTTTTGCGTCACTGTACGTGGACGCGTTTTGGGGGCTGGTGGTGCTCAGAGCGCTAATGGGTATTGCGTTGGCTGGCTATGCGGCGGTCGCGGTGGCGTATATGGCGGACGAGTTTAGCCCGACCGCGCTTGTGGTCGCGGTAGGTGGCTACATCAGTGCTAACTCGTTAGGTGGGATATTCGGTCGCTTATTCGGTGGTTTGTTTTCGGATTTTTTCGGGTGGCAGGGCGCTGTGATGGCAATGGCAATATTGACGGCCATTGGCATTTTGTTGGTCTGGAGTCTATTGCCTGCTCAAACACGGTTCGTATCATCTAATACCTCGCTTATTGAGCAAACGAAAGTGATTGGTGAGCACGTTAAAACCCCCATATTGTGGGTTGCCATGATTATTGGTGGTGTGAATTTTGCCCTTTTCGTGAACTTCTACTCAGTGACAACATTTAGACTGTTAGCAGCACCTTTTAACCTTCCTGTCGGTATTGCATCGGCTATTTTCATTTGTTATCTCGCTGGCACGCTGACCTCTCGGCTAAGCGGGCGCTGGGCGAACCGGTATTCACCGATTTCAGGCATGACTTTTGGCACCGTGGTGACATTGTTTGGGGTATTGATAGCCAGCGTAGAAACTCAAGCGACCGTGGTCATTGGCTTACTCATTGTGAGTGGCGGCGCGTTTTTTACACACTCATTGGCTTATGGGTGGGTGAGTCGACGTACAACGAAAGGTAAAGCCACTGCAACGGCTCTCTATCTTGTTCACTACTATGTGGGTGGCAGTCTGGGTGGTTTCTATTTGATAGGGTGCTGGGAATATGCTGGGTGGTTCGCTGTCACGCTTGGTGCCGTATCATTGGCGGCACTCAATCTTGTTTTGATTCAGATATTGGGCTCGCTGGAAAAGAAGTTGCTCATGAAGGCATCGGTCATTGAGGCAAAAGGGTGAGTAATTAGTTGGCAGCCTCAAGCCAAGGGCGCTTATGTTTTTCTTGTAGATCTGCACCGCAGTGGTCAAACAGACGGCTGCAATCACGACCGTTATGCTTTGCGTGGTACAAAGCAAGATCCGCTTTTTCAAGTAACTGGTGAAGGCTATCTTGTGTCGAAAGACTGGTACTAATGCCGATGGATGTTGTCACTCTGATTGGCTCAGACACACCTTCTACATCGATTGCCAGATCGCGAATATTACTCATGATCCTCGTGGCTACCAATTGAGCGTTTTCTGCACTGCATTGCGGTAAAAAGAGAATGAATTCTTCGCCACCATAACGGCCAAATATATCCGATTTCCGTAACGTTTCTTGCACGGTTTTGGTGAATGCTTGCAGCACCATGTCGCCAGCGAAATGGCCATATTGATCGTTGATTCGCTTAAATTTATCAAGGTCCATCAACAGAACAGAATAGGGGCGTGATCGTGTGCGCGTATTCTCAATGTCGCGTTTCGCGAGGGTGAGCAACATGCGGCGATTGTATACCCCAGTAAGAGGATCAAGCGTCGCGTGACGGTATAAGCGAAGCATCATATGCAGTTTGGATGTTTGAGCCCAAATCACGAGAAAACCTACGACCGTTTGTAGCCAATAGATCGCAAAAATATCTAAAGAGAGAAGAAATCCGCTCTGAAAATCAACGTAGATCTGTGTCAGTGCTGTGGCAAGGATCAGTGAGAAAGACTCTCGAATAGATAAGGGAAATATCGTCAGCATAATGACATGCAGAAATGGCAGTAATGTGTAGCAATAAACGAACGTATTGATGGTGTGTGGGTAACCTAACACATGATTAGCCAACAAATAAAAGACATTGAAGCTCATGACCAAGGCGACTAATGCAATGCGGCAGTCGCGAAGAGAGTGACGTGAACGAACGATATGGGCAATGGTAAAAAGCGTGGCGGCGAGACAAATTCTAAGAATGGTCAGCGAGTAACTGCTGGTATCAAGTGTCAGGTTATCAACGGGTATCCATACGAGTGTTAGCGCCGCCCAAACATAACTAAGTGCAATAATGCGTGATCGCAGGTATGTCGCACGTGTTGTGTTGAAACTGGCAGCATGACGCTTTGCGCTCCAGAGTTCCTGAAGCGAAAGTTTAAAATGACGGTAGGATAACTCCATGTTTCCCCTGGTTTTCATTTCCGCACGAGCCAGTGATATTGTGATGGGTATTACGCAATTTTTTGAAGCGCATTCACAATATTAATACTTATAGTAAAACAGTTACATATGAATGCGAGTGAATGCAAAGTTATCATCAATAACTGTGAGGGTATCTACATTGTTATAGATATAAAGTGGCCTGATGCCTCACGGCGGTATTTGCGATAAAAAGTGGATTTTCAGGCGGTAGTATAAATTGGGTAACTCACGGTTGCTTGGGTATAATTGCCCGCAAGTATCCAACAGGTAGTAAACAATGTACGAATTATTGAGTTCGGTGGTGATGTCGGGTGCGTTAGGCGCCCAGTTTGTTTTGACGTTGGTATTGCTGAAAGGTGATATCTGTCCGGGGCAGCGCGGACGTCTGCACAAAGCGTTTTGGTTTCTGGTCGCCGCTTGGGCATTGGTTGTTCCATTCTCTCCATTTTCAGCGTTGCCATTTATTGCGTTAGGCATTTTTTCATTGCGTTCGAAATCAGGGAAAACTCGACTGTCTGGACCTATTCCTGTGTTGCTTTTGGCCAATGGCTTTGGTGCGTTGGCAGTGCTAATTTCAGCATGGCATCAAGGCATGTTTGTAGGGTTGCTGATGATTTCCCAAGTTGCTCTGGTGGGCGCTATCACGGGACATTGCTTGCTGGTTCGGGCGCGATCTCGTTTACAGGCATTTCACCGTATTCTTCCGGTTGCGGGCATTGTCGCTGCAATGTTGATGGCGTTGGTTATTGCAGTTGCCAGCACATCTATGCCGGAGGCGTCAGCCAATGCGTTAGTGACATCCGTGTTGACCAGTTTGGGCTTGGTGCTGGTGGGCGTGATAATTTGGGCATTTCATTTGCTTCGTCAAACACCACCGCATTTACTGCAACTTTGTTGTGCGCTGATCGTCATTGGGGGGGCATCTGGCGTTGCCATGTCAGCACTCATCTGAGCATTTGCATGGCAACGGGTTGTCTCAGGCACAATAAAAGGCACGTGAAGTGCCTTTTTTGTGGCTGTTCACCTTAGGCGTCAACGCGAATATGACGTATCGCATCTAAAATACTTTCGAATAGGTTCAAAAGTGACCCACTGAAAACAGGAGTACGTGTATGGAAATCCACAACCTTGAGCATCTCGAAGGTGCGATCATGTACGGCATCGTCAATGAGAAGTTGCGCTTAGAGTGCGATAGCCTCGACGACCTCTTGGCGCAATTTGAATTGGACCACCAATCTTTCCAACATAAACTCGATGAAATGGGATGTTACTACGATCCCGTTGTGAATCAGTTGAGGCAAAAATAGAGCTCAAGAAGGTTAGCTATACCTTCTTAATCCCATCCAAATGGGTATGGCATTGATTGCGAGCGGTAGCAAAGAACGCTTTAAGATAGGGCCGTTGCGACTCCTGGCTTCTTACCGCGGCATACAGTCGACGCCAAAGCCCTTTGCCGAGAGGCCTATCAACCACCAAACCCTGTCTTGAAAATTCACTAATGGCCCAATTAGGTAAGGCAGCTACGCCTAATCCTGCCGTCACCATTTGTATCAGCATCAAGGTGTTATCTGCAGATTTAAATTGAACTGGCTCAACACCTGCAGGATGCAAAAAGTGCTTAACCACATCCATACGTTGTCGTTGCACCGGATAGGTCAGTAGGGTTTCTCCGGCAAGGTCTTCAGGTTCAATCACACTTTTTTTCGCGAGTGGATGCGTGTCGGCAAGAACAAGGCGCATTTCAAAATCAAACAGTGCCTCATAGTGAATTTCGCTACGTGGGCTAATGTCTGAGGTAATCACCACATCTAACTCGCCTCCTGCCAATGCTGGTAGTGGTTCAAAGCCAAACCCAGAAGAAAAGTCTAACTTCACCAACGGCCAACTCATTCTGTATTCTTTTAATGCTGGCATAAGCCATTGAAAGCACGAGTGGCATTCAATGGCCATATGAAGCCGTCCCTGCGCATCTTCTTTCAAGGCTGCCAATTCTGTTTCAGCCCGAGCGAGGCGAGGCAATACATCATCGGCCAACGCCAACAACACTTGTCCTTCTGCGGTAAATCTCACCGGACGCGTCTTTCTCATGAACAGTGGCGAACCAATACGCAGCTCCAAATCCTTAAGCTGATGTGAGAGCGCCGATTGTGTCAGGCAAAGCTGTGTTGCTGTCGCCGTCAGCGAGCCTGTGTCGCGGAGAACGAAGAGGGTGCGTAGGTGCTTTACTTCTAACATGAATTTATCTCAACATCCGTTTGAGTAATTTGAGTTTGTTTTATGCACTCTAATCAATCAAGGTGGACATGTAAACATCTGGACGGCTAAAAAGGAGAGATAGCATGACCACGACACATATTTTGGGTTACCCGCGCATCGGCAACAAACGAGAATTGAAATTTGCATTGGAGCAATATTGGAACGGTGAAATCAATCAACAAGGACTGTTGGATGTTGGCGCAACCATTCGTCATCATAACTGGCAAGTGCAAAAAGATGCTGGCTTATCGTTTGTCACTGTGGGTGATTTCGCATGGTACGACCAAGTGCTTCAAACGAGCCTGACGTTAGGCCACATTCCTAAGCGTCATCGTCATGGTCACCCTGATCTGGACACCCTGTTTCGTATCGCTCGGGGCAAAGCCCCAACGGGTTGCAGTTGCGCCGCGTCGGACATGACCAAGTGGTTTAATACAAACTATCATTATATTGTCCCTGAGTTCACTAAAGACGACGAGTTTGCACTGAGCTGGAATCAATTATTCGATGAAGTTAGCGAAGCGCAGAAATCAGGATACAAAGTAAAGCCCGCTATTCTGGGACCCATTTCCTACCTTTTCTTGGGCAAAGAGAAAGAAGCCGATTTCAACCGCCTTGAATTGCTGCCACGCCTGCTGTCGGTATATCAGCAAATTCTCAATAAATTGAAGTCACAAGGCGTGGAATGGGTTCAGATTGACGAGCCTATTCTCGCGCTGGAATTGCCAGACGAGTGGCGCAATGCCTACAAGCTTGCGTATCAAGTGATTGGCGGTGATGTGAAATTGCTTCTGACTACCTATTTTGAGTCTGTTGAGCATCAACTTGATGTGATTTCAGCGCTTAATGTCAACGGACTGCACCTTGATGCGAATGTTGCGCCACAGCATGTCGATACCATTGTCGATAGCATACCTGATCACTGGGTGGTGTCTCTTGGTGTGGTGAATGGCCGAAACATTTGGAAGGCGAACCTCAACAAGTGGCTAACGGCGCTGCAGCCAACAGCGGACAAATTGGGAGACCGACTTTGGATCTCTAGCAGTTGTTCTCTGCTGCATTCACCGATTGATGTTGAGCAAGAAACCGATCTCGAGCCAGAAGTGAAGAGTTGGTTGGTATTTGCTAAGCAAAAAGTGGATGAAGTGGTGTTGCTGGCGAATGCACTTAACGGGAACAGTAAGGCAATTAGCGAGACTAAAGCTTACAGTGAGGCTATTGAGGCGCGTGCAACTAGCCTTCGTGTCAATAAGCAGGAAGTACAGGCGCGTGTGAATGGCATTACCACAGCGCTGGCGGAACGTGCCTTGCCATATCAACAACGTGCTGAAGCACAACATGCGTCTTTGTCGCTACCTTTATTCCCAACCACAACGATTGGTTCATTCCCGCAAACTGGCGAGATCCGTCAGCAGCGTCGCGCTTTCAAAACGGGTGAACTGTCAGAGTCTGATTACACCGCTGTGATCCAGGGGCATATTCAAGATGCAATTGAACGTCAGGAAAAGCTAGGTTTAGACGTGTTGGTTCACGGTGAGCCAGAGCGCAATGACATGGTGGAATACTTCGCAGAGCATTTGGACGGTTTTGCGGTGACGCGATTTGGTTGGGTGCAGAGCTATGGTTCTCGATGCGTGAAGCCTGCAGTGATAGTGGGGGATATTTCTCGTCCTGCACCTATCTCGGTTGAGTGGACGGCATTTGCGCAAAGCCTGACAGACAAACCAGTCAAAGGCATGTTGACCGGCCCTGTGACGATTCTTGGTTGGACATTCCCGCGTGAAGATATTTCTCGTCAGCAAATTGCAGAACAAATTGCGTTGGCATTGCGTGATGAAGTGTCGGATTTGCAAGATGCCGGTATCAAAGTGATTCAAATTGATGAGCCAGCGATTCGTGAAGGCATGCCTTTAAAAACCGGTGATTGGAAAAGCTATCTGGATTGGGCTGTTAATGCGTTCAAAATTTCAGCCGCCAGTGCAACACCAGAAACGCAAATTCATACCCACATGTGTTACAGCGAATTCAACGACATTATTGATGCAGTTTCGGCGCTAGATGCCGATGTGATTACGATCGAAACCTCACGTTCAGACATGGAGTTGTTGCAAGCGTTTGAAGACTTCGCGTATCCGAATGAGATTGGCCCTGGTGTGTATGACATTCACTCTCCAAATATTCCAGACGTGGAAGGTATTGTGGCGTTGCTCGAAAAGGCACGTAAAACGATTCCTGACGAGCGTCTGTGGGTGAACCCTGATTGTGGTTTGAAAACACGTAACTGGGACGAAGTGGAAGCGGCGCTGTTGAGTTTAGTGAAAGCGGCTCAAATATTGCGAGAAGAAGTGGCTTAATCATTGTTTTAGCCTCAGCGAAAGGCGAGAGAGTCATCATCATTTCGTCACTGTGTCGCAGAGCAACTTGAAATGTTATTTAGCCCTGATCGGACATGTTCCATCAGGGCTTTTTTGCCCGTAATTATCATTCTCAATGAATTAACGAACCAAAGAATACAAACGGTTAGTCAGCTCAATGTTGGCGTGATCACGAAATATGACCAACAATTAGTTAACATCTATTGGAGGGCGTATTGAGGATGGCAAAGAAGGTTTTGTATTCAACGATTATCACAGTCTTAGTTGGGCTGTTTTTTTCGTTCCTCGCAGCCATGTCTTTGCATCAATCTGAACAGCAATCCATTAAACATGAAATTCAAAAGGATGTTGAAAACGCTGCACTTTCTCTAGGAAGGGAAATCAACATTAGTATTGAGTTGTTATATGCGCTGCGTACTCAACTCATTATGCATCAAGACATTGATGAGAGCAGTTTTAGCCGATTGGCTGATAGTGTGATGGATCGACATCCAAATATACGCGCGATGGAGTGGGCTGAATTTGTCTCCGGTGATGAACGGGAGCTCTACGAATCCGAAGCTGCGCTAGAATTTGCGCTCTTTGAAATTGTGGAACTGAGTGCCAACGGGGATCTTGTTAAGGCGATGACGCGCGATCGATATTTCCCGGTGCGTTACATCACACCTTATGACGTAAACCAACGGATTTTAGGATTTGATTTGGCTTCTCGACAGTCAATGGAAGAAGCATTGGAAATGAGCTGGTACCGCGGTGTGCCGATTGCAACACCGGCGATGCGCTTGAAACGGGAATTTGAAGACAACAGTGGATTTTTGATGTTGTTACCCGTGTTTTATGGTGATCCTGAAACGGATGCCGACCGACAATCCGCATTGCGTGGGTTCCTACTCGCCTTGTTTGACGTTGAGGATATTTTTGAACTGGCAATAAACAGTACAGTGAAAGAGTCTATCAATCTCGAATTGTTAGATGTCGGCCTTAACACGCAAGGTGATGTTATTTATCAAAATGTTGTCGATTTGTCCGAGCCGCCTGTGACGGCATTGAGCTATACATCCACCCCCATTTACTTTGCTGGCAGAGAATGGCTCTTAAAAGGCACGCCATCGCCAAGCTATGTGAATAGCCGCATGAGCATCTACCCGCATTTGATTTTCTTTATTGGTGTGTTGATCTTTACCTTGTTGGCATACCTGCTTTATATGCTGCAACATCGTGCGCTGACAGTGCAAAAGCATGTTGATGCGAAAACCCGTGAACTCCGAGAAGCCAATAAAAAATTGGAGAAAATGTCGAAAAGCGATGGATTAACGGGGTATTGCAACCGTGATTATTTCGAAGAATGTATTCAAGCCGAAGTGAAACGAACTCAACGAGATAATCTGGCGATTAGTTTGATTGTGATTGAAATAGACAATATGTCTCGTTACAACACAAAACATGGCCGTGTTGTTGGCGATAAAGCGATTCGACTGATTGGCCAGGCTGTATCCGATACATTAAAGCGTCCGGGTGATTTGTTGGCGCGTTATGGAGGAGAAACCTTTGCGATATTGCTACCGAATACCAAAGATGGTGCCCCTATCGCTCAGTTGTGTATTGATGCTGTTAAGACGCTGAAATTGCCGTTCGACAAAGAGGCGGGTTCTCAGATAATGACGATTTCGATTGGTGGTGTGTCGGTCCTAAATTCAGATGAAATAGATGCAACAAAAGTGATTGCGTATGCTGAGATCGCATTGGGCAAAGCCATTAACGCAGGGCGAGATCAATGTAGTTGGATCTATACCGAAGAAAGCAAACAGCCCCCAATCGGAGGCTGAAAGCGATAGCGTGTTAGCGTAACAAGCGACAAAGCTCGTTCATACAACAGGTAATTAATTTACCCAATCACGAAGTTGAAATGACAGAACGTGCTCACCGTTTTTCAGTTGCAGCGTTTGTTTAGTCAGTGTCACGTCGCTCCAATCCCCCAGCACATTAGTCATCACGCCTTCGATAGCCATTGCTGGCTCTGGACATGCCATCATGGTGCTCGCCATTTTATCAATGCGGAATTGCTCGCCCTTCAGCTCGCCTTGTCCGAAATAGCGGTTACAACCTGCGTGACCATTGGCAGTGAAAGACTCACCAATTTCTAGGCTTGGGGCGGCAAAACCTTCAGGAAGGCTCAATGGCTGACCATCAACACTTTCCAGTACCCAGTTGTGGTGCTGCATGTTCACGGTAGAAACGTCTAATGCGTCGGTTTTACCGGAAGTGCTTGTTGCACAACCCGCCAAAATTGCTGGCGCAACCAGCATTGCGATTGCCATCTTTTTCATTCGTTACTCCAGAAATATTACTGAATGCGTCAATTATAGAGTTCGATACAGGGTTAAAGACAGTGTCTTTGAGGTTTAGTTTCCTCGAATGCAATGCATTTTCCACTATATGACTGACTTCATTATTCGCTTTCTGAACCGCTTATCAAGTCAGAACTCTGTTAAAACTTGAAATTTAGTCTGACAATTAGCATTACGCTGCTCGATGTTAATATGTTCAAGCGGTTTGTTGATCAATTTGTTACGGGCAGTGCAGCGTTTTAGCCAAAGTCACCATTCACGTAACCTCGAGTACGATCGTCGCGAGGATTGGCAAACAATAGTTGCGTCTCATCATGCTCAACCAATTCTCCCATTAGGAAGAATGCAGTGCGATCTGAAATGCGACGAGCTTGCTGCATGGAGTGGGTCACAATAACGATGGTGTAGTTCTTTTTTAACTCTTCCATCAAGTCTTCAATTTTCTTCGTCGCAATAGGGTCGAGTGCCGATGTCGGTTCGTCCATCAGAATCACTTCGGGCTCCATGGCGATAGTGCGAGCAATACAAAGGCGCTGTTGCTGGCCGCCAGATAACCCAAAAGCATGAGATTTTAAACGATCTTTCACTTCATCCCAAAGTGCAGCACTTCTTAGGCTTTGTTCAACCACAGCATCGAGTTTTTTCTTATCTTTCATGCCTTGTGCACGCAGTCCATAAGCCACGTTGTCATAAATGCTCATTGGGAATGGGTTGGCTTTTTGGAACACCATGCCGACCTTGATACGAAGATTCGCAACATCAATGTTGCCATACACATTCTCGCTATCCATCGCCAAACGGCCATCAATTTTTACGCCTTCGATGAGATCATTCATGCGATTAAGGCAACGTAGCAGTGTCGATTTTCCGCAGCCAGATGGGCCAATCAATGCCGTCACTTTTTTGTGCGGGATGGGTAGGCTGATGTTTTTCAGCGCGTGATTGGCACCGTTGTTGTAGTAAAGGTTCAGATTTTCAATATCGAATTTGTTCATGATTTTTTCTCTCAAACTCAGTAAGAAGCTTTGCTAAATTTGCTGGCGATAATTTTTGTCAGCATGTTCATAAGCAGTACGACGACAATTAGCACGGTGGCAGTGGCATAGGCTTGATTCCACTCGTGCACTGTGTAGAGCTCCTGAGTTAACTTGTAAAGATGGACGGTAAGCGTGCGGCCAGAGTCCAACACGCTTTCTGGAATGCGTGCGACCATGCCAGCAGTAAGAAAAACCGGTGCAGATTCGCCAATAACGCGGCCGACACTCAAAATGATGGAGGTAACAATACCTGGCATCGCACTTGGCAGAATCAGCTTCCAAATGGTATAGATTTTCGATGCGCCCAAACCATATGAGCCTTCACGGTAGGTTTGTGGTACTGCCATTAAAGCTTCTTCAGTGGTGCGAATAATCACGGGCAGAATCAAGATACTTAGCGTTAATGCGCCAGAAAGTATCGAAAAACCAAGACCCAATACGCCGACAAAAAACGTCATGCCGAACAGACCAAAAATAATTGAGGGAATGCCCGCTAATGATTCGGTACAAAAACGAATCACTTTAACCAGTTTGCTGCCGAGCTTTGCATACTCAGTGAGGTAGATCGCCGTCATGATGCCGATAGGCGCAGCAATGGAAATAGAAGCGATGACCATATAAATGGTTGAGACAATCATTGGCCATATGCCTGATTGTTCACCAATACGGGTGTAATCGCTGGTAATGAATGACCAGTCAACGTACTGCAGGCCATTGCTCAATATGTACCAAATAATCCAGAACAGAAATCCGACTGTCATGCCTGCAGCCAGCCAAACCGTGACCATCAAGATATTGTCTTTTAGTTGACGTGTAAGCATTTCAATTACCTCGCTTTTTCACGGTTCAGGAAAAGCAGTGTCGCGTTTAGCATCATGATAAAGACCAGAAGAACGATACCTGTGGCGTACAGAGCACTGGCATGAATACCGGAGGCATAAGACATTTCCAGTGCGATATTGGCGGTTAATGTGCGTGCAGATTCCAAAATGCCTTCTGGCATAGCTGGTGCGTTACCCATGACCATGATGATTGCCATGGTTTCTCCCAATGCACGAGCGATACCGAGAATAACCCCCGTCATAATGCCCGAACGTGCTGCTGGGATAAGCAGTTTAAACGTGGTGAACATGGGCGAAGCGCCAAGCGCCAGTGAGCCTTCTTTGTAGGTTTTTGGTACAGCACGTAAAGAGGTTTCTGATACCGCAATAACCGTAGGTAGAATCATTACTGCCAGCACAACAATGCCAGCCAGCACTGTGTTACCAGCAGGAACGTTAAACACGTCTTGAATCAAGGGAACGATAATGACAAGGCCAAAGAAGCCGTATACCACCGATGGGATGCCCGCGAGTAACTCGACGGCAGGTCGTATGATGTTTGCCAGCCATTTTGGTGCGACTTCGGCAATGAAGATAGCGGTCAGTACCGCTACAGGAACACCCAGAATAACAGCGCCAGCCGTCGATACTAACGACGCGACAATCATAGGCGCGATGCCATAAAGCGCTGGAGGTAGCCATTCAACGCCTGTCACCATGTTGACTAAGCCAGCTTGTTGAATAGCTGGAATACCTTCGCGGAAAATAAAGTAACCAATGGTGGCGAGAGACAACACGCCCAAGATAGCGGCGGTTAGGAACAATGCACGGAAAAACTCTTCGCGCCAGTCTCGGTTCTTTCGTTTACCCAGTTTGCCCACGTTGCTTGGCGTGCTGGTGGGTTGAATGTCAATAACATGTTGATTTGCGATGTTCATGCTCACTCCGTGATGCCAATCATGGCAGTTAGGAAGTCTTTTTAAAGCGGCCTGACAAGCGCGTCAGGCCGATAGTGGGTTTAGGCGGAATCAACACACCTAAACAATTAATGATTTACTGAACGGGCACATAGCCTTGGCTTGAGACAATTTTTTGGCCTTCGGCTGAAGTCACCCATGTCATGAAGTCTTCAGCGGCAGGTGACGGCTTGCCAGCTTTGCTTAACACCAAAAATGGACGTGCAACTTTATACTTGCCTGCTGCAACTGCATCAGATGTCGCTTCTACGCCGTCAACTTTGACTGCTTTCAACGACGCATCGATTGAACCTAGAGAGATGTAGCCGATAGCGAAGGGATTGTTAGCCACGATGGTTTTGACCACGCCATTGCCATTGCCGACTTGTGCACGTTGAGAAATTGCCGAGACTTTCATTCCGTTGATATCGCGCTTCAAGCTCATGATGTCTTCAAATGCACCGCGAGTACCTGATGCTGTGTCTCGGGTAACGACAACGATAGGTTTGTTTTCGCCACCCACTTCGGCCCAATTTTTCACATCACCGCGGTAGATTTTTGCGATTTGCTCAATAGTCAGATCAACAAGAGGGTTGGCATTGTTGACCACAACAGCGATACCGTCTCGTGCAATCACCGTTTCTTTTAATGTTGGTTCTTTCTCGGAATCTTTCAGTGAACGTGATGCCATGCCAAACATGGAAGTGCCATTTTTGGCGGCTTTAACGCCTGCTGAAGAACCCGTTCCTTGCACTTCAATGAAGGTATTGCCATTTTGGGTTTGATACGTTTCTGCCAGTACTTCCATCACTTCGGTAACAGATGTAGAACCTGACACTGTAATTGTTTCTTGCGCAGAAGCTGTGTTAGCCATTAATGCGCCAGCGACACACAATGCAGTAAAAACGTTTGATCTCATTCGAGCTTTCCTTAGTCGTGCCTCTTAAAAGGCTTTGTTTGTGTCAACAGTGGCAACTTTAGGAAAGTTTTATGACAGCTATGTTTCACTTAATTGAAGCATTAATGACGAGATGAAAATATCACTATAGATTCGAGTGTTTTATAAACGATTGATGAAAGTGTGAGCAAAATAAGGGGGTGCAGTTGTTCGATGAGGGGAATATAAACAGAGTGTGGCAGTTAGTTTTGATTGGCGACTTTGGAGCTGATTTGGAGAGATTCATTGAGCCAAGCATCAGTTTGGGCCAGATTCATTGGGCGGCCATACCAATAGCCTTGAATTTTATCGCAGCCGATAGACATCAAATATTGTCCTAGCGCTTCAGTTTCAACACCTTCTGCAACCACACGGCAATCCAAACTGTGGGCGAGGTAGATAGTGGATCTCACAATGGCTTCATGGTTACTGCTATAGAGTAGGTCAGTGACAAAGCTGCGATCTATTTTAATCTCATCAATGGGCATATTGCTCAAAATAGACAGGGATGAGAACCCAGTACCAAAGTCATCGATGCTTAAATACACGCCCAGCTTTTTGATTTTATCTAAGACGACTCTCGCTTTCGCTGGATTCAGCATCATGCTCGTTTCGGTCAATTCAAGGGTGAGCTGCGCGGGATTAATGTCGTATTTTTTGATCAAACCTGCCAGGTAGGGCTCAAGGTTTTCGTCTTCTAGATCTTTGACTGAAATGTTCACCTGAACTTGCGGCGTGATGGATTGTTTTTGCCACACCGCCAGTTGAGCAATGGTCGTTTCAAGCACCCAGTGGGAGATTTGCTTGATAGCGTTTGTCTGCTCCGCAATCGGAATGAAATCATCAGGTCGTACGGAATATCCGTCTCCGAGAGTCCATCGGATAAGTGCTTCAAAGGTTGTCTGATGTGGGTTATGTACATTCATAACGGGCTGAAAGTAGAGCTCAAAATCCATTGTTGCAATGGCATTGTGCAGCATCGCGGCCAATTCTGACTGGTCGTAAAAATGTGTAGATGCGGACGGTTCATAGATAGCGTATGGAGCTTGAATGCGTTTGGCACTGTACATAGAGATTTCTGCGCGTTTGAGGATTTCTTCTGCATTCGAGCCATGTTCAGGGTATAAGGCGACCCCGACAGTGTTGGTTAGGTTCATGTCGTGATCGTTAATGGTCAATGGATGGTCAAGGTAAGACTGAATATTTTCGATATAAGCGGAAATATTTGTATTTTCAGGGTTGGTGAGCAAGAGGGTAAAGCGGTTTCCGCTGCACCTCGCTAAAAACACATCTTCATCAACGAATTCTTTAAGGCGTGCTGAGAACTGTGCGAGTAATACGTCGCCCTTTTGATGACTAAAAACCTCGTTGAGGTTGTTGAAGTTATTAATATCAATGATAAAAACCGCAAATCGCTGCAGATTGGCGTTGTAATCAACAATATGTTGGCTGATGGTACTAATGAGGAATCGACGGTTGGGTAACCCTGTCAATGGGTCGTGTGCTTCATTGTGGCGTTGCTGAAACTCAGCAAACGCAATACGTTCCATGCTTTGGGATACAACGCTAAAAATCATGACGCAAAAGATCCCACCACCAAAAAACACAACAGAAACAATAAATTCGATAATGATTATTTCGGATTTTAATGCGAGAAAGCTAGCATAAATCATGTAGCCCAGAACAAATCCAAGCATGACAGGCACAAAGCTAAATGTTGAAGGGCGCCTATCGCGGCGATACAGAGAGATCGACGATTTCAGCGCCGAGATGAGGGCGAGCATGCCAAGGATGACAAGGACAATAGAAAGCGTTTTTATCATCGTAGCTGCAATACGCCCACTGAATAAGGAAGTTCACTCTGCGATGGCGAAACGCTCGATCAGCAGAGGCCTTCCTTATTGTAGTAGAAATACGCGATTTTGAGAGTAGTGTCACCTAGTCAAGACGGTGTTGTTAATGATTGCAGACACTGCAGTTTGGGTTCTTGGGCAGGATGAAAATGCGCCACTCACTGCTTAACGCATCATAAAGCATAATTTTACCGGTTGGCGCAGGCGCGAAATTGGATAAAACCTTTATTGCTTCAAGAGCTTGCGTGGCACCAATGATCCCGACAACAGGAGAGAGGATGCCCGCTTCGACACAACTGAGTGCTTGTTCACCAAACAGTGCACTCAGGCACTGGTAGCAAGGCTCGTTTTCACTGTAGGTGAATACGGCCACTTGTCCTTCCAAGCGAATCGCTGCGCCACTGACTAAGGGCTTTTTAGTGAGAAAGCAAAGTTGATTGAGTTGATTGCGTGTCGCGACATTGTCAGAACAGTCAATCACAATGCTGTGCTGTTCTATGAGCGTCTGTAAGGCGTTATCGTTGAGGCGCTTTGCTACCGTTTTCACCACGACGTGAGGGTTAAGTAGACGCAGTGCTTTTGCTGCTGACTCGACTTTTAATTTGCCAACCGTGCTGTCGTTGTGCAGCACCTGACGCTGTAAGTTGGACAGCTCCACTCGGTCGTCGTCAATCAATGTGAGCGTGCCAACGCCAGCCGCCGCAAGGTACTGAGTGGCAGCACAGCCCAAGCCGCCAGCACCCAAAACGAGAACGCGGCTTTGCTTCAACGCTTCCTGACCATCAAAATCAAACTGTCGAAGTATGATCTGGCGGTTGTATCTGAGCTCTTCTTCCGGAGAGAGAATGTCCACGGTATTCCTATGCTTTTATAAGATTACGTTGCAAAAATGGCGTGTTAGAAAACGTCTTTGATAAACTTAATCAGGCATTAGTTTAAAACAGTGCCAAACGGTTCAATCGTGACGTTTTCACCTACATCAATATGCCCGCGATCTTGCTCTAAGACTGCAAAGCAGTTCGCTATCGATAAAGAGCTGAACGCGCCAGAACCTTGGTTGCCTGTGGTCGCAACAACCAATTCACCTTGCTCGTTAATGCGATAAACAGCGCGTTGGTAATCAGCACGCCCCGGAGATTTCCTGAATCGCGTTTCAGCTTTAGCGCTTAAAGTGATGGTCGGTTGCCACTGTGTATGGCCTGCAAGTTTGGCAAGCAGCGGCTGGACTAACACATGTAAGGTCACGAGTACTGAAACTGGGTTACCGGGTAATCCGCAAAATAGTGCGCCTTTGACTTTGCCAAACGCAAAGGGCTTACCTGGCTTGATGGCAATCTTCCAAAATCCAACTTCGCCTTCTTGATCCAAAATGTCTTTGGTGTAATCCGCTTCGCCCACGCTAACGCCACCCGAGGTAACGATAACATCAGCTTCGCTGGCGGCTTTCAAAAAGGCGTTACGTAGTTGTTCTGGACAATCGGGTACGACACCAAGATCAATTGCCTCACAATGCATTTTTTCAAGCATGGCGCGAATGGTGTAGCGGTTGCTGTCGTAGATTTCACCTTTTCCTAGTGGCTCACCCACTTGACGAAGCTCGTCTCCGGTAGAAAAGAACGCGACTTTGGGCCTGCGCATGACGGTGACAGTGCCTATGCCCAGTGTTGCCAACATCGGAACTTCACGGGGCGTTAGCAGTGTGCCTTTGGGAATAACGACATCACCGGCTTCTACATCGTTGCCGATAGGGCGAATGTTTTGCTGCAACTCGGCGGTGTGGGTAAAGGTAATGTCGTCGCCGTTTACCGTGGTTTGCTCTTGCATGATGACGGCATCTGCGCCTACTGGGACTTCAGCGCCTGTCATAATACGAATGCACGAGCCAGCGGGCCATTCGCCTTCAAACGGGATACCTGCGAAGGACTTACCCGCGAGGCGAAGTGTCATATTATTGTTGAGATCTGCACAGCGAAGCGCATAACCATCCATTGCAGAGTTAGCAAAAGGGGGCACATTGATTGGAGAGCGAATATCTTCAGACGTGATGCGATTTTGTGCGTCAACCAGTGACACGATTTCGGTTTGTGTCAGTGGCGACGTGTTGTCTAATAGAATGTCGATAGCCGATGAAACTGGCATCAAACCAGGAGTGTCGCAGCAACCCATATATAACTCTCAGTCGTTGTGAGCGAAACATGCTCAGCGCATAGGTGAAAGCGAGCATTATCGCAAACTTTGAGAGTTGAAACTAATGCCCACACGCATTTCGAGGTGTAATTATTTTACTATAAACGCTATGCTTCAAAAATCTGACACTATTTGATCCTTGTCTTTAAAAGACGAGTAATAAATTAGATAACAACAATTGCAACGACCCAAGGATTTTTCTATGACAGCATTAAGCGATTCAGCCAAGCGCGTCCGCGAAGCGCTTATAGCACGTGGCATTGAGACACCAATGCAGTCGGGCACTTCGATGACCGCAGAAGAGAAAAAAGAGCGTATTGAATATCATATGCGGGAAATCTTGACTGTTATCGACCTAGATCTCGAAGATGACAGTTTGACTGAAACGCCAGCGCGCATTGCAAAAATGTACGTGGATGAGGTGTTTTCGGGATTAGATTACGCGAACTTTCCAAAAATCACAGTTATCGAAAACAAGATGGGCTGTGACGAGATGGTTAGGGTCAAAGACATTACATTGACGAGTACTTGTGAGCACCACTTGGTCACAATTGACGGTAAATGCACAGTAGCCTATTTGCCAAAGAGCAAAATTATCGGCTTGTCGAAAATTAACCGCATTGTTCGATTTTTTGCCCAGCGTCCGCAAGTTCAAGAGCGTTTAACTCGCCAAATCCTCGTGGCGCTGCAAACGTTGCTGGAAACGGACAATGTGGCCGTGCACATGAATGCGACACATTACTGCGTGAAAGCACGTGGTGTGATGGATGCAACCAGCGTGACGACGACGACAGCGTTAGGTGGTAATTTTAAGCAAAACCCTGCAACTCGTGCTGAGTTCTTGCACGGCGTTCAGTAAGCCAGCTTGATTGACAAAGGGCTGCTCATTCAGCGCTCGATGTTAAAGCGAAGAACATGAAAAAAGCGCCGAAAGGCGCTTTTTTATTGGCTGATTTATTCGTGCTAGGTGCGGTTGATTATTTCAACACAGCAGCGATAGCTTTACAGAGTGGACGCATGTTCGTGTGCATCATAGCTGCAACGGCGATGCGACCAGAGCCAACGATGTATACGCCAAATTCGTCTTTCAAACGAGCAACTTGATCTTTGTTCAAGCCAGAGAAAGAGAACATGCCGTTTTGACGTTGAATGAAGCTGAAATCGCCCTGCACGCCTTCTTCTGCGAGTGTCGCAACAAAGAGCTCTCGCATTTCTTTAATACGAACGCGCATGGCTGCCACTTCTTCTTCCCATTCTGCACGCAATGTAGCGTCATTCAGAATAATGGTAACAACAGCAGCGCCGTGAGCAGGTGGGTTAGAGTAAATCACGCGAGCGATGCTCTTAACTTGGCTGAATGCGGTGGCGGTTTCAGTGGCGTTTTTGCCGACGATGGTAAATGCACCAACACGCTCGTTGTAGAGACCGAAGTTCTTAGAAAATGAGCTCGCAACCAAAAGCTCTTCGCATGAATCTGCAAAAATGCGCAGACCAGCAGCATCTTCTTCAACGCCAGTTGCAAAACCTTGGTAAGCAAAGTCAAACATTGGAAGCAGTTTTTTCTCGTTACACAGTGCTGCAAGTTGCTGCCACTGTGTAGCGTCTGGGTCGATACCCGTTGGGTTATGACAGCAACCGTGCAGAAGTACGACATCACCTGCATTTGCGGTTTCAAGATCGGCCAGCATTGCTGGGAAATCCATGTCTTTGGTTTCTGCGTTGTAGTAACCGTACGACGCGACTTCAAGGCCTGCGGCAGCGAACACACCGTTATGATTCGCCCATGTAGGGTTACTTACCCATACTTTCACATCGCCAAGTTGACGTTTAATAAATTCAGCAGCAACGCGAAGGGCGCCAGTACCGCCTGGAGCTTGAGCTGTCTGTGCACGTTTATCTGCAATGATGGTTGCATCGTGACCAAATAAAAGCTTTTGCACAGCCAAACCATATTCTGGTGTACCCGGAATGCTTAGGTATGATTTGGTGGTTTCTTTCTCTAAAAGAATAGCTTCGGCTTTTTTAACAGTGGCCAATACTGGCGTGTTACCGGCTTCGTCTTTGTAGATACCTACACCTAAGTTGATTTTCTCAGCACGAGCATCGGCTTTGAATTCTTCAGTAAGGCCCAAAATAGGGTCAGCGGGCGCTGCAGCAATTTTTTCAAACATCTTCTTCATCCATGGCGTTGTTAAAGGAAACTGTCTTTGTTTATACCATTTTGATTAGTGGTAATAAAACGGAAATTTGGTGATTTCCCTGACTTCCTTGTCTCTTCGCATCTTTGTTGTCGTTAACCCCCGATTTCAGCGCCATGAATTTAATATTAAATACGGGCTTAATCAGAGGGAATATTGGTGACGGGTACTGCAAATGAAAGAGGGTTAGGAGAGGGCAACGCGCAATTAACGTTGCTATTGATGGAGGGGCATTTCCACACGGACATAAAGGCACGATTATACTGATGAAAATAAACAAGAAAAAAGGCCGCCGTAGGCGACCTTTGTCATTTTATTCAAACCGCGCGCTATGGTGCGATTAGAAGTTTGCACTGCGTGGTGCGCGTGGGAATGGGATAACATCGCGGATGTTGCCCATGCCCGTCACGTAAGACACTAAACGTTCGAAACCGAGGCCGAAACCAGCATGTGGAACGGTGCCGTAACGACGAAGATCGCGGTACCAGTTCATGTGTTCTGGGTCGATGTTCATTGAACGCATGCGTTCGTCAAGTACGTCTAAACGTTCTTCACGCTGTGCACCACCGATAATTTCACCGATACCTGGTGCTAGAACGTCCATTGCCGCAACGGTCTTGCCATCATCATTCATACGCATGTAGAACGCTTTGATGTCTTTCGGGTAGTTCTTAACAACCACAGGTGCTTCGAAGTGTTTCTCTGCAAGATATCGCTCGTGCTCAGACGCCAAGTCGATGCCCCATTCAACAGGGTTCTCAAACGTTTGGCCTGATTTAAGCAAGATCTCAATCGCGTCGGTGTAGTCGATCTGAGCAAAATCAGAATCAACAAACTTCTCAAGGCGAGTGATGGCTTCTTTGTCGATACGCTGAGCAAAGAACTCAAGGTCATCACGACGCTCTTCAAGCACGGCTTTGAACACATACTTCAGCATGTCTTCCGCGAGCTTGGCAACATCATCCAGATCTGCAAACGCAACTTCTGGCTCAACCATCCAGAACTCCGCAAGGTGGCGGCTGGTGTTTGAGTTTTCAGCGCGGAACGTTGGGCCAAAGGTGTAAACCTTGCTCAATGCACACGCGTACGCTTCAGCATTCAGCTGACCTGATACGGTCAGGAAAGTCTCTTTGCCGAAGAAATCTTCGTTGAAATCAACTTTACCTTCGTCTGTGCGTGGCAGGTTTTCCATGTCCAATGTAGAAACACGGAACATTTCACCCGCACCTTCTGCATCAGAAGCTGTGATCAGCGGAGCAGAAACCCAGAAGTAACCTTGCTCATGGTAGAAGCGGTGAATCGCTTGAGACAAGCAGTTACGCACGCGTGCAACTGAACCAATCACGTTGGTGCGTGGACGCAGGTGAGCAACTTCTCGCAAGTATTCGATAGAGTGGCGTGTTTTAGCCATTGGGTAGGTGTCTGCGTCTTCAACCCAACCCACCACTTTCACGTCAGTCGCTTGAAGCTCGAATGCTTGACCTTGTCCTGGGCTTTCAACAACTTTACCCGTAACTTCGACAGAGCAGCCTGTGGTAAGACGCAGTACATCTTCTTTGTAATTATTCAGCTCATTAGAAACAACTGCCTGAATTGGATCAAAACAAGAGCCGTCATAAATGGCGAGGAAAGAGATACCGGCTTTTGAATCACGACGGGTGCGGATCCAACCACGGACAGTGACTTCTGTGTCTACTGCCGTTTTGCCGCGCAGGACGTCTGCTACAGGCATATAGTTCATAATTTGCATCTAACTCCGTTGAAGAATGCCTGAGGAATCGAGTCATCAGGCTAGGATAATTCAAACTTAAGCCGGCAAGTTTACCTCTAACCCTAAACTACCTCAAGACACTTGGTTTACATGGACTGTTCACGCATGCAATTCTTGGGAAATCAACGGGAAAACACGACCGAATTCAAGTTGGCGTGGCAAAGAAACATACGATACTGATCATTTTCTGTGGCTGGAGGTCTTGATCGCTATCTGACGGTGGCATTTTCAACTGTCGCTTTGCTGATGTCTTTTTGCTTCTCGCTAACCTTCAGTTGATCGCAAACCTTGCGAAACGAATTGAGGGCGATTCAATTTGAGCTTGGCGCGAATATTCAGTAGCATCGCCGCGCTAGAAACTACAAATGAACACGGGAACGCATAAAATGCACACTGAACTGTTTAAAGAATTCATGTTTGAAGCGGCGCATCTGCTGCCACACGTACCAGAAGGTCATAAGTGTGGTCGCCTACATGGTCACTCTTTCCTCGTGCGTCTCTATGTGGCCGGTGAAGTGGATCCGTATACGGGATGGGTGATTGATTTTTCTGAAATCAAAGAAGCGTTTAAGCCTATCTACGATCGCTTGGACCATTACTATCTGAATGATATTGAAGGGTTAGAAAACCCAACGAGCGAAGTGTTGGCGAAATGGATTTGGGATCAACTTAAGCCGTCACTGCCTTGTTTGAGTAAAGTGATGATTAAAGAAACCTGTACGGCTGGCTGCATCTATACGGGTGAGTAATATTTCATTGCACGAAAAAAAAGGGCCTACGGCCCTTTTTTTGTGTCTAAGTTTGCCAGATTGGGTGCAAACTAAGCGATAAATGCTTAAGCGATATCTAAATACTTATGTGTTTGAATGGACAAGCGCCAGTTGCGACGGATACAGGTTTTAATGCACAACTCGGTAGCCCGCGGTTTTTGGCTTATGGGTTGTAATGCGACTTCTTTATTTGATAAATCAATCCCTTCGAGCAGTGCATCGAGTTTTTCAATATCTGACTCGGTTCCAACGGGATGTTTGATCTCATTGGCGCGTTTCAGCGCTTCATTTAACACGGGCAGTTTGCCGCGCATATTAATTTTCGGAGATACCGTTACCCACGTATTGACTGTCGCTTTCACTTTATACGTACCACTGGTCTCGATTTGACAGCGATAACCCGCTGATTCAAGAAGCGTTGTTAGGGGAAATAAATCAAATATGCAAGGCTCCCCACCAGTGATCACAACATGCTTTGCCGTGTAACTTTGCGTAAGGTGCGCAAGAATATGTTCGGCTGAAACTGAGGTCCATGTTGGGCTGTCGCCTGTTTTGGCGATCACTGTGCCGAAATCACGTTCATCGTTCGGGAGTGTGTCCCACGTCTGGCGCGTATCGCACCATGGACAACCGACAGGGCAGCCTTGAAGGCGAACAAAGACCGAAGGTACACCTGTGAACGTGCCCTCTCCTTGAATGGTTTCAAATATTTCGTTGACGTTGTACATACGGCTTTTACAGTCAGAATTTTGTGAGGGGCGAGATTATGGCAGTTTCGCTCGCCACTGTCTTGGGGAGATACAAATTGACACATCAGTTACAGAATGAAATACCATTAACTTGTTGATTTTCGGCATTTGATATAAATGTCATTGCGATAAATCAAATAGGTCGTGACGTGTATCACGACATCCAACCATGGCGCTTCACAATTACTTCGCAAAGTAAAAAAATTCACTGTTAATGAATTTTAAAGGGAAATTGGGATGATTCTCGCCCAGCCAGGACACATAGATCACATTAAGCGTAACAACGCTGGAGCGGTATATAAGCTGATCGACCAACTTGGGCCTATCTCCCGAATTGAGCTTTCTAAACGCAGTCAGTTAGCCCCTGCAAGTATCACTAAAATTACTCGTGAGCTAATCGATGCTCACTTGGTCAAAGAAGCCCAATATGGCGAACCTGCAAGTCGTGGTCGTCCCGCGATCGGATTGGTGTTGGACAATGAAGGGTGGCAGTTTCTTTCTATACGCCTTGGGCGTGGCTACCTGACACTTGCATTGCATTCATTGGGTGGCGACATTCTGGTTGAAGAGCGCCATGACATCCATGTACGGGATCAGGATTTGTTGATTGAACTCATTCAACAGCATATTAACCAGTTCTTTTCTACGCATTCGAACATCGTTGATCGCGTCACATCGATTGCGGTTTCTCTTCCTGGTCTAGTAAACAGTACTCAAGGCATTGTTATTCAAATGCCGCATTACGATGTTCATAATATGCCTTTGGGCGCGGCCATTCATCGGGCGACAGGTTTACCTGTTTTTATTGGCAATGACACGCGATCGTGGGCGTTGGCTGAAAAGCTGTTTGGTAACGCGCGTGATGTAGAAAATGCCGTACTCATTTCGATTCATCATGGCGTCGGTGCGGGCATCATGATCGATGGAAAAGTGCTGGAAGGGCAGGTAGGTAACATCGGCGAACTGGGCCATATTCAGATTAAACCGTTTGGAAAGCGTTGCTTTTGTGGCAATAACGGGTGTTTGGAAACCGTCGCCAGTTTACAAGCCGTGCTGGAAGACACGCAGGTAATGCTAGATCAGGGGCATCCAAGTGTTTTGCATGATAAACCACTGACCATTGATAGTATCTGCGACGCCGCGGTTGCAGGTGATGGTGTGGCGGTAAATGTGATTACTGAACTGGGTCATAACCTAGGGCAAGCCATCGCGATTGTGGTGAATCTGTTTAATCCGCAGCGAGTGTTGATTGGCGGCGAATTTAATCGCGCCAAATCAGTTCTTTATCCTGCGATTATGGAAAGAGTGCTTAACCAATCACTTCCACATTACTGTGAAAACCTCATGTTAGAAGAGAGTTATTTTTATACGCAAGCAACGATGCCAGGGGCTGCTTTGGTTAAGCGAGCCATGTATGACGGCTACTTGCTGATGAAGGTGTTGGAAGGCTAAAGCTGAGAAGTGCGGAAATAGCCAAAAAATACAGAAACAGAAACAGAAAAGGAGCGTGTGAACGCTCCTTTTTAGTATCAATCACTTTAGTATCAACCACTTTTGTATCAAACGCCGCGCGTTTTACATCGTGCGTTAGAACGGATACCAGATGGTGGCTGTTTCAACAGATCGTTTGTAAATCGCCAATCCCACCACAACAGTGATCGCAGCCAGTGCGAGCCAGTCTTTGTTCGCCAATGGACGATAATTGTACCAAGTGCGCGACTTATTGCGTCCAAAGCCACGCAATGTCATCGCGTTGGAAATTTCATCTGCACGGTCAAGGCTAGAGAAAATAAGCGGGATCAAAATTTTCGCCACACCTTTAAAACGCGCCATGAGTGGGGCGTTCTTTGAGAAATCCACACCACGTGCTTGTTGTGCATGCATGATGTTCACGAAATCATTCTTCACTTCAGGCAGATAGCGCAGTGTTAGGCTAACGGCATAGGCAATTTTGTACGGCACACCAATGCGGTTGAGGCTAGATGCAAACTCTGTTGGGTGCGTGGTAAACACAAACACCAGTGCGATGGGGAACATGCTGAAATACTTCAGTGTCACTGTTATCAAGTAAAAAAGGGTTTCTTGTGTTAACGAATAGTTACCCGGTAACTTCAATAGTTCAGTCGTTGTGCCTATCCACTCAGCCCCCTGCTGTGGGGCGACCAGAAACATGAATACCGCATTCATGCTTAGAACACTCAACGTGCCCAATAAAAGCGGTTTGTAGACACGAAAAGCCACGCCTGTCATCTTCAGCAATGCCAACCCGATGGCCACCATGCCAACAATGATACGCAGGTCAAAAGTGGTGAGAACAACAGTCACCCACGCCATGAACAAAGCAAACTTGGTGATGCCATTCAGCGCGTGAAGGGGTGATTTCGTATCGATGTAGTTGATACCAAACTTCATCTTCGAGGCTTTCATTTGGCGTTGCTCTCTGTTTGAATGAATTGCTGCATAAATCCGTCAATGTCGCGAATACCGGCACGGTCTGCGAGTTGGTACAGGCTGGTGGTGGCGAGGTTGGCCTCGTCCAGTAACTGCGGTTGGCTGAATACCGATGTCATTGGCGCGTCAGCAATCAGCTTGCTGTCGGCAATCACGATAGAACGAGTGGTGTATTCAAGCACCAAATGCATATCGTGAGAGATGATCATCACGGTGATGCCGCGTTCTTTGTTTAAACGCTGGATGAAAGACAACATGTTGCTGTAGTTACGGTAATCTTGACCTGCTGTCGGCTCATCTAAGATCAGCAGTTCCGGTTCCATCACCAATATTGATGCAATGGTGACGCGTTTTTTCTGGCCATAACTCAATGCATCAACAGGCCAGTGACGGTATTTGCTCAGGCCGCAAAGCTCGAGGACGTCTAGTGCGCGTTTCTCGATTTCGGCTTCACTAAGGCCGAGGTTTCTGAGGCCAAAGGTCACTTCTTCCATGATCATATGGTGAGAAATCATATGATTTGGGTTTTGCATGACCACGCCGACTTTCTTGCTGCGCTCAAAAATCGACAGATCACTGAAATCTTCACCCTTAAAACGAATCATGCCAGCATCTGGTTCGAGTACGCCCATCACCAGTTTGGTAATGGTCGATTTCCCTGAACCATTTTTACCGAGAACAGAGACTATTTCGCCACGATCAACGGAAAAGGTGACGTCTTCAAGCGCGTTCTTATCGCCATCGTACGAATAGGTTAATCCTTCAATACTCAACAGCGGCGTGGTGTCGCGAGTGGGTATCGATGGTACATAATCGCCAGCCCATCGCTGCAATTGAGAAGCGAATTGTTCAACAGGCAGCGTCGAGAGATATGCAGGATTATCTGTTTCGCTTAAGGCGCACCCTGCGTGTTTAAGCGCAGAGAAATACAGAGGTTGGCGAATGCCATGTCGTTCAAGTAATCCTGACATCATGAGTGCATTCGGCGTGGTATCGGCAACGATAGTCCCGTTATCCATCAAGATCACGCGGTCAACCGCATGGGTCAGCACATCTTCGAGTCGATGCTCGATGATGATGATTGTTTTACCGGTATCACGGTGTAATTGATCGATGATCTCAATGGTACGTTTGCCCGTTTTTGGGTCCAGCGCCGCCAGCGGTTCATCGAACAGGAGCACGTCGACATCGTCAACCAATATACCAGCCAGAGAGACGCGCTGCTTCTGACCGCCAGAGAGATCGTGAGGCGCGTGATTCAGTAGGGCATCCAAATCCACCATTTTGGCGGTGGCCTTAACCACTGGGTGCATGTCGGCGACGGATACGCATTGGTTTTCTAACGCGAAAGCAATGTCTTCACCCACAGTTAAACCGACAAATTGGCTGTCGGTGTCTTGCAATACCGTGCCAACCAACTCGGTGTATTGCGTGAGTTTCATGTCGGTAATTTCAGTGCCATTGAGGTTAAGCGAACCTGAAATTTCGCCTTCAATAGCATGAGGAATCAAACCGTTAATACACTGGCCTAGCGTAGATTTTCCGCTGCCACTTGGCCCGATAATCAGTACTTTCTCGCCTTTTTCGATGCGGAGGTTGATGCCTTTCAGCGTCGGGTTTACCAGCGCATCATAACGAAAGCTAACGTTTTTGAATTCAATGGTCATGGTGCAGATCAGGCCTCGGTCAGGTTACGATACTGGCTGTTGCGCTTGGCAACGGACTGCAGAATGAAATAACCAACAACAGTCACCAGCAGGGCGTTGCCTGCGGCGATAATGCATAGCTGAATGAATACCTTGGTAAAGGGTTCGGCGTATAACACGGTGTCAAGAAACGCGGAGCAGCCATACCCCACAACATTGCCGAGCAAGGCGAGCAGTGAGAATAGGACGATATCAAAAGTCGGAAACCGTCCGTACTTTAGGCGCCTTTTGGTCAGAATTGGGAAAAAGCCTATTACCATACCGACAATACCTGAGCCTAACACCCACGTTAGCCACACCCCCCAACCCGCAAATAGGTCAGTGACCCAGTGGCCAATGAAACCCACGAAAAAACCAACGACAGGGCCAAAAAGGACAGAGAAGAGCGCGAGTATAGCCATTGCTGGTTTTAGCGTTGTATTGGCAAACACGGGAATACCAAACATGGGTAAGCCGCCAATACCATAAAGTGCCGCACCAATAGCAATGATGACGACAGTTTTCGCAGAAAAATTCATAGATAACCCTTGGTGTCGGAATGTCTAAGTTCAGAGCCCGGCACACATTTGAATGCTTTTGTTGAGGTGGCTCGCAAAAATGAGGCGGGATTATATAGGATAACGTTCACTAAAAGAAAGCTATCAGTCTAGACGTCTACAACGCTGTGTAAACCAGAATAGACAGATTGGTTAATGCTTGGGCGACCAAAAATGGGATTGCGGGAATTTATCATGGTGTTAGATGAGGAGATGGAGAAAAGGTAAACGAAAAAGGCGCCGAAGCGCCTTTGTTTTTGAGCATGTGAAAATGCTTATTTGGCGATTTTCGCTTCCATCGCTTCGCGTTCAGCGGCGCGACATGCCGCGGCAGTAAACACCACATCCGTCGAGCTGTTCAATGCCGTTTCAGCGGAATCTTGAACCACACCGATGATGAAGCCTACGGCGACGACTTGCATGGCAATATCGTTTGGAATGCCAAACAGGTTACACGCCAGTGGGATCAGCAATAGCGATCCACCTGCAACACCTGACGCTCCACATGCTGATACAGCAGCAACAATGCTCAACAGAATCGCCGTAGCCAAATCAATTTGAATGCCCAACGTGTGAACGGCTGCCAGCGTCAATACGGTAATCGTGATGGCTGCGCCACCCATGTTGATCGTCGCACCCAACGGAATGGAAACAGAATACGTGTCTTCATCCAGTTTTAGCTTGTTACACAGTTGCATGTTCACGGGAATATTTGCCGCTGAACTGCGCGTGAAGAATGCTGTCACACCGCTTTCACGTAGGCACTGGAAAACCAATGGATAAGGGTTAGTGCGCGTTTTCACGTAAACAATGATCGGGTTAACCACCAAGGCAATGAATGCCATGCTACCCAAAAGTACACCTAACAAGTGGGCGTAGCCCATCAATGCATTGAAACCTGTTTCTGCAAAGGTATTGGCAACCAGACCAAAGATACCAATTGGGGCCAGTTTGATGATAAAGCGCACGATGAACGACACGCTTTCAGCTATATCTCCAAACACAGTTTTGGTTGTGTCTGAGGCATGATGCAAGGCAATACCCAGACCAATGGCCCACGCGAGAATGCCAATGAAGTTACCTGTCATCAATGCATTGATAGGATTATCGACCACATTGAAAAGCAGTGTGGTAATCACTTGAGCAATGCCTTCTGGCGGTGCAATGGCAGCGTCCGACGCAGTTAATGTCAGCATCGTTGGGAATAAGAAACTCATGGTCACCGCGGTAATGGACGCGGCAAAGGTACCCACGAGGTACAGAGTAACGATAGGACGCAAGTGCGTATGTTGGCCTTTACGTTGGTTCGCAATTGACGCGGCAACCAAGACAAAAACCAAAATAGGAGCGACAGCTTTAAGTGCGCTGACGAAAAGACTACCAAGAAAACCGACGGCCTTGGCACTGTCTGGCGAAAAGCTGGCCAGAGCAACACCCGCGATAATACCGATCAAGATCTGAACGACCAGACTTGAGTTGGTTACGCGAGTAAGTGGGGATTGTGCTTGCTTCATTTTATCTCACTTCACTGTGTGTATAACCCAAACTGCCCCAGAGCTGAAAATTAGCGATGGCGTATTGAGTAAAAGCTGTTAACGCTTAGTTAGCGACTGGATTAAATCAGGTGAATGAGTGGTCTGTAAAGTGATAATTAACACATAATATACTTATAGATCTAAGATGCCTGATTTTGTAGTGACCAATTTATAATCAGCAATGTAAAATATCGGATAAAGAAGTGTGCTGCTGGTGTGAAATGCAAAAGAAAAGCGCCTCGATTGAGGCGCTTAATATTGGCTTGATGTATGGGTGCTCCGTCTGCACAAGAGCTTCAACCTTTGCAAGACATCAGTAAATCACGTGTCCTACCGCGTTTAGCAACTGACTCACACCTTTGGTAAAGTGAAGCGGTGCGTCAGCGATTGTGTAACATAAGCAACCATCATGAGTTTGCGGGGTATGGTGATTGCTGCTGTCTAGAATAATAAAGTCTCCGGGCACATAGCTATCATGCTCATCTTCGAAATGTCCACTCAACAACAGAGTCACTTCCGTGCCTTTGTGCGTGTGGCTTGGAACACCACTATTCATCCCGATATGAAGCAAACTTGCACGTGTGTCGCCTTCATTTAAAGGTAAACGAGCACGGCTCAACGAACCCACACTGCTCCAACCGAGGTGATGGTAGCGACGAAGTGCCGTTGGTAGCGTATATCTCTCACCGGCGACATCAATCTTAGACTCGGGTGAAGGCGAGATAGGCGTGCTTGGCAGCTGCTCGTCACTCAATATCGCTGAAAGCATGCCTGCAAATTCATCACTGTCACTCGCATTCGAAGAAGCTTCACTATTATCAGCGAGATTAAATGTTTCATCTGCAATCTGATTTTCGAATAGAGCGACTTTCTTAGCGCAAAAATCACACATTTCACTGTGAGCGGAAACAGCAATAGACATGGACGCAGGAAGAGTTCCAGCGGCGTGGGCATAGAGAAGATCGTCTGCCGGATGATACTTAATCATCGTTTACCTCCAAATGGGTACGCAGCTTTTGTAAACCTAAACGTAAGCGAGATTTAATGGTGCCGAGTGGCACATTGAGCTGATCGGCTAATTCTTGGTGTGTCAGCTGCTTAATATACACCCCTTGCACAACCTGCTTTTGGAGATCAGGCAAGAGATCGATGTACGAAAACAGCTGTGCTTGAAGTTGGTCATGAAGCGCATCTTCTTCTTGATCGCCAGATTCGCCTTCAATAAGAGGCCAAATATCGCCACTTAAACAATCTTCGCGATTGCTTTTCACTTTGCGCAACATGTCGAAACTGACATTACGCATAATCGTGAAAATCCACGTTGACGCTGCGCCTTTTTCACCGTTGTATAGGTGCGCTTTGCGCCAAACCAACAACATGGTTTCCTGCACTAACTCCAACGCCTGGCCATCAGCTCTCAAGTGTCGCAAACCGTAAGATTTCACCTTGGGCGCAAAATGTTTAAACAATGCTGCATATGCAGACTGATCCCTGTCATGAGCGACGCGACGAAGTAACTCCGCCAAATTTTCCGGTGAGAGTGCTGACATGCTTGTTGGACTACTCGGACGGTTTAAAGATTTCGTAGTATATGTGTCTTCGACCAATTCCATGACGATTCAATCCCAAAATTGCCAAATAAAGTCATTATTTAAGAAACGAACCGCAATTCAATTTGGATCACTCTTCTACGGAATTTTCTTCATTAAGGAGAACATCAATAAATTGTTTGGCTTCTTCAAGGTCATTTTGGGCAATAAACCATTGCTTCTGGTTGTTCGCAAGAGGCAAGACTTCAAGCCAGCGTTGACAGACCCAATTGAGGTCGTCGAAATGGCGATCCTCGCTATATTGGTTGGCATGTTCAGGATGGGCGTCAAAAAGCGCCGCTAGTGCTTCACCTAGGAAACCGGGTTGGTGTTGGCTGCTTCGCCAATCTGGGAGTGATTCAGCCTCACCAACCCAAAGGCCATCTTTTTCCTGAACAATGTCGGACAGTTTTAAGCGAGCCATCCCTTTGATTGTCACGCCCAGTAAGCCATCGGGTAGGGTTTCAAAATCAATGATACTGACGTGTGTGCCAAAGGTACAAACGGCATCGCCTTCTTTCATCGCCAAAATGAAGCCACGATTGTCTGCCATGGACTCTTTGACCAATCTGACATAGCGAGGCTCAAATATGCGTAACTGGGTTACGCCTCCAGGCAGGAGAAAGAGTGGCAGTGGGAATAGACCTAATTGCATTTGTACCTCCATAAATCGTACTTAAACTTACGGGGCGATTAGCGTTGCCGATCACACTGCCTAACGCAGTCGACTACATTTGTGCCATTAGGGCGTTTTTAATCGCATCAACAAGTTGTTTCAATTGAACGTTGCTCATGTCATATGGCGGCATGATGTAAACCAATCGTCCGAAGGGACGAATCCAAACCCCAGCTTCAACAAAGTGTTTTTGAATGGTTTCGACGTTTACACTTTGGTGCGTTTCAACGACACCGATAGCGCCTAACCAACGTACATCTTTGACACAATCTAAATCATTGAGTTCAGGTAGCATGTCTGACAGATGCTTCTCGATCCCTAACACTTTATCCTGCCATGGCGTGTCGATTAGCAGTTGCAGGCTGGCGTTAGCAACTGCGCTGGCAAGTGGGTTACCCATAAATGTTGGACCATGCATAAAACAGCCTGCTTCGCCGCTGCACACGGTATCGGCAACATGCTTAGTGGCAATGGTAGCTGCCATGGTCATGTAACCGCCGGTTAGTGCTTTTCCTAAACACATGATGTCAGGCGAAATACCAGCGTGCTCGCAGGCAAACAATTTTCCGGTGCGCCCAAACCCCGTCGCAATTTCATCACAGATCAACAAAACGCTATGTTCATCGCACAGTTCACGTACGCGCTTGAGGTAAATGGGGTGGTAAATTCGCATTCCGCCTGCGCCTTGCACGATAGGCTCTAAGATAACCGCGGCGATTTTGTCGAGATTGGTCTCCAGCTTGTGTTTGAAATCGCTGATGTCTGCTTCGTTCCACTCATCGTAAAATCCGCACTCAGGGGAGTCGGCGAAAATGTGCTCGGGAAGAAAGCCTTTATAGAGTTTGTGCATCGAATTATCTGGGTCGGTCACCGACATGGCCGCAAAGCTGTCCCCGTGATATCCATGGCGCAAAGTAAGGAAGGTAGATTTTGGTTGGCCTTTAGCGTGCCAATATTGCAACGCCATCTTGAGTGCGACTTCTACCGAAATAGAGCCTGAATCACAAAGGAAGACTTTTTCAAGCGGTGCAGGGGTCATTGCCACCAACTTCTTGCACAAATTGATGGCGGGATCATGCGTGATCCCGCCAAACATCACGTGCGACATTTTGCCAAGCTGATCCGTCACCGCTTGGTTGAGCGCTGGATGGTTGTAGCCGTGAATCGCTGCCCACCATGAAGACATACCATCTAACAGAGCAGTACCGTCTTCCAAATATAAATGCATGCCCTCTGCACGAGATACGGGGTAACAGGTCAAGGGATTCAGGGTTGACGTGTACGGGTGCCAAATATGGTCACGGTCAAAAGCTATATCCATGTTTTAACGATATCCATCTGTATAAAAAACGCCCACATGTAAACCATGAGCTTCAACTACTGTTGACATTGTAAAGGTCGACTTTAGACTGAACAAGTTTTCGATTAATCATTTTGAGGTATTACAGGTGGAAGTACGCCATAACTGGACTGTCAAGGAAGTGCAGGCCCTTTTTGAAAAACCTTTTATGGATCTGATGTTTGAAGCACAGCAGGTTCATCGACAGTATCAAGCGGCAAACCAGGTACAAGTGAGTACACTGCTCTCAATCAAAACGGGTGCGTGTCCAGAAGATTGTAAATATTGCCCGCAAAGCGCGCATTATCGTACGGACGTCGAAAAAGAACGCTTATTGGAAGTTGAACGTGTTCTTGAAGCCGCCGAAAAAGCGAAGCATTCAGGCGCAACACGTTTTTGCATGGGCGCGGCGTGGAAAAATCCTAAAGCGCGAGATATGCCTTACTTGAAAGAAATGATCCAAGGCGTGAAGGGCTTGGGACTTGAAACCTGTATGACGCTGGGCATGTTGACGCCAGATCAAGCGGGAGAGCTGGCGGGTGCTGGTTTGGATTATTACAACCACAACCTTGATACCTCTCCTGAGTATTACGGTAATGTCATTACGACTCGTACTTACCAAGATCGCTTAGATACACTTTCTCATGTGCGTGGCGCAGGTATGAAAGTCTGTTCTGGTGGCATCATTGGTTTAGGTGAAAATGCACGTGATCGTGCGGGGCTGCTGGTGGAGTTAGCCAACTTACCGCATCACCCAGAAAGTGTGCCGATTAACATGTTGGTTAAAGTGAAAGGCACGCCACTCGAAGAAGTTGAAGATGTGGATCCGTTCGATTTTGTCCGTATTATCGCAGTCGCTCGGATCATCATGCCGCAGTCGGCAGTTCGTCTCTCTGCGGGTCGTGAGAACATGAACGAGCAGATGCAAACGCTGTGCTTTATGGCAGGTGCAAATTCTATCTTTTATGGCTGCAAGTTGCTCACAACCCCAAATCCTGACGAAGATGCTGATATGCAGCTTTTCAAGAAGCTGGGTGTAAACCGAGAGCAAGCTGTTCAAAAACCCGATGAAATTCAAGAAGAAACCTTGTTGTCACAAGTGGCAGAGCGCGTTGCTTCGCGTCCGGGTAAGGACGATCTGTTCTACGAAGCTAACGTTTAAAGGCGCGTCTAAACCATGCCCGTAGAATCAAGGCCTGAAAAAAGTCAGCGTCCATCTAGTCAGCTTCAACGTCGTATTGAGAAAAAACTCGATGCGCGTCGAGAGCAACATCTTTTACGAAAGGTGAGTGCTTTCCATCATCAAGGTGCAAAGCTCGTTGATGGCGATAACCTGTCGTATCTCAACTTTTCCGGCAACGACTATTTGGGGCTGGCGCAAGACCCTAGCGTAATTGCGGCGTGGCAAGAAGGGTTGACGAAATATGGTGCAGGAAGTACAGCTTCGCCTTTGGTGACGGGGTTTACCTATGCTCACCAAGACCTCGAACAAGCGCTTTGTGACTGGTTAGGATTTGATCAGGCAATTCTTTTCAACAGCGGTTTTTCAGCTAATCAAGCCGTGATTTTTTCGCTGCTTGAGAAAAGCGATGTATTGCTGCAAGACAAACTGAACCACGCATCCTTAATGGAGGCGGGTATGTTGTCAGGAGCTAAAATGCAGCGTTTTACCCACAACAGCATTGAAAAGCTGGATGCGTTATTGCGTTCGAATGCCAATGCACCAGCGCGTTTTGTGGTCACGGAAGGCGTATTCAGTATGGATGGCGATCTCTCGCCATTGGCTGACATCAAATTTCGTTGTGAAGCGCACGACGCATGGCTGATGGTTGACGATGCACATGGCATTGGTGTGCTGGGTGATGCAGGACAGGGAAGCGCGCACATTGCTAATGTGAAGCCAGATATCCTGATTGTCACCTTTGGTAAAGCGTTTGGCATGATGGGGGCAGCGGTCATGTGTAGCGAGTCTGTGCATCAGTACCTTACGCAGTTTGCTCGTCACTATGTTTACTCCACAGCTATGCCGCCTGCACAGGCCTATGCCTTGTCTCACGCCCTTTCTATGGTGAAATCACAGTCATGGCGCAGGGAGAAGCTCGCGGTGTTGTCGGCGTGTTTTCATTCAGCGCTTTCTGATTGCTCTGAAGTTATCAATACCATCACACCGATTAAACCTGTCGTATTAGGTTCGGTTGAACGGATGCAAACCGTCGCGCAGAGTCTGAAACAAACCGGTTTTTTGACGGGAGCGATTCGTCCGCCCACCGTGCCAGCCAATACAGCGCGTCTTCGCATTACGCTATCCGTTAACCAATCAGAAGCGCAGGTCAGCGATCTCGCCGCTTCACTCCGTCGTTGTATAGAGGAGGGCGCATGAGCCAAGCCGTATCGTTACATCTCGACGCCTCACTCGCTTTGTGCGAGGAAAAAAACGCCATAAAAGACGCATTCAGCCGCGCCGCTGCAACATACGACCAAAGTGCTGCGTTTCAGCGACGTGTTGGTCATGAATTGATGTCACTGCTGCCGGATTGGCAAGAAAAAACCGTGCTCGATCTAGGCTGTGGGACCGGATATTTTAGTGAGCAAATCGCGAAGCACGGCGCGCAGGTTATCGCGCTGGATCTGTCCGAACAAATGCTAGAGCACGCGAGAGCACGTTGTGGAGACGCGTTGCAGTATGTGTCTGGAGATGCAGAGTCACTGCCATTTGCCGATAACAGTGTTGATGTTGTATTTACATCCTTGGCGCTGCAATGGTGCAACGATCTGTCGGTGCCTTTGCAAGAAATGAAGCGAGTTGTGAGGCCTGGGGGGACGATTTTGTTCTCCACGTTACTCGATGGTTCGCTGTATGAATTAAAACAGGCATGGAGCCAAGTTGATTCACGTCAACACGTGAACACATTTCTGACGCTAAAGCAGGTAAACCTTGCGCTTGCGCAAGCTGGAAGTGCGAATCACCACTTAGAATGCCAGACGTTAATAGAAAGATACCCCTCAGCACTCGCACTGATGAAAGACCTAAAAGGTATTGGCGCGACACATCTATCTGAGGGAAGAGAAGCGGGACTCGTTGGCAAGCGAACATTTATTCAATTGGAAAACACCTATCGGGAATTTCAGTTAGAAGATGGTTTCGTCCCCGCAACATATCAAGTTTGCTTCGGAGCGATAAATAATGACTAAAAGCTATTTCGTGACAGGCACAGACACAGAAGTAGGTAAAACGGTCGCCTCGATGGCGATCATGCAAGCCGTGTCTAAAGCGGGTTACAGTGTCGTTGGCTATAAACCTGTTGCCGCAGGCAGCGAAGAGACAGAGCAAGGCCCAATGAATTCGGACGCTATACGTCTTCGTGAATGCTCGACTGTTGACGTTCGCTATCAAGATGTAAACCCATGTCTACTAGAAGCCGCGTGCTCTCCTCATATTGCCGCTGAGATTGAAAATAGCAGTGTTGATTTTGCGTTACTGAGTGACGGTTTAAGGAATATTCAAACCAAAGCAGATGTTACGTTAGTCGAAGGCGCGGGCGGTTGGCGCGTACCTGTAAGTTATGACAGCACATTGGCAGATTGGGTTGGAGAGGAAAAGCTCCCTGTTATCTTGGTCGTTGGAATTAAATTAGGGTGTTTAAATCACGCTTACTTAACCGCTGAAGCGATTCGTCGTGATGGGCTGGAAGTTGTGGGGTGGGTGGCTAACCGCATTAATCCTGGCACGGAGCATTACAGTGATATCGTCAAAACGCTAGAACATCACCTGAAAGTGCCAAAGCTGGGAGAGATCCCTTACATGCCATCCATCAAATCCAGAGATTTGAGCGGCTACATCGACATTGCACCCTTGGGGCTGTAAACGTCAAAATCTGCGAGTGCCAGAATAATGAAAAAAGCCAGCGCAATGCTGGCTTTTAATATTCGTTTTGCCACAAATGGCTAGCTTGCTACTGCAACAATAGCTTATTTATTGTCTTCAAGCAGACCCATCAGCGATTGCTGAACATCAGATACCTGTTTCAGTTTTTGGTTCTCGTCGTCAGCAAGCCCCAACTCTGTACACGCCTCATCAAAGCTCATGCCTAAGTGACAGCAAAGGATATCGATTGCAACACGATAATTTTCTTTATCAGCCATGGTTTCCTCTCCTTAGAACCGCATTCCACTGTGGAGTACTTAAGCGTGTTCAATAACACGCTCACCCTTTACGACACACTATTCCTGATACGGCTTCTTTTCAACTCGACCAAAGTCTAATTTAGACAAATGAAGAAGCCGTTCAGCGTGCTGTTAAAAAGTAGCACCAATTATAGCGTTGCAATAATTTACGTTACAAATTGCTACATAGGGTTGTTTTTCCGCGGTTTGACCCTACTATCTCATCCATAGCGCTTCAATTTTTCGGAGACAAAACTAGTAATGAAACGCATAGCTTTATTTTTAATGACCAACCTAGCGGTGCTGTTTGTATTCAGCATCGTGTTAAACATCGTTTATGCCGTAACAGGCATGCAACCGGGCAGTTTGTCTGGCTTGCTGCTGATGGCCGCATTGTTCGGTTTTGGTGGGTCACTGGTGTCATTGTTGATGTCAAAATCAATGGCGCTGCGTTCGGTGGGTGGCGAAGTGATTGAACACCCACGCAATGAAACTGAACATTGGTTGATGAACACAGTGAGTCGTCAGGCTCAGCAAGTCGGTATCGGCATGCCAACCGTGGCTATTTACTACTCTGACGACATTAACGCATTTGCCACTGGCGCAAAACGTGATGCGTCATTGGTTGCGGTATCAAGTGGTCTGCTACAAAACATGACTCGTGACGAAGCCGAAGCCGTATTGGCTCATGAAATTAGTCATGTTGCCAATGGTGATATGATCACGATGACGCTGATGCAAGGTGTGGTTAACACCTTTGTTATCTTCATCTCTCGCTTAATTGCTGGTGCCATCAGTGGCATGAACAACAACAGCGAAGAAGGTGAAGGTGGTGGCAGCTTCATGGTGTATTTCATCGTGTCCTCGGTGCTTGAAATTGTATTTGGCATGTTGGCGAGCATCTTGACCATGTGGTTTAGCCGTCATCGCGAATTCAAAGCCGACGCAGGTTCTGCCAAACTGGTTGGCAAAGAGAAAATGATCGCGGCACTGGAAAGGCTAAAAGTGAGCCACGAAAGCCGTTTGGAAGGGTCAATGATGGCGTTTGGCATCAATGGTAAAAAATCATTGAGCGAATTCTTCATGACGCATCCACCACTTGATAAGCGTATTGACGCATTGCGTCGTGGTGATCATTTGTAATCACCCCTGTCTTAACCTTGCTAAAACGCCTCCATTTATTGGAGGCGTTTTTGTTTTTAGTTCGGGATCGTGTTTCTTCAGCTAGTTTGATAGGACGCTAGGAATAAAACATAGAGGTAGATATGAATCCGGTTGGATGGTTTGAAATTGCAGTGACAGATATGGAGCGAGCGATTGGCTTCTATGAGAAGACGTTGGGTATGACATTGAAGCGGCAGGAAGTCAGTGGTGTCCATATGGCGTGGTTTCCTGTTGAAGAAGGAGGCTATGGTGCGACAGGAACGCTTATAGCCTGTGAAGAAAATACGCCTGGAGCATCATCAACCATGATTTATTTCAGCGTCGCAAACATAGATGAAGTCTTGGCACGTATATCCGACAGTGCCATTTTAAAAGCAAAAACCCCGATTGGTGATTTTGGTGTCTATGCCCATATCGAAGATAGTGAAGGGAATAGGGTTGGCCTTCACAGTCATTAAAGGGTAGATATGAGTATTGGTGAATGTTATTGGCGGTTGTATTTGCAACCGCTTTCTTTTGTCGATCTCTGTTGCAAAGGTGTTTATTTTTTAAACAATCCATAGGCAACACGCGATAGCATTATTAAAAGTCTTTCAGAGCGTTTTATTTACCATATTGATTTCCGTGTATTGGCGAACACTTCCGAGACGTTGCATAGATGAAAACGTAAAACAGCCAGGGAAGGGGCATGTTTAAAGTAATTAGATTTCTGTTTATTGCTGCGATTCTAATAGCGCTGCTTGCCACTGCTATCGTTTATGGCGGTCTCGCATTGAGCCTGCCTGCGCTGTCGGGGGTCTCCACTGCCACAACAATATCCGACACGGCTTATCTGCAGCGCGATGAACTTGGTACAGCGATCATCATTGCCGATAATCGTACAGATGCTTCTTACGCATTAGGCTATGCGCACGGACAAGATCGTTTCTTTCAAATGGACTTACTGCGACGGAATGCTGCCGGGGAGTTATCTGAGCTATTTGGCGATGCGGCATTGTCTCTTGATGAAAGTACGCGATTTCACCAATTCAGAAAACGCAGTCGCGAGATAGTGGCTATGTTGCCTTCGGCGCAAAAGCAGCAGCTTAATGCCTATGCCCACGGCGTGAATGATGCCCTTGCACAAGCAACTTTCCCATCGTTTGAGTATGTGGTGACGCAAGCGGAGCGAAAGCCTTGGCTTCCTGAGGACTCGTTACTTGCGATATTTAGTATGTATCTTGACCTGCAAGGCCGAAGCCTAAATAGAGACCTCACTATGGGTGCGCTCGAAGATAGCTTTGGTGAAGACATGGTTGGGTTTGTGACCCAGCCTAGCCAGTATCAAGCGGCACTGGATGGCAGCCGTTTTCCTCTCAAAAAAGTACGGATACCTTCCCTTTCTGCTGAAATTGTTACCGCAGCCATGACGCGAGACATCGATGATTCAGCGGTTGTTGGCAGTAACAACTGGGCGGTAGGGGGAGCATTAACTCGTGATGGTCGCGCAATGCTATCGGATGATATGCATCTTGGTATTCAAGTTCCTATCATTTGGTATCGTGCTCAACTTAACTATAAAGAAGACAGTGATGACCGCCAGATCACGGGTGTCACCTTACCGGGTGCCCCCGCGGTAGTGGTTGGCTCAAACGGCCATATAGCCTGGGGTTTTACGAATGGCTATATAGATACCGCGGATTGGTACAGGTTAGCTGACGATGACAAAACGGCCTTGGTGTCAGAAAGTATTCCCACGCAAAAAGGGGAGCATAAATACCTGCTCGAAATGAGCGAATTTGGGCCTGTGAAAATTGTTAATGGGGAAAAATTCGCACTCTCTTGGGTAGCACACCAAGACTATGCTGTGAATTTGAACCTATTGAATTTAGAAACTGCTCAAACAGTTGAATCTGCTTTTGAAGTTAGCAAGGAAACAGGCATTCCGGTTCAGAACATGGTTGTCGCCGACAAAGATGGCAACATCGGATGGCAAGCAACAGGCGCAATGCCTGACAGACGAAAACCCGCTCAAATACCTCTTCCTTCGTTTCTATATGACAAAGCGTGGGGTCAACAAGCGCGCGATGTGCCCTTTATCATCAACCCAAAACGTTCGATGGTATGGACAGGGAACAGTAGGGTCGTGAGCACCAAGCAAGATGCCCGTTTTGGTAATGGTGGCTATGCATTGGGCGCGAGAAGCGTACAAATAAAACAGCGATTGTTCGAAAAAGACGTATTTGATCCGGAGGACTTCTATCGAATCCAGCTAGACAATGAAGCCTTCTTCTTGGATCGATGGCACCGTGTGTTGCTCACTAATTTACAGCGAGAACCAGCGCGCTTTAACGACGATATTACCGCGTTGGAAAACTGGCAGCGCTGCGCATGTGCTGATTCTGTCGGTTATACGTTAGTGAGAAAGTACCGCGATACTTTAATGGATATCTTGTTCGCTCCAATAGAAACACAACTTGCCGAAAATGGACTCAGCTTGGGCTTGCTGGAAAGGCAATTAGAGCCAGCGTTATGGCAATTGGTCGATGAAAAACCAGCAAGTTGGTTACCCGCTGGACACGCAGATTGGAATCGTTTCCTCACTGCAGCGTATGTGACGATGCGTGATGATCTGATGGTAGATACAACAGGGCATGTTGATGGCTCACTGCAGGCCCTGCGCTGGGGGAGTATCAACACACTCAATGTTCAGCACCCGTTTAGTCGCCAAATTCCCATATTGAGCAAGCTGCTAGATATGCCTAAAGCTGAAGCGTTTGGCGATCGATATATGCCAGCCGTTCAAGGGAAGGCATCTGGTGCCTCACAGCGTTTAATTGTCCAACCCGGAGACGAGGTGAATGGTATTCTGACCCTACCTGGTGGGCAAAGTGGTCATCCGCTTTCTCCTTTTTACCGTTCAGGGTTCGATGCGTATATCGAGCAAGCCTCAACGCCATTACTGCCTGCCCAGCCGCACTATCAAATCGTTTTCAGTCCAGCTTCCTAAGGTTATTTGGGTATATCGGATATCGTGTCATTTACCGCCTCCTCTTGTTTTAACCTTTCCCTGAAGATTAAACGTCCCTTTGTGCTTACACTATTAAATAGCTGTCTGATGAGCAGTTGTCTGATTACTTAACAAATGGTGAGTTTATTTATTGTTATATTAATCAAATTGATGAGATAAATTAACGGATAGTGTTGCACTATCGAGACTTTGTTGGGTTTCATTCACAAAAGCGTGTAAATAATCAATATCATCAATGTATTAATATTGATACCTTGGCGTTTAATTAGAGTGGTGACTAATAATTTAGTCACTACTATGTTTTAGGGTAAGAAATATGAATATTCTTGTTTGCGATTCGGGTGATTCGAAGTTGATACTTAATAAAAATAATAAGTATCAGGAATGCCCGACCAAATTAAGGGTATTCGATATGCAATTTGATTCTTTTCAGCATGCCTCACGTTGGCTGGATCTGGCGACATTTGGTCCGAAGCGCGGCGAAGCACATGCGATGATTGATAAACGCGCTAAAGCATGGTTTGACGAACAGGTCAGCCTTCCTGTCACTTCTCATTTGTCACAATGTGAAAAACAGTTCGACGCACAAGACTATGGAAAGATGCCATCGCGCTCTACACGTATCCGTGCTTGGTTAGATATCGCGTTTTACGCCGATGATCAATTAAGGCAACGTATTGCTTATGCTTTGACTCAGATTTTTGTCGCTTCAGATCAAGATGCGACATTGATTAATCATACTCCTGCCGTTGCCAACTATAACGACTTACTGTGTGAGCATGCGTTTGGCAATTATCGCGATTTGCTCAAGGCTGTGTCGTTGTCTCCCGTCATGGGTCACTATCTGACTATGGTAGGGAACCAAATAGGCGATCCAGAAACAGGTCGTCGTCCTGATGAAAACTATGCCAGAGAAATCCTACAACTTTTCTCCGTAGGTCTTTATCAGCGCGCTTCCGATGGAAGCCTGATTTTGGATGCCAATGGTTCGCCAAAGCCTTGCTATCACGAAAAAGATATTCAAGAGTTAGCCCGTGTGTTCACAGGCTGGAGCCATACTGATTCGCATCTGATGACACCGATGGCAGCGAATGAAAGCGATCATGACCGTGGTGAAAAACACATATTAGGTCATCACTTTGCCAAAAATGTTCCCGCTGATCAGGAAATGGATCAAGTGATGGAGCTGTTGCTTCACCACCCTTCGACCGCCCCAAATATCTGCAAAAATTTGATTCAAAAGCTGGTTAGCTCTAACCCATCATCAGATTATGTCCGTCGTGTTTCTGAGGTATTTGACGATAATGGCGAGGGTGAAACAGGCGATTTGAAAGCCGTCGTATGGGCAATTTTGACTGATGATGAGGTTTACACAGCACCGCCACAGTCAATGAGTAAGGTCAGAGAGCCTTGGCTGTCGCTGGTGTACGTTTATCGTGCACTGGATGTGCTACCTGGCGGCGGAAGTGCATTAGTAGAATCGGATCTGATTTATCTGAAAACCTGTAATCAGTATCCGCTAGGCTCGCCATCGGTATTTAATTTTTATTTACCGGACTATGCCCCTAAAGGTGTGGTAGCTGATAACAATTTGGTCGCGCCAGAGTTACAAATCGTTGATTGGTCACATGTTATCTACGTGCATAATTTCATTTATGGCATTTTAAGACTGAATCTTCAGGACATTAATAAGCCATTAAAAAAACAGCTTTATATTGATGTTGAAAGCTTGAAAGTACTTATTCAAAACAAAGACATTGAAGGGTTTACACAAGAGGTTTCAGAACGGTTCTTCAATGGAAGCATGCCCGAACCACTTAAGCACGTGTTAAGAGAGCACTATAACGGAATCGATATTCATCCCGGCAAATGGGTGCAACGCCTGTTATTTATTGCTTTGGCTTCCCCGTATTTTCACGTTCAGGAGAATCGCGCATGAAATTAACACGACGCCACTTTATTCAATCAATCGGGGCAGTGAGCGCGACAGTATCTGCGCCCATGAGTTTTAGTGCTATTGCCGAAGACGCAGAAGATTATAAAGCGTTGGTATGTGTGTTCTTAAATGGGGGGAATGACTTTTTCCATCAGGTGCTTCCAATGGATAGTACCAACTACAACAAATACGCCTCATCTCGAAAGGGTATCGCAGTTTCTCGGCAAAGTTTGTTACCTATCGATATCCGAGATAAAAACGATGTCGAGTTTGGTCTACACAAATCTTTAAAGCCGCTGATGCCGATATTCCAAAAGGGAAAGGTGAGCCTGGCGATGAATGTAGGGCCATTGCTAGAGCCCACCCAAAAAGAAGACATTGTTAGCGGGAAAGCAGAATTGCCACCGTATTTGTTTGCGCACAATAAACAGCAAGAAGTGTGGCAGCACAGTTGGCAGGGTGATCGTTACAGTGGGCAAGGTTGGCTAGGAATGTCAATGGATGTCCTGATGCGTGATATGTCTGGTATTCCAAACAGCTTTTACACTGGGCCAAATACGCTGCTCGATAGCTTTAATTCTGACAAAATGTTTGTGAATAAAAATGGCTTTGAAGAGCTTCAAGCATTGACCAGTGATGTTATCCGCACGAGTTATGAAACCATGGCAACTCAACACTATGATTCACCGCTAGTGGCTGGGTATGCAGATATGGTTAAACAGGCCGTTGACGCCCAGCAGCAAATGGAACCGATAATCGCGTCGATTCCGCAAGATAAACGCATTCCAGCGTCAAATCTGGGAAGCCAACTTCGCGCCATTAAACAGATGATCGATGCGGCGCAAATGCTGGGACATAACCGTCAGGTGTTTTACGTCTCTATTGGTGGATTCGATACCCATGATAATCAAGTACGTCGTCAAGACGAACTGATGAAGGAGTTTTCTGAGGCCATTGCAGGCTTTTATACGGCGCTAGATGCAGAAGGGCTGACCGACAACGTTATGACCTTCACAATGTCAGAGTTTGGCCGCAGCATGCACGACAATGCGCGTAAAGGTTCTGATCATGGGTGGGGTGGCGGTCAGTTTATCTTTGGCGGAAACACTGCAGGTAAGCAGTGTTTCGGTACATATCCTGACTTCACCCGAAACGGTCAAGACGACAATGGCGATGGACGACTTATTCCATCCATTAGCCATGAGCAATACGCCGCACATATGGTTAAGTGGCTGGGGCTAAATAACAGTGCACTGAACACTGTTTTCCCCACCTTGGCTAAGTTCGGTGGGCCAATGCGAGCTGACTCCGTGGCGTCGTAACGTCTATCGTAAACAAAAAGCCAGAGCCAAGTGCTCTGGCTTTTTTGTCGATGTATTTGTACTTATAGGGACATAAAGGGGGGGTGAGATTGGACAAAACGCTCAGTAAAGCACTAAGTAAATACACGTTTATAGCGATAAGACTCGAATTGCCTTAGTATTTTCAGCTTATTCACAAAGCATTAGGGAAAATGAAATGAGCGAAAGCTGGGATGATATGGCTGAAGGATGGGATGACAACCAAGCGGTCATCGCCTATTCGGAAAATACTGTCCGCTCATTAACTGACGTTGTGAAGATTAAAGGACTCACCATTCTGGATTTTGGTTGCGGGACGGGGTTATTGACCGAAAAATTATCTCCAGACGCTGCATTCATTACTGCTATAGATCCCGCTTCAAAGATGATCGGTGTATTAGATGCGAAAGCGCTACCAAACGTGAACACGGTGGCAGGTGTAGTTGATGAAGCGCTCGTTCGTGAGTGTCGACAGGCGGGTAAGCGTTTTGATTTGATCGTAGCGTCGTCATCATTGGCCTTTGTGCCTGATTATCCCGAAACCATCGCGCTGCTGGCGATGCTGTTGGCAGACAAAGGTTTGTTGGTGCAATGGGATTGGGAAAAGAGTGAAAGTTCGGGCGCAGGCTTTATGCCTACTGAGATTGAAGAAGCCTACACTCATGCAGGTTTAAACCTTGTTTCTACTTCTCACCCATTCAGCATGGGCGACATGCGCGTATTGATGGCAGTGGGACAACGCATTGATTAAACGAAGAAACCGCCTCAAAGGCGGTTTCTGATTTGAATAGGCAAGGTTGCTAGACAACAATTACGCCGCTTGTGCGTTGTCCTCGAACGGCACACGGTTGCCATTCCAGCTTAATACCAGACCAAGACCTACACTTGCAGCAGCACCCATCATCACGGCGGATACGGTAAGCAAACCGCTCACTGCCAACGCCGACACAATGCCACTTGCCACGAAACAAATCATGGTTTGCAGGAAGTTCAACAAACCTGCTGCCGTTGCGCTGCAATGTTTGAACTCTTCTAGCGCTTTGTTCACCACGATAGGGTAGATAGCGCCGTTTGCCGCTGCCAAGAAGCAGAACGGGATCAGGACAGGCCAAATGTTAGTCACGTCTGTCTGCCAAGAAATCGCGAAGATAACGGCAACACTGGCGATAAATAGACCCACAAACCAAGGCAGAAGTACTGATCCGTCGAATTTATTCAGTAGCGCACGACAGCTGTAACCACCGACAATAAACGCGATAGTTTGTGGCACATAGCTCATGCCGATGTCAGCACCGCTGTAACCCATCTCAGTCATTACAAACGGAGAGCCTGTCAGCCATGCAAAGAATGCGGCTGAACAGCCTGCAAATACCAGCATGTTACCGATAAACTTGCGTGAGCTAATAATGTGCTTGTAATCGCTAACCAGCTTCGCACCAATTTTCTCATCGCTGTTGATCACGGGCGCACTTTCTTGTTGGCGTAGTGTAGCCATAACCAACAAAGCACCTAAGCCGACCAGAACAATAAAGATACTGCGCCAGCCGAACTGAGCTTCAAGGCCTGCACCTAGCAGAGGCGCAAGTGCCGGAGACAAAGCAACCAACGGCATGATGGTAGCAAATACACGTTGTGATGTTTTGCTATCGTAGCGGTCAATCACCACGGCTTGCCAAATCACAGACGCGCTGCACGCCCCCAGAGCTTGCACAAAACGGGCAGCAAGGAAAACTTCAATGCTGTTAGCCATAAAGCAGGCAATGGTTGCCACACTAAACAGCGCCATACCGCCAACGAGCACTTTAATTCGGCCAATACGGTCAGACATTGGGCCATAAACAATCTGTCCAAGCGCCATACCCAGTAGGAATACGGTCAGCGACAGGCCAATCATAGATTGTGATGTACCCATCTCAAGGCGGATGTTTTCAAAAGCGGGCAGGTACATGTCGGTCGCGAGGAAGCCGAGCATGCTCAGCGCTGCGAACCAAATCATCGTTGTCATTGGAACAGAATTTTTCATTTCACTTGTCCGTTAATTATTCTCGGATTTACTTGGTTGTGGAGTGTAGCGGTAGCGAAAAGCGCTGTGAAACGCTAAAATTTCGCCATTGCTTTCAAAATATTTGATGTGAGGCGTCGAGTGGCACATTTGATAATTAACAGTGGCAGGCTCAAAGGCAGAATTTATGTTTTCTTATCAAGATCTTCAGGTAGTGGACGCCGTTGCAAGGCGAGGGAGTTTCTCTGCGGCAGCTGAAGAAATGCACAAGGTGCCAAGCGCAGTGAGCTATACCATTCGACAAATGGAAGACAAACTTGCTGTGAATTTATTTGAGCGATTGCACCGTGCAGTGCGTTTAACGCCAGCAGGCGAGTTTTTCGTTGTTGAAGCGCGTGACTTGATGAAGCGTATGGACGAGATCCGAGATCAAACTCAACGTGTCGCTAATGGCTGGACGCGAAGCGTTTCCTTGGCGTTGGATAACGTGGTGCGTGAAGATCGCGTGGATTCATTGGTGCGTGATTTTTATGATGCGTTCCCTGACGTGGAATTGTTGCTTACCATGGAAGTGTTTAACGGCGTGTGGGATGCATTGGCCTACGACAGAGCAGATATCGCCATCGGCGCGACGGCTGCTGTGCCGGTTAGCGGAAACCTCAGTTATCGCGATATGGGGATCCTGACTTGGCGATTTGTGGTATCCAAAGACCACCCTTTAGCCAAAGAAAGCGAACCGTTACGAAATGAACAGCTTCTTGGCTATCCGGCCATTTGTCTTGAAGACACTTCCCGTATTCTACCCAAACGCGCCACTTGGCTGCTGGATAACCAACGTCGTTTAACCGTACCCAATTGGCATAGTGCGATTCAATGTTTCCGGTCAGGTTTAGGTATCGGCGCCATGCCGTCACATATGGCAGAGTTATATTTGAAAACAGGGGAGTTAGTTGAAAAAACACTGGTTGAGCCGCCAGCAAGAAGCCCGTGCTGCATTGCATGGAGAACAGATAAAGAAAACCCCGCCGTGAATTGGATCTTGGATTATTTGGGTGACGCTGAAAAAGCGCATAGAGAGTGGTTGGATTAATGTATGTGGCAATGGTTGGGTGGTTTTCTTTGATTCAAGCTGTTGAGAGGGACGGCTGACATCTCTATTAATCACTTTCTTGTGAAGGTCATGTGGTCGCGAAGCATTTTTGTCAGCGGTTGATAGCCTTTTTCAGCAGTGCACAAGAATGACATGAAATTTTGAGCAACTAGCATGGTTAAAAGCCACCCGAATGGATGGCTTCAATAGGACTTGCCGACAATACCGTTTGTTTGACTAAAGCGGGTTAGAAGTGTCCAGTTGCCTTGCGTGCTTCTGTTTCCATTGGTGCATTGTAGTAGCCGTAAACAAACATCTGCATGAGGTACTGACGTGTTTGTTCAGTCAGCCCGAGTTCTTCAGCTTGTTTTACGTGTACGAGTTCATGGGGCAACAAATCAGGTTGTGTTTTATAACGTTTTTTAATCCAAACGCCGTAACCATAGGTGTATCCAGCCATGTTTGGGTTCGTGTACCCCACGCTTTTGGCGACTTCTAACAGCTCTGGGTCTTTTGGTGCAGGCAGTTTATCAACGTAATATACACGTACTTTTTCTGGCTGTTGAACACCCATCACTTTGGCAATTGTCATCTCAGCATCCGTAAGTGGAATGCCATTTTTCAATGCTTCATCTTGGGCATTGTGAACGAAATTGTTAGCCGCGGGCATGAGCTTGTTAACGCCTTCGGTCAATTCTTGCGGCGGGTTGGCATAGATCTCGTCTTTATTGACACATCCAGTTAACGCCACTAAGCCGAAAAAAAGAAAAAATACTTTATTAAACATATTGATATCCATATTTCATTCTCAAAGTTGATCCTGTAACTAGTGAAACTATCATCAAATCAAACGATGAAATGGCTACCGAAAAGTTTCTTAGAGACAAGACACGATAAAAGGAAATGACAATGCAACGATCCAAACCGTGAGAACCACAGTAATCATGGATGATAAATTTAAATTAGCGGATTGGACCGATAAGCATGATGAGTGTAGCAAGGCGAAGGGTATTGCAAGCGAGTGTCGCAACGGCATCGCTGTGTTTGATGCCATCCAATTTAATGGCAGGAGAAAAGCCTGAAATGAACATGGAACCACTGATCTCGGCACTGCAAGCCACGAATAAACCCGTCTGTATGAAAGTTGCCGACGCCCTTTCGACTCAGAATCAAGAAGGAACAAGCTATGACTTGCATCTGCGCAGCGCAGATCTGAACCTTGAAGATGTCACAGCGATCGTCAAAGCTATCCACGCCATTTACGAAAGCGGCAATGCCAAGCTTCGATCATTGAGCATGAGTTATAACGGTAACATTGGCGATGAAGGAATGACCATCCTAGCTAAGTACTTACCGCGCAGCGTACAAGAAATTGGTTTGGTGAGATGCAATATTGGAGACAAAGGCGCACAAGCGTTGATTTCGTGGATGGCAGATGCCAGCGCACTTGGCATGCTGTGTGTGGAAGAGAATGCGTTGTCTTCAGAGATGAAAACTCAGATAAAACAAGAAGGAAAAGGGCGTCGAATGATGCTTGTGGTTTAGATCATGCCCATTTTTTCCTTTGAAATAGAAAAACCAGCCACTCACTCGCTAACGTGCGGTTTCGAATAAATGGCTGATATTACTCAGTAGAGAAGCGTGTCTTTAATTAGTCGTAGTCAAATCTTTGTACGCTGCCGGCACATTCAGGCTTGGGTGAACCCAGCCGTAAAGCGCGTAGCCGCTAAACTCAGGCATCTGAACTTTGGCAACGGTTTCTTCTAGTGTTAAACCTTCATCAATCGCCGCTTGAACCTGATCTTTAATCGTTTGAAGATAATCGACATGCCATTGAATGTCTTCACGCTTCATTGGCGAACCATGACCCGGTACAACCGTTGCGTCTTCCGGCAGGAATGCCATGACTTTTTTCAGAGAATCTAGCGTTTCCAGCAAGTGACCATCAAGCAACCATGGTAGGGAAGGCTGCACGGTAATAATCGGGTTACCTGACCATAGCGTTTTTGATTGAGGTTCCCAAACAAACAGATCGCCGCCTGTTTGTGCAAAGCCGAAATCGATAATTTCGACTTTCTTACCGCCTAAATCGATCTCGATGTTGCCGCCATTACCCACCAAGATATCGGCTTTGGTTGGAACCACTTCTTCAATGCCACGACCTTTGCCGAAATTCTGCATCATAAATTGAGTGTCGTGCTCAAAATGTGTTTGGATATAATTCTGAGTGACTTCGTGTTGGATGATGCGCGTCTCTTTCGGCAGATACATGTTCCCGTAAGAGTGATCGCCGTGGGAGCTGGTATTCACCGCATAAATAATGGGCTTACCCGCTTCTTTCTTTACCATTCCCTGAACTTGTTTGTTCAAGCGCTCATTGAGCATGGTGTCGATAATCAGCACGCCTTTTTCACCCACGATAAACCCGCCGCTGGTGGCAACAGGTAAACCTTGTATTTCAAGTTCTTTGGCGTCAGAGGGGTAATAAGCGTAAACGCCGTTATCCAGTTTCTCTGCAATAAGTTGGATTTTGTTTGCGTCCCAAACAGGTTCGTTTGCGGTGACGGCAAAGCTTGAGAGCGAGGTTGTCACGGCAATGGATACCGCAATCATTGTTTTTTTCATCATTTGATCCTATCTCGTTAACTGCTTCCTTGAAATTCACATTCAGTCTATGAATGCTAGGATGGATAATAAACTCTACTTTGAGTAAATTAGTGTTCTCTAATTGAGAACAATCAAAACAACGATTATTAAAACGGCGGGGCAGGATGGATAAGTTCACGAACATGGAAACTTTCGTGCGGGTCGTTGATGCTGGCAGCATCAGTGGCGCTGCTGAACGTATGAATCTTGCAAAGTCTGCGGTCAGTCGTCGCCTAAAAGAGTTGGAAAATCATCTCAATGCACAGCTTTTCCATCGCACCACGCGCAGCATGAGACCGACCGAAACGGGTTTAGCTTTTTATGAACATTGCCTGCGAATTCTTGAAGATGTTCGCGAAGCGGAAGAAGTCACATCAGAGGCACATTGCGTGCTAAAAGGGCCATTGAAAGTCGCCATGCCATCCACCTTTGGGGTGTTGCACATGGGCGCGGCCATCAATGACTTTTTGAAACTGCACCCGAATGTTGAGTTTGAACTCGACTTCAATGACCGCCAAGTTTCCTTGATTGAAGATGGCTATGACCTTGCTATTCGCATTGCCGAACTGCCAGATTCAACCTTACTTGCGCGCAAACTCGCCACGATTAAACACGTACTGTGTGCCAGCCAAGACTATTTAAAGCAGCACGGCACACCGACGAACGTTTCAGATCTGTCTGATCACCACTGCCTAGTTTACAGCTTGAGCAAAGATGTCGGTCATTGGAATATTGAGATGCCAGACGGGAAATCACAGAAAGTGAAGATCAATCCGGTATTGAAATCCAGTAGCGGCGAATACTTAATAACGGCGGTTGAAAATGGGCTTGGCATTGCGCATCTCCCCACCTTTATTGCCCAAGAGAAAATCAACAATGGCTCGGTGGTCACAGTATTGCCAGGTTGCGCGTTCAGAAATATAAACGCTTATGCGGTGTACCCACAGACCCGCCACTTATCGCGCCGTGTAAGAACGTTTATTGATTTTCTTGCCGAACGATTTGATGGTATTCCGTATTGGGATAAAGGCGAGTATTAGAATAGATTGGGAGGGGATTTTATCAATGAAGATTAGGCTCATTACACTCACTTAACAGTGGGTTGAACATCATCTTCCCCTAAAATCTGACGACAATGCCTAATTGTTAAAATTCTAATCTCGTGGCTTAAGCTGTAAATGATACGGTAGTGCCCAAAAATGTTTGTCGGTAATTTTTATACGGGATTTCCGGAACGAAACGCCCCATTTCTGGCGTATTTCCCAGTAATTCTGTCTTGTTGAAAACCTCATTTACCCACTCTTACTGATAGAAGTTTGCCCCGCTTGGCTTTTGCCACCCCCACCTCAGACAAAGTTTGATCAATATCACTAACTGAGTAGGGGACAAATGCCGTAAAATGGCGGGCTATTTCTTAGCTTGAGCCGTTTCTATTCATGACTACAGTCACAACGCCCACCAACTTTGCAGAACTTGGCCTTATTTCACCTTTGTTAGCGCGACTAACGGAGCTGGAGTACCAGCAGCCGACGCCGATTCAAGCGCAAGCTATTCCAAGTGTGTTAGCGGGGCGTGACCTGATTGCAGGTGCGAATACCGGTTCGGGTAAAACCGCCACGTTTGCTTTGCCAATGTTACAGCAGCTTTTCGAACAACAAAGTGCTAGTAAGTCATCGAACAGCAAAGGAAACTTTGTGAGTGGGCTGATCTTGGTACCGACTCGCGAATTGGCGAAGCAAGTTGCTGACAGCATCAAATCTTATGCAGTGCATTTTAATGGCGCGATTAAAACCGTGGCTGTTTTTGGTGGTGTGTCTGCGAATACCCAAATGCTCGCGTTGCGCGGTGGCGCAGATATTTTGGTTGCGACGCCAGGTCGCCTGCTGGATTTGATTTCTAGCAATGCCATCAAGCTTGATAAGGTTCAAACCCTTGTGCTTGATGAAGCAGACCGCATGTTAAGCCTTGGCTTTACCGAGGAACTCTCAGCATTGTTGGCGATGTTGCCGAAGAAAAAGCAGATCATGCTGTTTTCTGCGACGTTCCCCGAGCAAGTACAGACATTAACGCAAGCGTTACTGAACGACCCTGTTGAAATTCAAGTACAAAGTGCCGATGCAAGTACCTTAGTTCAGCGTGTGTTTACCGTGAACAAAGGCGAAAAAACGGCAGTTTTAGCGCATTTGATTCACGAGCATCAATGGCGACAAGCGCTGATTTTCGTCAATGCCAAGAAGGCTTGTGAACACTTGGCGGACAAACTCGCTAAGCGTGGTATTACCGCAGAAGTCTTCCATGGTGATAAAGGCCAAGGCGCACGTACTAACGTGCTTGAAGGGTTTAAATCTGGCGGTATTGACGTGCTTATCGCGACGGATATTGCCGCGCGTGGTCTCGATATTGAAAAGCTGCCAGTGGTGATTAACTTTGATTTGCCACGAAGCCCATCAGATTACATGCACCGTATTGGTCGAAGTGGCCGTGCCGGTGAGGTGGGTTTGGCGATCTCGCTTATTGATTATGACGATTATCACCATTTCAATATCATCGAGAAGAAGAACAACATTCGCTTAGAT
>NZ_JBGONO010000029.1:0-59152 GCF_041439165.1 Enterovibrio sp. FF113 | reverse complement strand
TCAAGCGTTTATTTCCATTCAGTTTTGAAGCCGTTTTCGCCGTACTGATTGGGTGTGCAATGCCTTAGTTAGCGCCGCGCTCCGTGTCAGTGAGGCGGCATTATAGGGAGGTTTGAGATCTTGGCAAGGGCTTTATTGCGGTTTTTTATCTAAAACAGGTTGTTCGTTCATTTTTCACACGAAACGCTGTTAAAGCGAACCAAAACGCTTTGAGAATTGCTTCACACGGTCCCAGTTGGTGTATTCCACCTCTTTACTAGAATCCGTTTCGCCGCCAGTCATCTTCATAATGAATTGAATCATGATGCGATCGAACAACCGGTAGCGCGGGTAATAGAGTGCACCAGCGAATACATCTATTGTTTCTGGCTGCCACGGCGATAACTTGAGAAACTTCTGTACGTAGACACTTCCTTCTGGCGTGTCCTTTCCTGGCTTTCTCGCCGTGAGGTTTACACAGAAAAATGCAGCGTTAGAAGCTTTCAATGCAGAAAAATTATTATCAATAAAGCGGTAAAGCTTCTTATTAAAGTGCCCGTAGCGAATAGATGCGCCAATAAGTACCTTATCGTAATCCGCCAAATTCACATTTGGTATCTCATGCAAGTCCACCAGCTCACACTGATAGTCACCCGCTAATTCCTTTTCGATAAAGTGCAGGATCTTAACCGTCTGCCCTTCGCGGCTTGAATGAAGAAGAAGTGCCTTTTTCATATAAATTCCTATTAAACGCTAGCTGCGCCAAAATGTAGGGGTAAAGAGGACCAGTAACGTAAATACTTCAAGTCGCCCAAACAGCATCGACACAATCAAGACCCATTTAGCACTGCTATTCACATCACCAAAATGAACAGCTACCTCACCCAGACCCGGCCCCAAGTTATTCAATGTTGCTGCAACCGCGGAGAAAGCGGTTAATTCATCCATCCCCGTCGCAATCAATGCCAACATACAAAGCACAAACACCAATGCATAAGCGGAAAAGAATCCCCAAACAGCATCTACAACTTGTTGCGGCAGAGCCTTGCTTCCCACTTTAATGGTGTAAACCGCGCGAGGGTGAACCAATCGCTTTAATTCTCGAGACCCCTGAAGGGATAAAAGCAGAATACGGATTACCTTCATTCCACCTCCAGTAGAACCGGCGCATCCTCCAATAAAAGAGGAAAACAGAAGTAACACAGGGAGGAATAGTGGCCACTCAGCGAAACTGGTCGTGGTATATCCCGCGGTCGTTGAGATAGACACGGTCTGGAAAATAGCTTGGTTAAACGCCTCAAACTCTGAGTCATAGGTCCCATGATCCATCAACATACCAAAAACAATCGCCAGTAAGATGATTTGGATAGCAACAAAGACCCTAAATTCAGGGTCTTTAAAATAGAAGCCAGGATGTAGCTTACCGCTGGCAAACGCCGCAAAGTGCAAAGAGAAATTACATGCAGATATAAAGAGGAAGAAAACAGTAATGAAGTTGATTGCTGAGCTATTGAAGTAGCCCATACTCGCATCGTGTGTTGAGAAACCGCCAATAGCCACCGTCGAGAAACTATGACTAATGGCATCAAATACCGACATACCGGCCAACCAATAGGCCGCAGCACACGATATCGTGAGCGCCAGATAGATATACCAGAGCGCCTTTGCTGTTTCAGCGATACGCGGCGTCATTTTACTGTCTTTAACTGGCCCAGGAATTTCAGCCCGATAAAGCTGCATGCCACCAATACCCAGCACAGGCAAAATAGCCACTGCCAGCACAATGATACCCATACCACCAAACCATTGCAGAAGCTGACGATAAAAGAGTACAGCTTTTGGCAAATCATCAAGGCCGACAATGACCGTCGCCCCCGTGGTTGTCAGTCCTGAGAAGGATTCAAAGAAAGCATCGGTCACAGACATATTGGGCTGCTCAGAGAGCATAAAGGGAATGGAACCCGCACTACCGATAACTGTCCAGAATAGAACAACAATAAGAAAGCCATCTCGAGCTTTTAGTTCATGCCGATAGCCTCTGTTTGGAAACCACAGCGAACCACCACCAGCAAGAAGTAGGAAGAAAGTGAGAACAAAAGGAAAACCTTCGCCATCACGATAGATAAATGCCACCACTGCTGGCGCCAGCATGGTGATACTAAATAGTGCCAGGAGAAGCCCGACGATTCGGATAATTGAACGAAATTGCATAGCCTAAGAGGGCTCAATCCTTGTATTCAGGTGTAGACCTGAATCATGAGTTATTATTTAGCCCGGCCACACTTACCTGACCACGAGTACGATTTACAATCTCACTCGCCATCTGATCGGCACTCCGTGCATCCACTTCCACTGTCATCAACACATTATGGCTGAATTCAGTACTAACCTGAACCGCGTTATGGGATGCCAATATAGATTCAATCAAGGCAATGTGAGTGTATTCACAGCTTAGTGTGAACTGAACCGTAATTGCCTTTTCATTTGTTGTCAGTATTGCGAGGGCTTGTTGAACCCCTCCGCCGTACGCTTTAACCAGCCCACCAGTACCTAACCTGATCCCACCATAATAGCGCGTAACCACTGCGGTGATCTCGCCAACTCCACTTCCTGTGAGCTGTGCAAGGATAGGTTTCCCCGCCGTTCCAGAGGGTTCACCATCATCACTAAACCCCCAACACATCGAATCTTCAGGACGACTTGCGACAAACGCCCAGCAGTTATGACGCGCATCGCCATGTTTGGCTTTAATTTCTGCCACAAAGGATTTTGCACTTTCAATGCCCGAGGTATGTGCAAGATAAGTGATAAAGCGGCTTTTTTTTATTTCCTCTTCCGACACCACCGCACTCGCAGGGATCAGATAAGGGGTGATATTCATTTCAAAGACCTATCATTGAAAAGGCGCGGGATTTTAACACAGTAACGTCCTTTCATTGCTAACTGCTTTTGTAGGACACCATACCCTCTCACGCGAGATGAGATATAGATCAAACACAAAATTCAAACAATCGTTTAACATTTTATTTGCCTTTTCGATTGGTGCGGCTCAGACTAGTGAAAGCTGGTCTTACCAGATCGAATCCCTACTTAACGGTAAACCAAATACCAGACGCAGAGCTGGCAATACGGAGATAGAACATGATTTACCAAGGTGACACTCTGTCCGTACGCTATCTGGAAGATGGCATCGCGGAACTCAACCTCGACGCACCAGGTTCCGTCAATAAGTTTGATCGTGCGACGCTAAAAAGCCTAGCGGATGCACTAAGCGCACTCGAATCAGAAACAGATGTACGTGGTCTTTTGCTGACATCCGCCAAGTCGACCTTCGTTGTCGGTGCAGACATCACTGAGTTCTTGGACATGTTTTCAAGCCCTGACGAAGATCTAGCACAATGGATTGCTGATGCAAACAGTGTCTTCTCAAGAATCGAAGATCTTCCCTTCCCGACCGTTTCTGTTATCGCCGGTTTTGCACTTGGCGGCGGTTGTGAATGTATCTTGTCGACAGATTTCCGTATCGCCGATACCACGGCGTGTATTGGTCTGCCTGAAACCAAGCTAGGCATCATCCCAGGATTTGGTGGCACCGTTCGTATGCCACGCCTCGTTGGTGCCGATACCGCCATGGAACTCATCACGGCAGGTAAAGAAAGCAAAGCCCCTGCTGCTCTCAAACTAGGCTTGGTTGATGCAGTCACCGCACCTGATGATTTACGTGATGCAGCTATACGACTCATTACACAAGCCATTGACGGCAAGCTCGATTGGGAAAAACGCCGCGAACAGAAAAAAGCGCCGCTTCAGCTTAACAAAATGGAAGCAACCATGAGCTTCACCATGGCGAAAGGTATGGTGGCGCGAGTTGCAGGCGCGCATTATCCCGCCCCAATGGCCGCCGTCCTTGCGATAGAAGAAGCATCCCGCGCAAATCGCGACGAAGCGCTACTGATTGAAAGCAAACACTTCGTCAAACTCGTAAAAGGTCCTGTAACCCAAGCTTTGGTTGGCCTGTTCCTTAACGACCAATTCCTAAAGTCTAAAGCCAAAAAAGCGGCGAAAGAAGGGAAAGAGACTCATCACGCCGCCGTATTGGGCGCGGGCATCATGGGTGGCGGCATTGCTTACCAATCCGCAAGTCGTGGCGTTCCGGTATTGATGAAAGACATTAGTCAATCATCGCTGGAGATGGGCATGAAGGAAGCCTCAAAACTACTCAACAAACAGCTAGAGCGTGGCCGTATTAATGGTTCAAAAATGGCAGACGTTCTTGCTTCTATTACGCCTAGCCTGCATTACGCGGGTATTGAGCAAGCTGACGTCATCGTAGAAGCTGTGGTCGAAAACCCGACAATCAAAGCCGCCGTCTTAAGTGAAGTTGAAAGCTTGATCAGCGAAGATGCCGTACTCACGTCGAACACCTCTACCATTCCTATCGATTTGCTCGCCAAATCGTTAAAGCGTCCAGAGAACTTCTGCGGTATGCACTTCTTCAACCCCGTTCACCGCATGCCGTTGGTCGAAGTGATTCGCGGGAAAGACACGTCAGACGAAACCGTTTCTCGCGTTGTTGCTTACGCTGCCAAAATGGGCAAGAGCCCAGTCGTTGTTAACGATTGTCCGGGCTTCTTCGTCAACCGTGTACTGTTTCCGTACTTTGCCGGTTTTAGCTTATTGCTTCGTGATGGCGCTGACTTCACCAAGATAGATAAAGTGATGGAGAAGAAATTCGGTTGGCCAATGGGACCGGCATACCTGTTGGATGTGGTAGGCATTGATACCGCTCACCATGCCCAAGCGGTAATGGCAGAGGGTTTCCCAACGCGTATGGCGAAAGATTATCGCGACGGCGTTGACGTCATGTTCGAGCAACAACGTTTTGGGCAGAAAAACGGATTGGGTTTCTATCAATACTCGATAGATCGAAAAGGTAAACCAAAGAAAGACGTGGACGCGGAAGTATCGCCGTTGCTGTCTACCGTGGTTGGCAAAAACACAGATTATAGCGATGAAGAAATCATCAATCGCATGATGGTGCCCATGATCAATGAAGTCGTTCGCTGCCTAGAAGAAGGTATCATTGCCACTCCACAAGAAGCAGATATGGCACTGGTCTATGGCTTAGGTTTCCCTCCATTCCGTGGTGGTGTTTTCCGCTATCTGGATACGATTGGATTGGCAAATTACGTCGCAATGGCAGACAAACTGGCAGACCTTGGTCCGGCCTATGAAATACCACAAGGCCTTCGCGATAAAGCGACCCAAGGCGAAGGGTATTACGATGCCCAACGACAGTCAGCCTAACCCATACGGATCAAGATTAAGAGGGAAACACCATGAAAAACGTCGTGATTGTCGATTGTATTCGAACCCCAATGGGTCGCTCAAAAGGCGGCGCATACCGTAATGTTCGTGCGGAAGATTTATCTGCGCACCTAATGCAATCTCTTCTAGCCCGAAACCCACAACTCGACCCCACCGAGATTGAAGACATCTATTGGGGTTGTGTGCAACAAACCCTAGAGCAAGGTTTCAACATTGCTCGAAATGCTGCGCTGCTGGCAGGCATTCCGCATTCGGTTGCCGCAACAACCGTCAATCGTCTTTGTGGTTCATCCATGCAAGCCCTGCATGATGCCACACGTGCCATCATGGTCGGTGATGCCAATGTTTGCTTGATTGGTGGTGTTGAACATATGGGTCATGTCCCAATGACCCACGGTGTTGATTTCCATCCAGGGATGTCAAAGTCCGTTGCCAAAGCCGCAGGCATGATGGGTTTGACTGCAGAAATGCTTGGCCGCATTCATGGCATTAGCCGCGAGCAGCAAGATGCGTTCGCCGCACGTTCACATCGACGTGCTTATGCAGCCACACTCGAAGGCCGCTTTAAAAATGAAATCATGCCGACCGAAGGCCATGATGACAAAGGCGGTTTGATTCTGATGGAAAACGACGAAGTTATCCGCCCTGAGACCACGGTTGAAACCCTTTCGGGTCTGCGCCCAGTGTTTGATCCGGTAAATGGTACCGTCACAGCAGGTACATCTTCGGCTCTATCAGACGGCGCTGCCGCCATGTTGGTGATGAGCGAAGAGAGAGCCAAGGCACTCGGTTTGCCAATTCGTGCACGTATTCGCTCAATGGCAGTCGCTGGTTGCGATCCGTCTATCATGGGATACGGTCCTGTTCCTGCTAGCCACAAAGCATTAAAGCGTGCTGGTGTAACCATTGACGATATCGGCATGGTTGAACTAAACGAAGCCTTTGCTGCGCAATCATTGCCATGTGCCAAAGATCTCGGCCTACTCGACAAGGTCGATGAGAAAGTGAACCTCAATGGCGGTGCCATTGCGCTCGGTCACCCGCTCGGCTGCTCTGGGGCGCGGATCTCGACTACGCTTATCAATCTAATGGAACACAATGATGTAGAAATGGGCCTTGCGACCATGTGCATCGGTTTGGGTCAAGGCATCGCGACTGTTTTCGAACGCGTCTAAACGCCACCCTCACCAAACACAAAAAGCCGGGGAAATTTCTCCGGCTTTTCTATTTCTCATTCGGTCTTTTTGTTATATATGCACTGAACGCATAAATAAGATGAGTTAGTTTCATTATTTTCATGGCCTATTTGGTTCTACACTGTAGGCATATTGATAACCTTCTATTTTTCTTCCCCTTTCCGGAGGACTCGCCATGTTTAAGGCACTTGTACTAGAGCAAGCAGACAAAGTTACCACCGCATCGATTCAACAACTTGATGTCAGTCAACTACCTGAAGGCGACGTGCTTATCGACGTCGACTATTCATCGCTGAACTACAAAGATGGCCTTGCGATCACAGGTAAAGGGCGAATCGTCCGCGATTTCCCTATGGTGCCAGGCGTTGATCTAACCGGCACTGTTGCCGAATCATCAGACACTCGCTATACCGTCGGTCAAAAAGTCGTTCTCACCGGATGGGGTGTAGGTGAAGGCCATTGGGGCGGAATGGCGCAGAAAGCGCGTTTAAATGCTGATTGGTTGGTGCCTCTTCCAGAAGCATTGTCTGGCGATCAAGCCATGAAAATTGGTACAGCAGGCCTTACTGCCATGTTGTGTGTTCAAGCCCTTCAAGATGCCGGTATTACACCTGAAAAAGGTGAGATATTGGTAACTGGCGCAAGTGGTGGCGTAGGCTCAGTTGCTGTTACTCTGCTTGGCGTACTTGGTTATCAAGTAGCGGCAGTAACAGGTCGTGCTAGTGAAAACGGTGAGTGGCTGAAATCACTAGGTGCATCACGCATTGCAGAACGCAGTGAGTTTGATGAACCAGCTCGTCCGCTGGAAAAACAACTATGGGCAGGTGCCATTGATACCGTCGGAAGCAAGATGCTGGCAAAAGTATTGGCGCAAACTCACTATGACGGCGCTGTTGCAGCTTGTGGTTTGGCAGGCGGCTTCGATCTCCCTACAACCGTGATGCCATTCATTCTACGTGGTGTAAAACTGTTGGGTGTGGACTCGGTTAACGCACCATATGAGCGTCGCCAAAAAGCATGGAAGCGCATCGCCGAATTGCTTCCAGCAAGTTATTACGACCAAGGCTGCCGCGAAATTTCACTCGAAGAAGTTGCAGAGGCAGCAGAAGCGATCACCCTCGGTCAGATCACCGGACGCGTCGTGATTAAGCTTTAAAGCTATATCACCATGATTTTAGAGCGAGCAAGTCTCGCTCTTTTAATACCTTTCAGATATTTGCCTAGTACTTCAGCACCCATTTTATTGACACTTTCATTTATAACCAACAACAACACTAGAACATCCGGCACTTTCTTAATGTAATATTATTCATACGTTCATATATATTCTCGGCACACCTCCAAGAAAACTCACCCACCATTCAAACACACTACAACTTTACTACGCCACACAAAATAAAAGGTTAATTTACCTGCAGCCTATTGAAGATAAGAATTTATAAATAAAAAAGCATAAAAATCAAACAGTAAGATATAAATAACAAGCATCACCTCCAAGAAACGCATCAATTCAAGTATCACCACGCCTCCCTTAAAACAAAAAAGTCATTACTTTGTCGTATTACGACAATTATTTGACTCATATAGAATCCTACGCCAACAAGAGCTCTTAATTATCATTATAAGAACTCGTATTTTTATTATTTTCAGGGATGAAAAAGAATGAACATTAGTATTTTTGGCATGGGCTATGTGGGAGCGGTTTGCTCTGCATGCTTAGCAAAACGTGGGAATAAAATTGTAGGTGTCGATATTTCGCAGCAAAAGGTATCAATGATTGCCAGTGGAAAATCACCAATCGTTGAGGAAGGTTTGAATGAACTTCTTTCAGATGGGGTTAAGAAAGGCTTCATTTCAGCAACAACGGATTACCGCGATGCCATAAAAAACACCGATATTTCCATGGTCTGTGTTCCAACGCCAAGCATGAAAAACGGTAACCTAAATACAGATTTTATTGCTGAAGTTTGCCAAGAAATTGGCTCAGCGATCAAAGATAAAGACACACGTCATACTGTGATTATTCGAAGTACTGTATTGCCGGGAACTGTTGCTGAGATTGTCATTCCAGCTCTTGAAAAATACTCAGGCAAAACCGCAGGTAAAGATTTCGGCGTTGGCGTAAACCCAGAGTTTCTTCGCGAAAGCACGGCAATCTTCGATTATGACAACCCTCCTATGACCGTTGTTGGTGTATACGATGAGACAACGGGACAAATCTTGGAAGAGCTTTACAGCGATCTCGACGCTCCGTTTATTTGTGAAGACATCTCTGTAGCAGAAATGATCAAATATAGCTGTAACGTTTGGCATGCTCTAAAAGTTAGTTTTGCAAACGAAATTGGCAGCATTGCCAAATCTGTCAACGTTGACGGTCGCCGCGTTATGAACGTGGTATGTGAAGATAAGAAACTTAATCTTTCGAGCTATTACATGAAGCCTGGCTTTGCTTTCGGTGGATCTTGCCTGCCAAAAGACGTCAGAGCACTTAGCTATCGCGCTAAACAACTTGATGTTGAAACGCCTGTTATTTCGTCCATTATGCAAAGTAATGACGCACATATTGAACGCGCTTTTAACTTAGTAGAAAACACGAAAGCCAAGAAAGTCGCCATGCTTGGGTTGAGCTTTAAAGCTGGTACAGATGATCTTCGTGAAAGCCCATTTGTTATCCTCGCCGAAAAACTAATTGGTAAAGGTTACGACCTCTCAATTTTAGATAGAAATGTAAAATATGCATCAGTTCATGGTTCTAACAAAGAATACATAAACAATCATATCCCGCATATTTCGTCACTTTTAGAAGATGCTCCGGTAGCAGCTATCACAGAAGCCGAGCTAGTGTTGCTATGTAACGGAGATGAAGCCCACAAAAGCATCCTCAGCGATCTATCACCTTCAACCAAGGTTATAGACCTTCACGGCTTTATGGCCGAAGCCTCTGACGAGCAACATCAAGGGATCTGTTGGTAATATCTCAGATGAAGATAATCAAAGATCTTACAGGCTGGCTATTTCTATTTTCATTTATATTGGGGCTAGCCAGCCTCATGCCTTCTTCTATTTTTGATACTGAGCATCAAGACTTCTTGCTCTTTATTGGAGCAATAGGCATTTGGCGCTATAGCATTGGTTTTATCCATTTCATTCGTGGGTGGATATTTCTATATCTCGTTTTTCCTATTCAGCGTCGCAAGGCAAAAAAGTCTCTATCGAACAGCCCTCCTTCACATATTTATTTGATGGTGACAAGCTTTCGAATTGACGCACTAACGACAGCAAAAGTATATCGGTCGATCATCGAAGAAGCGATTGCATCTAAACACCCCACAACCATTGTTGCCTCAATTGTCGAACAATCTGATGAGCAAATAATGACGGCGCTCTGGGAAGATCTTTCCCCGCCCAAAGATCGTGTTTCTCTAAGAATGGTCAGAATACCTGGAACAGGAAAGCGTGATGGTTTGGCGCATGGGTTCAGAGCGATCTCTCGTGATATTCCAGACGAAACAGCGCTAGTCGCAGTCGTTGATGGAGATACCATTTTACAACCAGGTTGTGTAAAGAAATCAATTGGTTACTTTACCCTCTACCCCAATGTCGGCGCTTTAACAACCAACGAAGTTTGCGAAGTCGAAGGCTCCTATTGGATGAGTCAGTGGCATAAACTTCGCTTTGCGCAACGTCATATTTCTATGTGCTCTATGGCGTTATCTAAGCGTGTTCTGACTATGACTGGGCGAATGTCCATGTTCAGAGCAAGCGTAGTGACATCGCACCATTTTATTGATGATGTTGAAAATGATCACCTCAAACACTGGCGCCTAGGTACGTTCAAATTCCTGACAGGTGATGATAAATCAAGTTGGTTTAGCTTAATGAAACAAGGCTGGGACACCTACTACGTTCCAGACGCAATCATTGAGACGGTTGAGCACCCACCGAACAAGAGTTTCATCAAATCAGCAAAGCAGTTGATGTTTCGCTGGTACGGCAACAACTTGAGACAAAACACTCGGGCAACTTCATTAGGTGCAAAACGGTTGGGGCTATTCACCTACTACGTTGTTTTGGACCAGCGTATTTCAATGTGGACAAGTATTTTGGGATTAAGTGCATCAATTTATGCGGCGTTTAAATACCACATTGGCTACCTCTTTATCTACATCCTGTGGATCGCAATCACACGCACGTTTATCACGCTGCTATTGCTAACGTCAGGACACAAGATAGGACCAAGCTACCCCATGATGTTGTATTTCAACCAAATCTTCGGGTCAATAATCAAAATATACGTTGTTTTCAGACTACATCGCCAATCATGGACCCGACAAAATACAGCCATAAATCAAGGTGGCACCTCTTTTCAAGCCCGTTTTAACAAGTGGTCAACCCGAGTCGCAACATTCTCAGCTGTGAGCATTTTTGCCGCAGTCATTGTCACGCTCGTGTAACGCTTAAACGACAAAAAATCAATTATTGAATAACTTCTTTTAGGAAATAGACATGGCAGTTGATCAACCCGAACTGGTACACGAAACAGAAGTTCAGCGCAGACATGCACGAGTAAGAATTCCAGCTTCAATTATTCTGGACAATAGCAACGAAAAAACGTTCGAGTTGGACAATCTATCAGCAAGTGGTTTTGGTGTTGCTGATCAAGAGGCTAATTTTCTGCCCGACCAAATTTACTCAGGGCGTCTAAATTTCGACTTTCTCGATTTCAGTTTTAATGTTCCCGTTCGCTTCAGTGTGGTCAACGACATTGGTAATGGACGCATTGGTTGTGAATTCCAGGATCTAGGTAGACGTGAAATATCGACTATCCGCCTCATCATCACCAAATACTTATCTGGTGAAGTGATTCAGGCCGGCGATCTCCTATCCACGATTAATCGCGACAATTATGCAAAGCCGCGAAAAAGTACTGTTCAATCATCGCTATCGGGAGCCGATAAACTCAAAGGTATCTTTGGTACATTGCTGTTCTTCATGATTGGACTAACTGCATTCACTTACGTAGCCGTCAACCTATACAACGTTTATTTGGTTGATAACTCCACAGCCGCACAAGTAACACTGCCCTACGACCAAATATACATGCCGAGAGAGGGCCGTGTATTTAGTCAGGTTCAGCCTGGTCAAGAAGTTAAGGCAGGAGATGTAATAGCCACGATCGAGTCCCCACTTTACGACCTTATGGAACCTATGTTGCTCAGAAAAGACCTTTCTACTGAGCGACTCACTGAAGTGCTACAGCAAAAGATGTATGTAGACATTGAAAGTCCTTGTAATTGCCGCGTGTTTGAACGCCTCTTTACAGAAGGACAGTTTGTTAGCAAATCAAAACCCATGTTTAGCCTTTCTCCGAAAGACTCACAACCTCTGATTCAAGCAAGCTTCCCGTATGAAAGCATTGAAGCTGTAGATCTTGGTCAGCAACTTGATTTTACTCTGGCCGGCAGCGATTCAGTTCAACAAGGTTCAGTGACCAACATCGAAATGTTTATCAATGATACTGGCGCGGGTTTTGTGACAGTTGAACTCACCCCTGATAACCGCATTGAAGATAAGCGACTCAAACAGCCTGTTCTCGTCAGCACCCATCAGATCAACGTATCTGAGCTATTAACTAAGGCTTTTAGCTGGGCTGGAGAATAACTGTGCAACTGGGCCTGAAAGCAAGCATCGTTTTGTCACTACTCTTTCTCTCTGGATGTGTCATTGACGACGCAACCAGAGCAAATTACCAGTATGAGCAAGGGGAAACCGCCGAAGGAAAAAGCGTGCTAGAAAGGCTCGCTGACGACGGATACCACGATGCTAAATTGCACCTCGCTCGTATCTATTCAACTGAAATGAATACGGACGCCGCAGCGTACTGGTATCAAGCAGCCAGTGAAGCTTACCCATACGCTGCGCTTGAATATGCTCGATGGCAGGTCAATATCGCCGACGCAGAACAAGCAGCAATGCTATATGACCAGCTTTGGCACCGCCAACATACTCAAGGTGATGCGCTTGCACTACTGGTTGCCTTATATCGTAAGCATTACACCATGTTTGACTCAAAGGAATTAGTGCCTCTTATCGAGAAACTTATTGCTGAGAAAGAGACCTCTCTAGCCATTAAGTATTCTGTGGCCGTTTCAAATGTCAGCCCTTTATATTCGAAACTTATTCAATATTGTGACGAAAATAATTTTGACGATGACACGACATTTTCCTGCTTGAAGCTGAAATTGATCAACGCACATGCACTCAATGACTACGAAAAAATGAAGGTTATAAGGGCAGAATTGCTCGAAGCCTATCAATCGCAATACATGAGCGGAGAAAGTATCAATGAGATAGCAAATATTGCGAAAAACAGACGTTATGGAGTCTCCAATATCCCTCTGTATATTTCTCTTGCTGAAATCTCGGGTACTGATGATCCAGACGTTTGGTACGACGTTGCAAAGCGCAAAATCCAAGCACCAGACGGTGAAGATAATGATTTAGCCAAGTTGCTCGAGCAAGCAAATCAACTCACAGAGCATGGGCATCAATATCCACACCTTATTTTGGCCGAATCCTACTCTCGAGGGATAGCAACAACGCAAAGCTACTCAAAAGCGATTGAGCATTGGATAAAAGCCAGTGAAATCCCGAAAGCACAGCGTCTGCTTGGAGAAACCTATGTATCGGGTGCAATGGGTGAAACTCATCAGCAACTCGGTATCAATTGGCTACTAAGTGCTGCAAGAAATGGCGATGCGCAGGCCTATTTAAAACTTGCTGAAGTATTCAAAGAAGGCAATGGCATCCATCCCGATGCTTCAGCAGCGGGTGTTTTTGCCTCTCTGCATTTCGAGCTCACTCAGTCCCAAAAAAGTCAGCAAATGCTCGAAGAGCTAACACCTCATTTACCTATGGATATCTCAGATCGTATCGAAGCGGAAAAGCTCGCTAGCTATCAGAACATTTATGGTGTCAGCAAGGAAGTCTCGCCATGAAAAAAATAACATTCGCATTACTCGTCTGCGTAATGACCACGCCAGCCTACGCACAACTTGAACATCGATTAAAAACCAGTGCGGAGAATCGATCCACCAGCGGTAGCAACAGTACAAGAGAGACGGATGCATACCAGGCTGAATATACGGCCAGTTATCAGACCAACATCGATCCTGTTCATACCACTTTTGTTCAAGCAAGTGCCATTGTGACGAACAGTTCGGTGGCACTGAACTCGCTTGACGACGATATCGTCAATCAAACGCCCAAAGACGAAGATCACTTCATTCTGAGATTACGAGAAGCATGGTGGCAAATCGCTCAACAAAGCGGGCTCAGCAAGGATGTGATTACCCTTGGTCTCTATCGCGTGAGAATGTCTCCATACTGGATTGACGATGAAATTGAATCGATTTCTTGGCAAGTCAATACCACGAAAACAGCGTGGCAGATGGGACTAGGTGAACAGTTGAGTAGCTATAACACCTCAACAACACTTAACGATCAAGACAAAGGCAAGCTCGTTTTGTGGGGGCAAGCAGAGCATGACTGGGCACCGTACCACTCACTGCACATTAACTCCCTCTTTGTTACTCAACATACCAATGTCAACACTAATGACATTTCCAATGCCTACCTAGGACCATTGAATGGCGACTATTTGTGGCTTGGCATTGGCGGCAGTCACAATTGGCTAGCGCTGGACGATCCCACTAGTCGTACCGGGTATCACTTTGAAGTAACAGCATTACTCGGTGATGGCGATATATTCAACAACGAAAAAGACATGTGGCAAAACGAAAACACCAGTGCCATGTCAGTACTTGCAGGTCTTCGCTTTCAGCCTAGCGCTCACGATTGGTTCTTGGGCTCCACTATTGCCTATGCATCAGGAAGTGAAGATGGAAAAAGCACATTTTTTCAATCGGGATATGAATCGAATAAAGGGACATATCTAGGGACACGCGATCAAGCTTACCAATTCAACTATGCGCTCAATGCCAGTTTATCCAACTTAGTCACAGCATCGCTTTTTTCCGCTTATCAGATAGATGAAGCATGGAGCGTCAATGGTGCCGCTTCCTCATATGTTCGCGCCGATAATACCGCTCCCGCTTATCGAAGAAGTCGCGCGTTGGAAACAAACCAAGGTGACAAAGATATTGGCACGGGCCTTGATTTGGAAGCCACCTACCGAGCCAAACACTTTTTCAGCTTAAACAATAGAGTTAGAGCAAAGTTCAGGGCTTCGCGTTTCATCGTGGGTGATGCTCTAGAAAATTACGACGACGAAACACGTATACACCTTGAATTAATGATGGAGCTATAGCTGAAACCATGTCGAAATTAATTGCTTGCATTGCATCAGCCTTATGTTGTTTAGGCTTCATTACACCCACATACGCCAATTATGACGTTGAGGTGAAACCGTACAAACAGCGTGGTTACCCCGCACTTCCTGACGTTTCTCAGTACACAGAAGCTTTCTTCTACGATCATTTAGCGAAATGGACTCACAAAGCGGATGTCACTTTAGAGCGACTACCTGAGCAGCATCTGATTCGAAGATATCGCCTGGTTAACGATATGCAAGCACAAGCAAAAGCACAAGGCGGCATACCAGAAGTACTGGTTGTAAGCGATGGCATTGCGACATTACAAGATATTTCAAGTCGTTACCCTAACGCTCTCGTACATAAAAGCAAGGAAGGTAAAGACATTTACCTGGCTAAGTTCCCGATCTTAGTAAAAGGTAGCGCCGCCATTTTGGTGTCAAAAAACCAGGAGTTACGACTTTCAGAAGAAAGGCACACCTTTCTGGTTGGCGGCGGGGAATTCTTCGTACTGTCCGGTGCGGTTAAGTCTTGGCGAGAAAGCACACAAACCCCCTCTTATTGGACCGGAGACAAAGACGCTTATCGCGCGTTTTATACAGGCTGGAATGGGTCGAGAACGTATTTTTACGATTCTACATTTGAAAGTCTTGGCTATTGGAATGTCAAAGCCTATGGCGTAACACTCACTTCAACAAGCCTAAGCGTGAATGAACGCACGTCTATGCCTTGGATTAAGGACGACATTGCCACGGGTGTTTTGATGAAAAATAAATTCATCGATGTTTACTATGGTTTCTACTGCTACAAAGCCCAAGACGTCGTTATTTTAGAAAACGAATACATCAAAAACATCGTCTATGGCATTGACCCACATGACTACTCAGAGCGACTCATTATTGCCAGAAACCGAACGTGGGGAACATTGATAAAGCACGGCATTATTATTTCTCGAGAGGTCAATAACAGCTTCATTTTTGAAAATGTCAGTTATGACAACACCCGCTCGGGCATCATGCTTGATCGAACTTCACTGAACAATGTGATTGCTAAAAACACCGCATATAACAATGGTGGAGATGGGCTAACCGTTCAGGAAAGCAACTACAACCTTGTCTGGGATAATCTTTTTTATAATAACAAGCAACATGGCATCAATGTCCGAAACAGCCAGCATGTTCGACTCTATGACAATACCGTTTTTGCAAACGGAGGGGCAGGAATTTACGGGCATGTTAACAACTTAGCAGATCACACTCATCGTAAACTTTATCTCGATCCTTTCGAAACAAAGGTCTCCATTGATGTTCGAGGCGGTAAGCTGATAGCTAATGCAGGTGGTGCCATCAACGTCAGCGAATTTGAATACGCCAAAATAGCGGAGGTTGCGCTTGGAGACAATGGTGAAAAACCGGGCCAGCCATTTAAAGGAGATTTAACTCCATATAACCGCCAAATACTGAACAGCCATCGTGCTGGTCATTACTTAAAACTGAACAGCAAAAATGGAGTTAACTGATCGATGGTTTTTTCATCAGTTTTTTTCCTATTTTTCTTTCTGCCAATATTTCTGGCGATTTATTACATAACTCCAACTAAACACCGCTCTTGGATTATCTTATTAGGTAGCTATGCGTTTTATGCATGGTGGCGAGTTGATTTTTTGGCGCTTTTTATCGGCGTTACGCTTTGGAACTACCTTTTTGGAATACACATCGCCCGAGCAAAGTATTGTAGAAATGCCAAGCAAGCTCGAGCCAAAAAGCTATTGCTGATTGCTGTGATGGGTAATTTACTCACGCTTGGCTACTTCAAATATGCCGATTTTGGCATCAAAAACTTCAATCTAATGCTTGATCAACTTGGCGCTAGTCCGCTTCCCTTGGCTGATATCATCCTGCCAATAGGTATTTCATTTTATACCTTTCAAGCCATCAGCTACGTGGTTGACGTCTATCGAGGCGACTCGCCGCCAACACGTAAGTTGGTCGATTTTGCGGCTTTTATAGCACTGTTTCCGCAACTGATTGCCGGGCCAGTATTACGATACAAAGATATCGCAGATCAATTTGAGAGTCGTCAACACAACTTTCAAATATTCAGTGAAGGTGTGGTCTTGTTCATGATTGGCTTCGCCAAGAAAGTACTGATCGCTGACTCCGTGGCACCGATTGCCGATGCTGCATTTCAAGCCAGTAACGTTTCCTTTTTAGACGCTTGGTTGGGCGCCATTGCATATAGCATTCAGCTCTATTTCGATTTCTCGGGATACAGTGACATGGCTTGTGGACTAGGATTGATGATGGGCTTCCGTTTTATCAAAAACTTTGACCACCCTTATGTCAGTCTAAGTATCACTGAATTTTGGCGCCGATGGCACATTAGTCTATCGACGTGGTTGCGGGATTATCTCTACATACCACTAGGTGGTAACCGCAATGGCAAATTAGGCACCTACCGAAATCTCTTTTTGACCATGCTGCTAGGTGGTCTGTGGCACGGGGCAAACTGGACATTCGTCTTTTGGGGGGCGCTGCATGGCACAGCCCTAGCTATCGAGAAAATGCTCTCTGCCACCAATCCACTCTCCTTAAAGCTACCTCGTTACTTAATCACAATGTTTATCGTTGTTATTGGCTGGGTCGCTTTCAGGGCGGAAGATCTCTCTGTCGCCATTGTTTTCTATGAAAGTATGTTTGGTTTCGCGCAATACCATTCCGATGCGTCAGCCCTTAGCGATGTCTCTCTGCGCGCCTTTGCTTTCCTGCTTATAGCACTGGCAATCATTGTTGTTGAAAACATAAAACGACACCAATGGTCTGCAGCCAAACTGCCGGTTATGCACTTTGCACGACCACTTCTTCTGGTGCCTGTATTCGTATTGGCGGTGAGCAAACTGGTTGCTTCCAGTTACTCACCTTTCCTGTACTTTCAGTTTTAGGGGAAATATATGGACCGTTACATCCAAACAACAAGCGCACTCCTAGTGGCAGTATTTGTTGTTGTCATTACCTTTTGGAATGCTAAAGAGCTGAACTGGGATACCGAACAGCACCCAATTCTAAATGGTACCCAAGCAAGAGAGCTCGAATCACAGTTTGAGCAATCATTAGTAATATCTGATTGGGCCAAAGGGCTTTGGGCCGCAATTGATTATTCACTATTCAAAGAGGGCTACAGCGGCGTTGTTGTAGGGAGCGAGGGCTGGCTATTCAGTGCTGAAGAGTATTTTGTTCCTGAAAAAAAACACGCAAAATTGGAAAGCAACTTGTTGTTTGTAACAAACATCAGTAAACAATTTCAAGCGTCCGGTATTACACTAAAAGTGGCTTTAATTCCCGAAAAAGCAGAAATATATGCCGAATATGCGCCAATACAGCCCCTACGCAGACAAGGGCTTAGAGAAGAAATTTATGCGACTCTAAGACAGGGTAACCTTGACGTTATTGATTTATTCGAAACGTTAAAAGCCCTAAAACATGAGCAGCAACTCTTCCTAAAAACAGACACACACTGGACCCCATACGGAGCGAAAGCGGCTGCAAACATCATAGCGCAAACGCTTCCACAGTATGACGTCGTTGACTTTAATACTACCGCGTCCAAACCAACCTCCTTTCGAGGCGACCTGTTCAACTTTATTCCTGTCGCCCCTTATTTCAATAACTTTGGTCCAACACCCGACACTCTGGTGGCTTACTCAACAGAACCCTCTGCACTCGAAGATGAAGATCTTCTTTTTGCACCAATTGCAGAGCCAAGCATTGCCCTTATTGGCACCAGTTACAGCGCGAATACAAATTGGAATTTTCCCGGTTTCCTGCGTGATGCTGCCAAACAGGAGGTTCTCGATCTATCGACAGAAGGCCAAGGTCCATTCACGCCAATGGAAGATTTCATTTCGGACAGTGATTTCAATAATAACAATATTAAAACTGTCATCTGGGAAATACCGATTCGCTATTTTGAATCAAATAATTTTTATGCCAAAAGCCAAGGGAATGGTTAATGAAAAATTTTAAAGCAGGTTTAATAACTCTATTCGTATTCGTATTAGCCCCATATTCCAATGCCGATGATGGAGCGCTTTATGACAAAAAGCCATCCAAAGATTCGAGTTTCGTCAGACTAATTAATGTTGAAAATCATACTCGAACCGTAAAAGCTGACAGCCAAAAGATCGCAAGCGCGACACCTGGCGAAGTGACCAAATATGCACCAATAGATAAAGGGACTTATACCTTTGAAGTTGGTGAATTCAATGTAAAGGTTAACGTGCCTGAAAAAAGTAAACTGTCATTCTTCGTGAAGGATAACAAGCTTAACCACATCATCCAGCCAAGAAATAACAGCAAACGCGCTGCAACTATTTCGCTCTTCAATTTATCTGACGCGCTTGTATCCTTAGAAGCGGGTAAATCGAGGAAAGCAGTCTTAAAAGATATTGAGTTGAGCAGTGTTAAATCTCGCTCAGTTAACCCAATGAAACTTTCCTTTCACGTCAGTGATAATGCAAGCACCTCTTTGCAAACCCCCTCAGTTACCCTAAAAAGGGGTATCGACAGTGACATTGTCATCTATAACGGACTGATGAGCAAAGCGCTCGTATTAGCTGAAAGTGAGTGGTAACTATGAAACGTTCGATTATATTTCTCGTACTGGCCCTGATGAGTCTTGGCGTAAAAGCAGTACCCGAATATCCAATATCTATCGTTACATCAGTGTGCAGCGAAGCCACCATTAGAGCTAATTTTCCACAAGCGTTGGCAACAGCAGCCTTCCCACTTGTCCTAGATGATGATGGCTGGATGAGTGGCGGCTCTCGAGAGCTCAGTCATGGTTTTGTTGAATCTGATTTAAAAGATTTAGAGCGACTACTAAAAGCCATAAAAAGCCAAGGTACATCATATGTTTACTTTGCACTGGCTCCCCCTCGCACCTTGGAAAAAGGAAAGCTAATTCATGGAGAATACAGCAACCGCGAGACGCTGAAAAATGCTTATCTTTCTCTTTTGAGTCGGCTAAATGATGTTGGTTTTTTAACATCTGATTTATCAAAGGATATGAATACAGCAAGCCCTTCATTTTACTTCAAACGTGATACCCATTGGCGCCCAGAAGGAGCTAAGATTTCAGCAAAAAACATTTCTGATGCCTTATCAGAAAATAAAATATTAAATGACATTCCACTGCATTCAGTAGAATCATTTATAAATGGTTATAACATTCAATCATCTGATTTTTTCAATCAGGTCATGCAAGATATTTGTGGTTACAAGCTTCCTACAGAGCACGCACCTAATTACGAATCAACACCGGATGTCGATGCGGATATTTTTGGCGATTCGCTAACCCCTGACATTTCCCTAATAGGAACAAGCTACTCTGAAAATGAAAACTATCATTTTGCCAACTTCCTAAGAGGTTACCTTCAACGTGACATAGTTAATCATTCAATTTCAGGTGGCGGGGAGTATGGCGCTTGGTTTAATTTCTTTTCAAATAAATCAGAAGACTCTACTCCGCCTAAAATCATCATTTGGGAACTCCCTTCATACAGCCACCCTGCTCGATATAAGCACCTTCGTCAGATAATCCCACTGGTCAACAATGGCTGTCAGACTAGTGAATCCATTGCGGAAATAACTGACACTGTTACTGAAAAAGGAAAGAAAGAGTTCATTTTTGACCCCGCACTATTTGGCTTCAAAGCGTCTGAATTAGTGATGGATATCCAGTCTGATGATCCACAAGCTACTTCGTTATCATTCCGAGTGTGGTTTGATTCTGGGTTTTATTACGACTTCACGATCGATGTGATTGACGCTGATACTGCAGACGGCCGCTTTGTGTTCGAGCTAGCCAATAAGGAATGGGATTATCGAGGCAATATTCTTGCGATTGACCTGTTATCAGCGACTTACTCATCAACCTCAACACCCTTATCTCTCACTGGCAATGTCTGCCTGAATGCGTTTAGGGGCTAGTGATGAAAATAACCAACTATTTCATCTCTGCCATTGCTTGTTTGTTTATCTTACAAGGGTGCGCTTCTACCAAGAGTGAAGAGATCACTGCTCCGCCACAGTACACGATGACAGTATCACTGAAGATCGCCGAGAGAAATTGCCAGGCGATTCCCCCATATAAAAATGCGCTGGTGTTCAACAGCAAATATAACCCAAAAGAAAAGAGCAAAAGTACCGTTGTCGCGGGGCTTGAAAAGCAATATGAAGCGAGTACTGCATACATTAATCAATTTGCGTTTCGTATTGTTAAGCTGAGTGATTCATTGATCAAAAACCCGCGCTCTGGCGATCTGAACTGTTACCTGTCTTTGCTTTCTGATTGGGCACAGCACAGCTCACTTGCAAACAGTGAGTCCATTAACCATGTGGGTAAAGCTGTAAGGAAATGGACCCTAGCAGCCATTTCAAGCTCATACTTAAAGGTATCGTTAAGTCATCAATCGGCTATTCCCCCAGTAACTGACCAGCAAATTAAAGCTTGGATATCAGTGCTGGCCTATCAGGTTAAACAAGACTATTCGAACAGAAAACCAACCCAGATAAACAATCATGACTACTGGGCGGGTTGGTCTGTTATGGCTTCCGCTGCTGTTCTCAATGATCGCGTACTTTATCAATGGGCAGAAGATGTCTTTGTCTATGCAGCAAAGCAAATTGATCAACAAGGCTTGCTACCTAACGAGCTTAAACGAGAGAAACGAGCTGCGGCCTACCACAACTATGCCATGCAGCCACTAGCCATGCTTGGACTATTCGTGTCTGAAAACAACCCCCAACTATTTAATCAGCATCGCGACAGCATTGAACGGCTAACGAGCAATTTGTTTCGTCATGCGCTTGGGGATTCCGTATTCGAAATCAAATCAGGGTTTGTTCAAGTAGAGGACGAAATAACCATTAAAGGTCGCTCAGCTTGGCTCGCGCCTTATTTAACCTATTCACCATCGCAAGAAAGTGACATTAAAGCAGTAATGGCACTTTCATCGAATTTCCGCTCAACGAGACTTGGCGGCGATCTTGGATATCTATTTATCACATCAAACTCAAACCATAAGTAAGGGAATAACCATGGTTCCAGTAATTTTGTCAGGTGGCAGTGGCTCGAGGATGTGGCCGCTTTCGCGCAAAGATTTTCCAAAGCAGTTTTTAAGTTTGGTGAGTGATCACACCTTACTGCAAGACACCGTGTTGCGCCTTCCTCAAGGAGCCGCAGAATCGCCGATCTTTATCTGTAGCGAAGACCATCGCTTCATTGTCAAAGACCAGTTAGCCGATATTCATTGTAAAGCACGATCGGTATTGCTTGAGCCAATAGGCAGAAACACTGCGCCAGCCGTTGCCCTTGCCGCTCTAGAGCTTGAGAGTATGGGGCTTGGTGATGAGTTGATGCTGGTTCTTCCCGCTGACCATGTTATTCGGGATAAAAATAAATTCCACCGTGCACTAGAGGCCGCCGAACAACAAGCCAAAGCAGGAAAATTGGTGCTGTTTGGCATTGAGCCAACAGGACCCGAAACAGGATATGGCTATGTGAAGTCAGGTGAAGCGTTAAATCATGGTTCATTCGAAGTAGACAGGTTTGTCGAAAAGCCAGATGCACGCACAGCTATCGGGTATCTAAAGTCAGGTGGCTATTACTGGAATAGTGGCATGTTCCTGTTCAAAGTCAGCACTGTCCTTAAAGAACTTCAGACACACACACCCGATATTATTGAACACTGCCAAGAGGCGATTAATACCAAGTTCAAAGATCTCGATTTTTACAAAATCGATGAATATGTATTTAGTCGCTGCCCGGACATTTCTATCGACTATGCCGTTATGGAGAAAACCCAAGACGCCGTCATCGTGCCTCTCAACGCAGGTTGGAATGACGTGGGTAGCTGGTCAGCACTGTGGGAAGAACGCAATGATATTCGCGACGATGCTGGGAACGTTTATCAGGGAGATGTGATCGGCGAACACAACATCGATTGCTTAGTAAAATCGAGTCACCGACTCGTCAATGTCAACGGTTTGAAAGATACCATCGTCATCGAAACCAAAGACGCCGTTATGGTTTCTCATAGAGACTACGTCCAGGATATAAAGCAAGTCGTCGACCAGCTCAAGAATGAGTCTAGAAATGAAGGAAGTCGTCATACCAAGAGTTACAAACCTTGGGGGTCAAATGACAGCATCGATAATGGTAACCGCTACAAGGTAGAAAAACTCACCATTAACCCAGGGGAGAGCCTTTCTCTTCACCGTCATTATCATCGAGCAGAACACTGGATTGTCGTGAAAGGCAGCGCTGTCGTTACTGTAGATGCAAACTCATTTGTGATGACTGAAAACCAATCAACCTTTATTCCGCCGGCGACTTACCACCGATTAACCAACAACGGTCAAATCCCGTTGGAACTAATAGAAATCCAGACGGGATCATACCTTGGTGACAACGATATCGAACGGGTAGAAGATCACTATGGAAGAACCACGACTGAAATGCAGGAAGCGCGCTTGCTACAGCCAACTCAATTTTTCCAAGCTGTAAAGTAACTGAATTCATTAGGGATAGATGAATATGACCAAATTAACGTGCTTTAAAGCCTATGACATTAGAGGAAAATTGGGTGAATCACTCAATGAGGACGTAGCGTATAGAATTGGCAGAGCGTTCGCACAACAACTCGGTGCAAAGAAGGTTGTTGTTGGTGCTGACATTCGCGAATCAAGCAATGCACTAAAAGCAGCTCTTACAGAGGGCCTTACTGACGGTGGGGCTAATGTTGTTGATATTGGCTTGGCTGGCACGGAAGAAGTCTACTTTGCCACGCCCTTCTTTGATGCTTGTGGCGGTATTGAGATTACAGCATCCCACAACCCAATCGACTATAACGGGATGAAACTGGTAGGCCGAGATAGCAAACCTATCAGCGGGGACTCGGGTTTATTCGATATTAAACTACTCGCCGAAAACAATGATTTCGCCGTTGTTACCCATAAGGGCACCGTCGAATACAAAGATACAAAACCAGATTTTTCTAAGTTTCTGCTTCGTTTTCTGAATATTGATGCCATGACACCCAAACGCGTCGTAATCAACCCTGGAAATGGCACAGCTGGACCATTGCTCGATGTGTTGGAAGCATCATTAAAAGCACAAAATGTCCCGGTCGAATTCATTAAGGTCCATTTCGAACCTGATGGCACTTTCCCCAATGGCATCCCAAACCCCCTTCTAATGGAAAATCGTTCAGCAACCAGCGATGCCGTCATTGCGAATAATGCTGACTTTGGTATTGCATGGGACGGTGACTTTGACAGGTGCTTTCTTTTTGATGAACAAGGCAGTTTCATTGAGGGTTATTACATTGTCGGCTTGCTTGCTGAAGCATTCCTGTCATCCAACCCGAACAGCAAAATCATTCATGACCCAAGATTGACTTGGAACACCATTGATATTGTTCAGTCCAACGGTGGTATTCCTATCCAATCAAAAACCGGACATGCATTCATTAAGGAAAGAATGAGGCTGGAAGATGCCATTTACGGCGGTGAAATGAGCGCTCATCACTACTTTAGAGATTTCTATTACTGCGATAGTGGAATGATTCCATGGTTGCTGACACTAAACCTCCTTTGTAAAAGCAACACATCTCTATCTAACTTGGTCAGTGACCGCGTCAACGCATTTCCAGCATCTGGAGAAATCAACTTAACGTTGAATAACGCGTCTAAAAAACTTGCCGCTATCGCGGAGCACTTCGAAAGAGACGGTTTTCACATAGATAAAACAGATGGGATTAGTGTGGACTTGGGAGAGTGGCGTTTTAACCTAAGGACATCCAATACAGAACCCTTGGTTAGACTAAATGTTGAAAGTAAAAATGACATACCGCTGATGAAAAACATGACAGATTCATTAATTAAAATGATAAAAAACTCGTAAAAAAAACATATATATCAAATAATTGTGGAGTGTCTACAAAGGCAATGATATTCACTATATTTAAGTGCAATATCATTGCACTCCATATTTCACTAGATCGACGACATTATTTGGCATTACACGCTGTATGAGCATTCAAACGAGCAGGAAAGAGCAAAAAGTTGTAGTTTTTGGGCAAGTGTCCCTACAAAATGCAGCTTTGGCTCAAGTGATATGCAATAAACTCAATTTAACCATTGTTAGCTGCATTTCTGAACTAAACGATGAGAGTAAACCCACTCTTGTTCTTGTTGATTTTTCGACAGATAAAACCGCACTAAGCTGTTTGAAAGTCGAACTAGAGCAGTGTCCAGCCCTTTGTAAAGTGATACTACTTAACGTTGACAAAGACAGTGAATACAACGCATTTTTGTCTTGGCCATTTGTTGTAGGAACATTTAAGCCTTCAGACACCCTCGAGTTTTTGGTTGCTGGTATTGAAAAAATCATTATCGGTGAAATTTGGATATCAAGAGAACTTAGCACCCAGTTAATCCATCATTTTCGAGGATATCGAGAGAAAAAACGACTAGTTATTGGGGATCTTACTGTTCGGCAAAGACAAATTCTGAATATGATCGCCAACGGATATTCCAACAACCGCATTGCGGAAACGCTAGCGATAAGTCCTCAAACCGCAAAAACACATATATATAATCTCTATAAGAAGATTAGAGTAAAGAACCGAGCACAGGCCTCTGAATGGTCCAGAATGTACATTAACCCTTAGTGTTCTTCGTCACCCCAAGCCCATATCTTTTATCCGACGAGATATCAGCCTGCCGCACTCTTCTTTAATCAAATTCCGCAGCCAGATCTGTGAAGCCGAATGATCCGATCTTGGGTGCCAGATCAACGAATAATCAAAAGGTTTAAATTCAAACGGTAAAGGCTTGATCACCAGATCATGCTTATCCCCCACCAAATAGGCTAAATCAGCGGGCACCGTAATAATCAAAGGAAGGCTATCAAGCATAGCGATAGCCGCTTCAAGATGATAAGCGCGAAGTGCGAGTTTTGGTGCTGGATGACCACGCAATGCACTATCAATCAGAGCTTTTACACCATCACTGATGGCAATCACTGCATGTGGGTAGGATAAGTAGTCATCCAATGTCAGTGTTTTATCCGCCAATGGATGATGCTTTGCTACTAAGCAAAACACACTCACCAAGCCGAGGGTGTCAGATTGTAATGGGTCTACTCTGCCTGTTGGACGGCAGATAGCCATATCACAGCCATCGGTAGTCAATTGACGCACCAACTGTTCATGGTGAAGCGGTGCAAACTCTAGCGACAAACCCGGCGCTTCTTCGTAAATACGCGGCAAAGCAAATGGCAAGATAGTTTGCATTGCATAATCCGTCGTCGCAATTTTAAATTTTTGCGCGCATTTAGCCGGGTCAAATTCTTCAGGGGATAGCACGGTTCGCAGCGCATCTAATGGCACGGTCAACGATTGATTAAGCTCTAGCGCTTTCTGCGTGGGTATGAGCTGCTGACCGTGTCTTGTAAACAGCGGATCATTCGTTAAGTTTCTTAAGCGCCCCAGTACTCGACTCATCGCAGACTGACTCAAGCTCAAACGAATAGCCGCTTTGCTTACGCTTCCTTCTTCAAGCAGCACGCGAAGCGCGATAAGCAAGTTAAGGTCACGGCGATAGATATCTTCAAGTTCCATAGGCAGCCTAACAAATGGTATGTTTAGCGATTATACCTGACCAACGCGTTGATATCGGTAAATGTGGTGGTAAGCTTTGCCAGAAAACACCATGAAGCGCTGAGTGATACCGAGATTATTTATTGCCTATCGTTTGTGCACGATTGCTAAAGCAAGAGGCAAAAGTAACAGGTAAAAAAAATCCCGCATTAAAGCGGGGAAGCCCAAGAAAACTGGGTAGTGAGTGTAGTCGATGAGTGAGTTAGCCAAGCTGCTTCGCTTTGCTCAGTAATATCGAGCACCTTCGTTAACAACTTGTTAATTAATCTACACTGGTTTTTTACAATTCCAAGCCCTGTTGATTATTTGTTCTTCATAAGTATGATCAGGTCGATGTTTTTTGTGTGACGCGAGAAAATGAATTCAGAATTTGGAAGTCCGGATCACCTTTTAGACGCAGAAGGTCTGCGCTGTCCTGAACCTGTCATGATGGTCAGGAAGACAATCCGTAATATGTCTGACGGTGAAACGTTGCTGGTGACCGCAGATGACCCGTCTACCACTCGTGATATCCCAAGCTTTTGTCGCTTTATGGATCACACACTGATTGCACAAGAATCAGATACGCTCCCTTACCGATATCTGATCCGCAAAGGTTTGTAGCAAATAGTACGAAACGCCCATAAAAAAGGCAGCCATTGGCTGCCTTTTTTCTGTTTGTCAGTAGGGTGGCGTCTGTTGAACATCGCTGATTTTTTGCCTTAACAAGGCGTTCTCATGTTCGAGCTCTCGAATCGCCTTTTTCAAGGGAAACACATAGCGAACACGTATCATTGCATCAACCGATAAGTAAGTGGTTACTATGGCACCAACAACCATGGGTAGCCACATATCTGTTAAAACCATACCCAGGATATTCAAGACTAATGCAACGTGAAACAGCCATAATTGGCTTTTGGGGCTGATCACTTGAAACCTGTCCATAACATGCTCCTCAATCACCATTTAACCTGTTTCAAATTACCATTAAACATGCAATTTGATTGTCGAAAGACTCACATATTCCATTACTATTCTTGTGTCTATCCCATTGCATATGTGGTTATTGCAAGCACAGCAAACAGACCCGCCGCAACATACCGTACGACATTCAGTGGCAATGCATGGGCGGCTTTTTTACCCAGAAGCACGACTGGCACATTGGCCAGTAACATACCAATCGTTGTACCAATCACCACCATTGTGAGCGCATCGCTATTTTGTGCCCCTAACACTGTGGTCACCACCTGGGTTTTGTCACCAATTTCAGCAATAAAAAATGCAATAAAGCTGGCCACAAACGGACCCCTACTGGATGGGTTTTCATCATCATCCAGTTTATCCGGGATCAAAATCCAAAGTGCCATTACCGCAAAGCTCGCGATCAGCACCCAACGCAATACGTCCGGCGTTAAATAGTCTGCCACAACAACACCTAACCAAGCGGCTATGGCGTGGTTCAACAAGGTGGCAAACAAAATGGCAAGAATGATAGGTACAGGTTTACGGTAACGGCTTGCTAATAGCAGTGAAAGGAGTTGTGTTTTATCACCAATTTCCGCCAATGCGACGGTGGTGATAGAGATTGCTAGAACGCTCATACTGTCTTCCGGGGCAGGGTTTATTATCGATAACCATGACAGATCTCACGCCCCGCCCGGTTCGTGTGATGTGTCATTGGTCTCGTCAAACCTACGTTGTCGTATGTCGCCATTACCATGAAGATGGGCTTCAAATATGTTGATAATGGCCTCGCTGGCGCGAGAGACTACTCCCCAAGAGCGCGCGCATTCTATCGTCAAATCATTCAAAAACTCAATGCCCTAAATTTCTCCCTTTCGAGTTCCGTCGCTCCTATAACGTTAGACGGACAAAAAACCGCCATCAGCGCTACTTATCCCTCGTTTAGCGCGTTATAATCTCGTGTTATTTTCCATTCATTTACATAACCGCGCGAACCTGACGATGCATAAATTCGACGTTAAAACTTTTCAGGGCATGATCCTCGCGCTGCAGGATTACTGGGCCCAACAAGGTTGTACTATCGTACAACCTCTCGACATGGAGGTAGGTGCTGGCACCTCTCATCCAATGACTTGTCTGCGTGCTATCGGCCCCGAGCCAATTGCAGCAGCCTATGTTCAACCTTCACGTCGTCCAACTGATGGCCGTTACGGTGAAAACCCTAACCGTCTGCAACACTATTATCAGTTCCAAACCATCATGAAGCCGTCTCCTGACAATATTCAGGAGCTGTACTTGGGTTCGTTACGTGTTTTGGGCATTGATCCAGAAGTACATGATATCCGCTTCGTAGAAGACAACTGGGAAAACCCGACATTGGGTGCCTGGGGTCTTGGTTGGGAAGTGTGGCTGAACGGCATGGAAGTGACACAGTTTACTTACTTCCAACAAGTTGGCGGCCTAGAGTGTAAGCCTGTTACAGGTGAAATCACCTACGGCATAGAGCGTTTGGCGATGTACATTCAAGATGTAGATTCTGTCTACGATCTAATTTGGACAGATGGCCCATTTGGCAAAGTCACGTATGGCGACATCTTCCATCAAAATGAAGTTGAACAATCGACGTATAACTTTGAACACGCTGATGTGGACTTCCTGTTCATTTACTTCGACCAGTGCGAAAAAGAATGTAAAACCCTGCTTGAGCTTGAGAAGCCACTGCCGCTTCCTGCCTATGAGCGCATTCTAAAAGCGGGTCATGCATTCAACCTTCTCGACGCACGCAAGGCCATCTCGGTGACTGAGCGTCAGCGTTACATCCTACGAATTCGCAACCTGACTAAAGCTGTTGCTGAAGCGTATTACGCCTCTCGTGAAGCGCTAGGCTTCCCGATGCTGAAAAAGGATGAGGAGAAGTAAAATGGCAAAGAATTTCCTGATTGAGTTAGGTACTGAAGAGTTACCACCAACACAACTTCGTACACTGGCAGAAGCCTTTGCAGCGAATTTTGAGCAAGAGCTTAAAGACGCTGAACTGACGCACGAAGGCGTTACGTGGTTTGCCTCTCCTCGCCGTTTGGCGTTGAAAGTGGCAGCGCTGGCTGAGCAACAAGCTGACAAGCAAGTTGAAAAGCGTGGTCCTGCTATTTCTGCGGCATTCGATGCCGAAGGAAACGCGACCAAAGCCGCTCAAGGCTGGGCGCGTGGTTGTGGAATTGCCGCTGACCAAGCCGAACGTCTGAAAACAGACAAAGGCGAATGGCTGCTGTTCAAACAAGACGTGAAAGGCCAAAACACTAAATCTATCGTGGTAGCACTGGCTGATAAGGCACTGGCTAACCTGCCTATCGCCAAGCCAATGCGTTGGGGTGACAAAGACACCCAGTTCATCCGTCCGGTTAAAACCCTAACCATTCTGCTCGATGACGAATTGATCGATGGCAGCATTATGGGAGTGGCGTCGAGCCGCACTATCCGTGGTCACCGTTTTATGGGTGAAGCGGAGTTCTCCATCGACAATGCCGATCAGTACCCAGAGATTTTGGAGACGCGCGGTAAAGTCATGGCGGACTACGACAAACGTAAAGCCATCATCATTGCCGATGCAAAGAAAGCCGCAGAATTAGTGGGTGGTATCGCCGACCTTGAAGATGACTTGGTCGAAGAAGTCACCTCCTTGGTTGAGTGGCCAGTAGTGCTGACTGCAACCTTCGAAGAAGAATTTTTGAAGGTTCCAGCTGAAGCATTGGTTTACACCATGAAAGGCGATCAGAAGTACTTCCCTGTTTATAGCGAAGACAAGCAACTGCTGCCGAACTTTATCTTCGTCTCGAACATCGAGTCGAAAGAACCTCGTTATGTTATCGAAGGTAATGAGAAAGTCGTTCGCCCTCGCCTCGCTGACGCAGAATTCTTCTTTAATACTGACCGCAAACGCCCTTTGATTGATCGCCTGCCACAACTGGAAACCGCTATTTTCCAGAAGCAGCTTGGTACCATTAAAGACAAAACTGACCGCATCACTGAGCTTGCTGGCTACATCGCTGACAAGATTGGCGCCGATGTCGAAAAAGCGCAGCGCGCAGGCCTGCTGTCTAAGTGTGACTTGATGACCTCAATGGTCTTTGAGTTTACCGAGACACAAGGCGTGATGGGTATGCACTATGCGCGTCATGACGGTGAAGCTGAAGAAGTTGCTGTTGCGCTGAACGAGCAATACATGCCGCGTTTTGCTGGCGATGATCTGCCAAGCGATGGTGTGTCTGCCGCAGTATCTATGGCAGATAAGCTCGATACTCTTGTTGGTATTTTCGGTATTGGACAAGCGCCTAAAGGCTCTGACCCGTTTGCACTTCGCCGTGCTTCACTGGGTGTGCTTCGTATTATCGTTGAGTACGGTTACGATCTCGATCTGGTCGACCTTGTGGCGAAAGCAAAGTCTCTGTTTGAACAAGAAGACGGAAGCACCCGCCTGACTAACGACAATGTTGAGTCTGAGGTTATCGACTTCATGCTGGGTCGTTTCCGCGCCTGGTATCAAGATGAAGGTCATAGCGTTGATGTAATTCAAGCTGTTCTTGCTCGACGCCCAACGCAACCGGCTGACTTTGACCAGCGCGTTAAGGCCGTGACTCACTTCCGTTCACTGGAAGCTGCTGAGTCTTTGGCTGCTGCAAACAAGCGTGTTGGTAACATCCTCGCGAAATTTGACGGTGAGCTACCCGCGTCTATCAATGCAAACCTTCTAGTAGAAGATGCAGAGAAGGCATTGGCTGAAAAAGTCACTGCATTGGTTAACGACCTAGCGCCGATGTTTGCTGCTGGTGACTACCAAACGGCGCTGACACAATTGGCTGACCTTCGCGAGCCTGTCGATAACTTCTTTGATAACGTGATGGTAATGGCAGAAGATGAAGCGCTTAAAGCGAACCGTCTTGCTTTGCTAAGTACCTTACGTAGTCAATTTATGAATGTTGCTGACATCTCTTTACTGCAGAAATAGACGAAAAACAGATTAAGTCGCTGCACAAGTTAGTCGATTTAATACGCTAATCTAGCCCCGCTCTCGCGGGGCTTTTTTCTATCTATCGCACATCAACACTTTCGTTTCACATTCAATGTTCCACGTGAAACATTACCACCGAGAAGTCCACGGCCGAATGATACTGATCGCTTCATATCCTCGATAAAACTCAGCCAAATTTGCACGTTCATTTTGTGCACTGATTACTGTATGTTGACTGCTATAACACAAGGATTGAATAGATATAACGAAAGGTCTTACAGGTATGCAGTTTTCAACTTTCGGGACAAAATTTTCCCAACACTCAGGTATAACCCAGTTGATGGATGACCTGAACGACGGCCTAAGAAACCCTGATGCCATTATGCTAGGTGGCGGAAACCCAGCCGCTATTCCTGAGATGATTGAGCATTTCGAACAACTCAGCCAAAAAATGCTAGAAGATGGGTCGCTTGTCGCTGCCCTCTCTAATTATGATGGCCCGCAGGGAAAGACTGAGTTTATCGCAGCGCTGGCTGAGCTTCTCAATAAGACGTTTGGTTGGCAGATCAGCAGCAAAAATATCATGCTCACTAACGGCAGCCAGTGTGCATTTTTCTACTTGTTCAATCTGTTCGGTGGTAAATATGATGATGGTAGCTTTAAGAAGATACTTCTGCCTCTGACACCTGAATATATTGGCTATGCCGATGCTGGTTTAGACCCTGATATTTTTACGAGCCTAAAACCGACTATCGAGTACTTAGACAATCGCCAGTTTAAGTACCATGTCGATTTTTCAGCACTTGAGATCGATGATTCGATCAGTGCGATATGCGCCTCACGTCCTACGAATCCAACAGGAAACGTGCTCACAGACGAAGAAGTAGAAGAGCTTGATAAGCTTGCTCGTAAGCACAACATTCCGCTTATCATCGACAATGCTTATGGTGTTCCTTTCCCAAACATCATCTTTGAAGATGTTAAGCCGTTCTGGAATGACAACACCATATTATGCTCAAGCCTATCTAAGCTCGGACTGCCCGGTGTGCGTTGTGGCATCATCATCGCGAACGAAGAGACCATCACAGCATTAACCAACATCAATGGTATTGTGAGCCTATCTCCGTGTGGTGTTGGCCCAGCACTTGCTCTAGAAATGATCAAGTCTGGTGATCTACTGCGTCTGAGTAAGGATGTAATAAAGCCCTTCTATCATGCAAAAGCATTGAGAAGTATCGAACTACTTCAACAAGCAATACCCGATCCAAGGTTCAAAATTCATAAACCCGAAGGCGCGATTTTCCTATGGCTATGGTTTGAAGATTTACCAATCACAACCAAAGAATTGTATCGCCGATTAAAGGAACGTGGCTTACTTATTGTACCTGGGGAATACTTCTTTATCGGATCAGAAATGGATTGGAGCCATACTCACGAGTGCTTGCGAATGAACTATGTTCAGGATGATGAGAAGATACAGCGTGGGGTAGAAATCCTAAAAGAAGAGATTGAAAAAGCGTATAGCGAATCCTAACCCAAGGTGATGTTTCACGTGGAACAATTAATCTTCAATTGATACCATCAGATGTTCTGAATACATAGCCCGCCAATCGTGCGGGCATTTTATTGTTTCAAACCCTGTCTATCTTTGGCCCTCGCTCAATGAAACATCGATGAACACAGAACCCCCATCAAGTCTCATCAATCATTTAGCCAAAACACGATTAGAATATAAATGTCATGAAGTGATAGAAGATGCCTTTCTTACACAATTTCACTCGAATGTAGATGTCCAAACATTCAGAATGAAGTTATATCTATATTTTTCATGTACTTGCATCACCACATAACGCTACGCAAAAAAAACGCCGCATAAGCGGCGTTAGGTACTCAGATTTTACGTAGCTCGACGTGTCTACACGTCCAAATTGGCCACTTTAAGCGCATTGTTTTCAATAAATGCACGACGTGGTTCAACGTGGTCACCCATCAGGGTAGTGAACAATTCATCCGCGGCAACTGCATCTTGAATCGTTACACGCAACATACGGCGTGACTCTGGATCCATCGTGGTTTCCCAAAGCTGATCAGGGTTCATCTCACCCAAACCTTTATAGCGTTGACGAGAAAGACCTCGGTTCGATTCTTTAATAAGCCATGCAAGTGCGTCAGCAAAACTCTTAACCGGCTGCTTACGTTCGCCACGTTGAATGTACGCTGTGTCATCAAGCAGACCATCAAGCGCTTCTGCCAAATCAGCAATACGTCCGTACTCTTTTGAATTGAGTAGGTCATAACTGATCAGATACTCATGAACAACACCATGGGTACGAACGACCAGCTCTGGTTGGTAGGCGTTGCGCTCTTCGTCAAATTTTACCACTGAGCTGTATTGGCTTTCACCCGACGAATTCTTATTCAGTACTGCAGCGATTTTTTCAATCCATGCTTGTACCGCAGACTCGTCATGCAATGAATCAACAGGTAAACGAGGTTGGTAAACCAACTCATTCAACAAGGCTGATGGGTAACGACGTGACATACGTGCGATTAGCTTCATCACGCCATTGTATTGCTTGATCAGCGACTCAAGAGCGACACCGCCAAGTGCAGGCGCATCTTGGTTAACATACAAAGAGGCATTTTCAAGCGCCAGCGCAACTTGATATTGCTCCATCGCCTCATCATCTTTGATGTACTGCTCTTGCTTGCCCTTCTTCACTTTGTAAAGTGGCGGCTGAGCAATATAGATGTAACCACGCTCAATCAGCTCAGGCATTTGGCGATAGAAGAAGGTTAACAGTAGCGTACGGATGTGTGACCCATCGACATCGGCATCGGTCATGATGATGATGCTGTGATAACGCAGCTTATCTGGGTTGTACTCATCGCGACCAATACCACAGCCCATGGCCGTGATGAGTGTGGTCACTTCTTGAGAAGAAAGCATTTTGTCGAAACGTGCTTTCTCAACGTTCAAGATCTTACCTTTCAGAGGCAGGATAGCTTGGTTCTTACGGTTACGTCCCTGCTTGGCTGAACCGCCAGCAGAGTCCCCTTCCACAATATATAGTTCAGAAAGTGCAGGGTCTTTTTCTTGGCAATCAGCAAGCTTACCTGGCAAGCCACCCAGATCTAACGCGCCCTTACGGCGAGTCATTTCACGTGCTTTACGCGCGGCTTCACGAGCACGAGCTGCATCAATGATTTTGCTACAGACAATCTTGGCGTCTTGTGGGCTTTCAATTAGGAATTCACCCAATTTCTCGTTCATTGCCGACTCAACCGCTGACTTCACTTCAGAAGACACCAGTTTGTCTTTGGTCTGGCTAGAGAATTTAGGATCAGGCACTTTTACCGAAACAACCGCAGTCAAACCTTCACGCGCATCGTCTCCAGACGTCGCGGCGTTGGCTTTTTTCGAGTAGCCTTCTTTTTCCATGTAGCTATTAAGCGTACGGGTCAGCGCTGCTCGGAAACCGGCAAGGTGAGTACCACCATCACGCTGAGGAATATTATTCGTAAAGCAGTAGATATTCTCTTGGAAGCCATCGTTCCACTGCATTGAAACTTCAACCGTCACACCATCTTCACGCTCATGTTCGAAATGAAACACAGATGGGTGAATTGGCGTCTTGTTGCGGTTCAAGTGTTCGACGAATGCGCGAATACCACCTTCATAGGTAAAGTGATCATGCTTGTCTTCTTCACGCTCATCGTTCAAACGAATTGATACGCCAGAGTTCAAGAATGACAGTTCGCGTAAGCGTTTAGCCAGAATGTCATAATGGAAGAGAAGATCAGTAAAGGTTTGGTCACTTGGCCAGAAACGGATGCGAGTTCCCGTTTCGTCCGTATCACCAATCGGCGCTAATGGTGCTTGTGGCACACCATGAACGTAAATTTGCTGATAGATATGGCCATGACGCCAAATGGTCAATTCAAGCTTTTCAGACAGTGCATTAACCACTGACACGCCCACGCCGTGAAGGCCGCCTGATACCTTGTAAGAGTTGTCATCGAACTTACCACCCGCGTGAAGTACCGTCATGATAACTTCAGCCGCTGACACGCCTTCTTCTTCATGGATATCGACAGGAATACCGCGACCATCATCTTTAACGGATACTGAACCATCTTCATGGATAGTTACCGAAATATCGCTACAGTGACCAGCGAGAGCTTCATCGATAGAGTTATCGACGACCTCAAAGACCATGTGGTGCAAACCGGTACCGTCGTCAGTATCACCGATATACATCCCCGGACGCTTTCTTACCGCATCCAGACCCTTGAGTACCTTGATACTCGATGAATCGTAATTGTTGGACATTGAGTTACTCTCGCTTATTTTATTCTGCGGCTATTTTACCGTGTTCCACATGAAACATCTTACTATTTTCGTCGCACATTTCAGCGACCTGATCGGCACTAATGGCACTAACAAATACCTGAGCACCTGTGGCCTTTAACTGCGCGGCCAAGAGCGCCCGACGCTGACTATCCAGCTCCGACGCAAAGTCATCTATCAAATAAATACATTGCTTACCTTTGTCTTCGGTAAGCTGTTGCCCTTGCGCCAGACGCAAGGCGCATACCATCAGTTTTAGCTGCCCTCGAGAGAGCACATCTTCCACTGGCGTATTATTTATACGCAGGCGTAAATCAGACTTATGTGGACCACTGACGGTATAACCGAGTTGTTGATCGCGAAGGAAGTTATCTTTCAGCAATTCAGCATAATCGGTGTCTTTGTCCCAGCCTCGTGTATAACTCAGCTTAATTTCATATTCAGGCAAAAAAGCCTGACACAATGTCGATGCGCGTTCAGCCAACTTACTAATGTACTCGCATCGCCACTGATCAATTTGATTCGCTAGTGGTGCCAACTCGGCATCCCAATAACTCAGCTCGCGATAGCTTCTTGCTGTTTTTAATAGCGCATTGCGCTGCTTGGTCAACCGTTTAACACGAGACCAAACAGGGTAAAACTGAGGTTCCACATGGAACACGCCCCAATCGATAAACGACCGACGAAACTTAGGGCCACCTGTCAGCAACTCAAACCCTTCAGGGGTGATAAGTTGCATCGGTAGCACTTCAGCCAACTGAACCAGCTTTTGCCCTTTTTCTTCGCCGATTTTCACATCGGTAGAACCGTCACGATATTTTTGAAGCCCTACGGGCAACAAGGCATCGGTATCGGGATTGGTAACACGACCGTGCACGACCAATCTATCTTGCTGATATCGGATAACACGTCCCGTTAACGGACTGCGAAAAGAGCGACCATGACCAAGGTAATACACCGCCTCTAGTACACTGGTTTTTCCGCTGCCATTAGGACCAACAAGAAAATTGAAGCCTGATGACAGGCTAAGGTCACAGGCTTCAATATTTCTCAGATCATGAATAGATAATCTGGACAGTGCCATATTAAAGACGGATCGGCATCACCACGTACATGGCATCATCACGGCTAGCATCTTCAACCAGCGTACTCGCGGTTCCATCTGTCATTGAAAAACGCACTTGCTCGCACTTCAGCGTGTTGAGTACATCAATCACATAACTAACGTTAAATCCGATCTCGAGATCTTCGCCCTGGTAATTCACATCCACGAACTCTTCCGCTTCTTCCTGCTCAGGGTTATGCGCAGAAATGCGTAGTTGCCCTTTACTTAAATTAAGACGAACACCTCGAAATTTCTCATTCGACAAAATGGCGGCACGAGACAGCGCTTGACGTAGTTCGTCACAATCCGCTTCCATCGTTTTGTTTGATGATTGCGGCAACACGCGTCTGTAATCAGGGAAACGGCCATCAACCAACTTAGAGGTGAAGATAAACTGATTCACCTGAGCACGAATGTTTGCACTACCAATCTGGATGGTAACGGGCGCTTCCGGCTGATCAAGAAGACGCATCAACTCTGTCACCCCTTTACGAGGGACAATAACTTGCTGATTTTCCAGCTCGCTTTCCAGTGCTGTGATACCGACAGCCATACGGTGACCATCTGTCGCGACTGAGCGCAATGTTGTGCCATCCGTTTCCAATAACATGCCATTTAGGAAGTAACGTACATCCTGATTAGCCATGGAAAACGAGGTGCTTTCAATCAACTGACGCAACTTGCCTTGCTCAACAGTGAATTCGACACTGCTCTGCCAATCTTCAATGTTAGGGAAATCAGAGGCAGGTAGGGTTGATAAAGTAAAACGACTGCGCCCTGAACGGATAACAGCCCGGTCACCTTCCACCAAGAAGTTAATCGGCGCGCTATCTGGTAAGCCGCGACAGATATCAAGGAACTTACGGGAAGGGACTGTCACTGCACCATCTTCTGATTCGCCATCTAGCGAAATCGCAGCAATCAACTCTACTTCCAAATCAGTACAAGTCATCGACAACTGACCGGACTGTACTTTCAATAGAATGTTGCCAAGGATCGGCAGCGTTGGTCGTCCCCCTAGCGCACCAGAGACCTGTTGCAAGGGTTTCAAAAATTGGTCACGAGTAATAATAAATTTCATATTAAGACGACAGAGTCCGGATCAAGTTTGAGTAATCTTCTTTTATATCGTGGCTTTCTTCGCGCAGCTGTTCAATCTTTCGGCACGCATGAAGTACCGTAGTATGATCTCGGCCACCAAATGCATCACCAATTTCAGGAAGACTGTGGTTTGTCAGCTCTTTCGACAAGGCCATCGCGACCTGACGAGGACGTGCAACAGAGCGACTGCGACGTTTGGATAATAAATCCGCCATCTTGATTTTATAATACTCAGCGACTGTCTTCTGAATATTATCGATGGTAACGAGCTTTTCTTGCAAAGCCAGCAAATCACGTAGGGCTTCACGAACAAAATCAATGGTGATGGCACGACCGGTGAAGTTAGCATTCGCTATCACGCGGTTAAGCGCACCTTCGAGCTCACGAACATTAGACCGCAGACGTTTGGCAATAAAGAACGCCACTTCATCAGGCAGACGAATGTTATGCCCTTCCGCTTTCTTCATCAAAATCGCCACACGTGTTTCTAATTCTGGCGGCTCAATCGCAACGGTCAAACCCCAACCAAAGCGGGACTTTAACCTGTCTTCTACCCCATTGATCTCTTTAGGGTAACGATCAGACGTCAGAATGATTTGCTGGTTGCCTTCGAGAAGCGCATTAAAGGTGTGGAAAAACTCTTCCTGAGAACGCTCTTTATTGGCAAAAAATTGGATGTCATCAATCAGCAACGCATCAACACTGCGGTAGTAGCGCTTAAATTCTTCAATCTGATTATTTTGTAGTGCTTTCACCATATCTTGAACAAAACGTTCTGAGTGCATGTAAACCACACGTGCATCTGCCTTGCGATCGCTAATGGCATTACCCACCGCGTGCAACAAGTGCGTTTTACCCAAGCCTGTACCGCCATATAGGAAAAGCGGGTTGTACGCAGCGCCAGGGTTATCAGCCACTTGGCGAGCTGCCGCCAGTGCTAATTGGTTAGATTTACCTTCAACAAAGTTGGTGAACTTGTGTTTAGGGTTAACATTTGAGCGATGGTTAGCGTCAGATTGAACCGGTGAAGGCGCAGGCTCCCAAGTACGGCCTACGCTAGGTCTTGCGACGGGTGCAGCTGGCACGGGGGCAACAGGCTGACTCGGTCGTGTCACGGATGCGACAGGTTTACTGCCGACTTCAAAGCGCAGCATGGGCACGTCATTACCGCAAAACTCATTCAATAACTGATTGATACTATTCAGGTATTTATCGCGAACCCAATCTAAAACGAAACGGTTTGGCGCGAACAAAGTCAAGGTATTGTCATTTAACTCCGCCTGAAGCGGTCGAACCCACATGCTGAATTCTGTTGCAGGGAGATCCTCTTGAAGGCGCTGAAGGCACTGCAACCAAAGCGAAGATGACACGTCTGACTCCACACTTGATAAAAGAAAAGGGAAGCAATTTTATACTTCTACGACGAGGATCGCTAGCGAGAAGATCCCTTTTGCAGTGAATAAGATCTAAGTTATACACACAGATCGCACATTTAACTCGCCGATCAACACAGTTGACCCCCTACTTACTCACAGAATTATGCAAAAGTGGAATAAATGGGCAAAGATCCTATCTTCTAAATAACGCCGTGTACCACTGTGAATCTCGGTTGATCTCTTCTATATAGATCACGCTAAAAAAGTTATGCCCGAGTTATACCTTTATTACCTCGCGAACATCACAGCTAACACACAGAATAAAGTGGATAAGATCGATAAAGGATCCTTGCGATTAACAGATGACCACGTATAATTGCGCGCCCGGAGTGTTGTAAAACCATTCGTGGTTTTACGATTGACTATAACTCAGTCAATGTTTACAATCCGCCCTCTTTGTTGAGAGGCGTCGGACTTTGTCCCACGTCGGGTTAACAAACCTAAAAACTGATCAGTAATTTAAGGTAGAAACCATGAAACGCACTTTTCAACCTTCAGTTCTAAAGCGTAAGCGCACTCACGGTTTCCGTGCGCGCATGGCAACTAAGAACGGTCGTAAGGTAATCGCCGCTCGCCGTGCGAAAGGCCGTAGCAAGCTTTCAAAATAATCTTTATTGATTAGTGAATAAGCTAGCTTTTTCTCGGGAGTTACGTCTGTTAACTCCCGAACATTTCAACTCTGTCTTCCAGCAACCTCATCGCGCTGGCTCGCCACACTTAACTATACTTGCCCGCAAAAACACTCTTGACCGTCCACGTTTAGGTCAGGCTGTGCCAAAAAAACAAATCAAACTTGCCGTTGACCGTAATCGCTTTAAGCGTCTCGTTCGCGAAAGTTTTCGTCTGCGTCAGCACTCGCTGCCAGCGAAGGATTTTGTTGTGATCGCAAAGAAAAGTGCTAACGAGCTCAGTAACGAAGAATTGAGAATGCTGCTCGATAAGTTATGGCAACGTTTATCTCAACCACCGCGAAAAAAATAGTCGTAGGGCTGTTTCGCGGGTACCAACTCCTCATTAGCCCACTGCTAGGGCCTCGCTGTCGGTTCACGCCGACATGCTCACAATATGCCATAGAAGCGGTCAACCATCACGGTGTTGCAAAAGGGTGTTGGTTAGCGAGCAAACGTTTATTAAAATGCCATCCTCTTAATCATGGTGGGTACGATCCTGTGCCCCCGCGTCATCCTAACAATCGAGACAATTAGCAATGGATTCTCAACGTAATATCCTGTTGATTGCCCTTATGTTTGTTTCATTCATGTTGTATCTCAACTGGAACGAAACTAACAACCCTCAACCACAGGGTCAGGGCGTAACACAGCAAGCACAACACAGTGGTGATGTACCTGCCGGCTCAGATGCGTCTCAGCCTCTGACGCAGGATTCCGTCTCTAACAAGCTTATCACCCTCCATAGTGACGTGCTGACGCTGACCGTTGACACACAAGGCGGTGACATTGTCCGTGCCGAGTTGAACAAGTATGACGCGGAATTTGATTCGAAAGACAAGTTCCTACTACTGAAAAATCAGCCTAATCATGTTTTCGTTGCTCAAAGTGGCCTAATTGGTCCTGACGGTATCGACACCCTTAAAGGTCGCGCTGAATTCACCACAAACGGCACTGATTTCTCTATGGCCAACGGCCAAGATGAATTGCGTGTACCGATGACAGTGGTGAAAGATGGCATTACTTACACCAAAACATTCATCCTGAAACGCGGCAACTACGCAGTTGATGTTGATTACACTATCGACAACAAAAGCGATAAAGCAGCCACGGTTCAAATGTATGCTCAGCTGAAACAAAATCTGATGGATGACGGTGGTAGTTTGACCATGCCGACATACACAGGTGGTGCATATTCAGCGGATGACACCAAATACAAAAAATACAGCTTCGATGATATGCAGGATAAGAACCTTAACCTGACTATCTCTAAAGACGGCTGGGCCGCCATGATGCAACACTACTTTGTTGCCGCTTGGATACCTCATGCTGACGGTGATGCAAACTTGTATACCCGTACCAGCGATGGTCAAGGCTTTATCGGTGTTCGCTATCCAACCACCACCATTGCACCAGGTACAACAACCACCATGGATGCAACATTGTGGGTAGGTCCGAAACTTCAGGACCAAATGGAAGCCACCGCGCCGAATCTTAATCTTACCGTTGATTATGGTTGGTTATGGTTCATTGCGAGCCCGCTGCATTGGTTACTCGCAACCATCTACGGCTTTGTTGGTAACTGGGGTGTTGCGATCATCATCCTGACGTTTATCGTCCGCGGTGCCATGTACCCGCTGACCAAAGCGCAGTACACCTCAATGGCAAAAATGCGTATGCTGCAGCCAAAATTGGCTGAGATGCGTGAGCGCATTGGTGATGACCGCCAACGCATGAGCCAAGAGATGATGGAGCTGTATAAGAAGGAAAAAGTTAACCCGTTGGGTGGCTGTCTTCCACTTATCCTGCAAATGCCAATCTTCATCGCGCTTTATTGGGCGTTAATGGAATCTGTAGAACTGCGTCATGCTCCGTTCATGCTGTGGATTCAAGATTTGTCGGCGCCAGATCCATACTATGTGCTGCCACTTCTAATGGGTGCATCTATGTTCCTGATTCAGAAGATGAGCCCTAGTACAGTAACGGATCCAATGCAGCAGAAGATAATGACGTTCATGCCTGTCATGTTCACCGTTTTCTTCCTGTGGTTCCCTGCAGGTCTTGTTCTGTACTGGCTGGTGTCGAACGTCGTGACACTTATCCAGCAAACGTTGATCTATCGTGCGCTCGAGAAGAAAGGCCTTCACAGCCGTAAGTAGTGGTAACGAATGATGACAAGGCGGCCATTGGCCGCCTTTCTTCGTTTATGTCCATAGGCCTTTTTTATCTCGATTGGATCTCCACATTTCATCAATGCACTATCAGCGAGATTGATGCTGAAACCTGCATATTGGAGAAGTTTGGGGTTACACTAGCAACATTTTTCATCAGCAGGTTTAGCTACCATGAGTTATACAGACACTATCGTCGCACAAGCTACCCCGCCAGGACGCGGCGGTGTGGGTATCGTTCGCGTTTCAGGACCAAAAGCGAAACAGGTCGCCATGGCCGTGACAGGTCGAGAGCTTCCTGTTCGTCGTGCTGAATATCTGCCGTTCAAAGATGAAGAAGGCACCGCTCTTGATCAAGGCATTGCACTGTACTTCCAATCACCAAACTCATTTACAGGCGAAGATGTGCTAGAACTACAAGGCCATGGAGGCCCTGTGATTATGGACATGCTGATCAAACGAATCGTAACCATTGACGGTGTGCGTACCGCACGCCCTGGTGAGTTCTCTGAACGCGCTTTTTTAAATGACAAGCTCGACCTTGCTCAAGCAGAAGCCATTGCTGATTTGATTGATGCCAGCTCTGAGCAAGCCGCAAAAAGCGCTCTACAAAGTCTACAGGGTGCATTTTCTAACAAAGTTAATCAGTTGGTGGAAGCGCTGATCCACTTGCGTATCTATGTAGAAGCGGCCATCGACTTCCCCGACGAAGAGATCGACTTTCTATCAGACGGCAAAGTCGCTAACGATCTCAATGGCATTATCAACACGCTAAGTGATGTGCGCAAAGAAGCCAACCAAGGCGCTATCATTCGTGAAGGGATGAAAGTCGTGATTGCAGGGCGACCAAATGCAGGTAAGTCCAGTCTTCTTAATGCCTTATCCGGGAAAGAAAGTGCGATTGTCACTGACATCGCTGGCACCACCCGTGACGTCTTGCGTGAGCATATCCACATCGATGGCATGCCATTGCACATTATCGATACAGCAGGCTTACGTGACGCGTCAGATGAAGTAGAGCGTATCGGTATTCAGCGCGCTTGGGATGAAATAGCACAAGCTGATCGCGTGCTATTTATGGTTGATGGCACCACCACAGATGCCACATCACCTGAAGAAATTTGGCCAGAATTTATTGACCGCTTACCGGCTAATATCGGCATGACAGTTATCCGCAACAAAGCGGACATGACTGGCGAAACACTGGGTATTTGTCACGCCAGTCAGCCTACCCTTATCCGCTTGAGTGCCAAAACAGGCACTGGTGTAGATTCGCTTCGCGATCACCTCAAAGCTTGTATGGGCTTCTCAGGAGCCACCGAAGGAGGCTTTATGGCACGCCGTCGTCATTTGGAAGCGCTCGATGCAGCCGCACGCCACCTTGATATAGGAAAAGAGCAGCTTGAAGGCTATATGGCTGGTGAAATTCTGGCTGAAGAGCTGCGCATTGCACAGCAACACCTTGGCGAAATCACGGGTGAATTCAGCTCAGATGATCTTCTTGGACGGATATTCAGTTCATTCTGTATTGGTAAATAAAGACACTTAAAGCTGCCAATCGGCAGCTTTTTTCTCCCCCCCCACAATTCATCCCTCCTTTGCTACACTTATTGTCAACTACCCGTTATTCAAGCCATTAAATGATCAATAGCCTGAGCCCTATACTCAATTTAGGGATAGAACGTTGCGACAAATTGCAGGTTCACCATTTACGGATGGTGAACCTATTGGCAGGCTTATGTGCAGGCGGGACCTTACTTTTTTCAGCATTATTCTGGTTTGCTTTCGACAATGCATCAGCCGCATTACTCAACGGTCTCTATGCTTTCCTCTATTTTATTGCCTTTGTTTTAACGCGAGAAGGAATGCTATGGCTGGCTAAATACTGGGTGTTTTTCGTCTTCTTCATCCAGCAATTTACACTGCCTTTGTTTGTACTATCAGATAACTTTGAAACTGAACTTCTACTGCTGGTGGTGCCAACGGCGGTAGTATTGGTGTTTGATCCCAGTGAGCGTCTTCCTCGATATGGGTTATCATTGATCGCTATCATTTTGTTGTTTTTAGCAAAAACAATTCCATCATCAGATCCAATCCTTTCACTAACCGATGCTGATGCTCGTGCAGCGTATCTCTGTGTCATTCTTGTTTTAGTCATGGCTTCCGTGGCGCTCACCGATTTTTATCTTGTTGATTTGCATACCATTGATGAATCATCACGGAAGCTTGTCCATGAAGACCTTTTGACTGAAACTGCAAATAGCCAAAGCCTCTACACACAAGCTGACGAGCTATTTTTCCGCGCACAACGTAAGAAAAAACCGTTATCAATCATTGCGATAAATCTCGACGGTTTCCGACAAATAAATGAAATGCATGGTAGAAGTACTGGCGACCAAGTGCTCGTCCATGTCGCTAACCTATTGAAAGAAAACCTTTCCCCGATAACACCATTGGGCAGAATGCATGCTGATAACTTTGTTGTGCTGCTGAGTGAAACACCAGCAAACGATGCCATGCGTATCGCCGAACAGTTAAAAGCAGCCATCAGTCGTAGCGTCGTTTTGTTAGATAACACAGCCGTTAAACGCACAGCGAGTTTAGGCGTGACGACATCTAATGAAGGCTGTCTTGCGGGCTATCAGTTGATCGATACGGCGTTGGTTGCGATGACAAACGCCAAGAAACGTGGAAAAAATAAAATCCAATCTCTCTCCCCCAAAGGTATCAATCCCCTGTTTCGCGACGAATTTTGTCAACCCAGTTAACTTGACTTGCCCATAGCCTGACTTCAATACTAGCTACCCGTATTTACACTGGTTTAGAGAAGAGTCTATGAGTGAAATAACCCTGATCACCGGAAGCACACTGGGTGGTACCGAATACGTTGGCGACCATTTGGCCGCTCTACTGGAGCAAGAGGGATATACGGTTAAGGTCATTAATGAAGCAGAATTAGTTGATGTAACAAGCAGTAAATGTCTGTTACTGATCACCTCAACACATGGTGCGGGTGACTACCCTGATAATTTATTGCCACTAATGGAAGCCTTAAACACAGATAAACCGGATTTATCAGGCTTAGAATATGCCGTCATTGCGATAGGAGATTCGAGTTATGACACCTTTTGCGGTGCAGGAATCAATGCCGACAAACAGCTGAAAACACTTGGTGCAAAGCGTGTAATTGACCGACTTGATATCGATATATGCACGCATCCATTGCCAGAAGAACCAGCCGAATTGTGGTTATCACAGTACAAAAACCAACTCTGTGAATAAAATTGCCCGCTAAGAGGGTAAATTTTATTCTATTTTGTGACCTGTAAATTGTGGATAACTATGGATCTAAACGGTGATCAACCTATAGTTATCCCAATAACAACTTTGACACTTTTACCCCCCTGTTGATAAGTACCCATTTTGATCCCAGGTAGTACATAACTTGATCCAAGCTCACACACAGAAAACGATCCGCCTTAAATGAATGATCATATTGATCATTTACCAGTTATCCACAGAGATCGTCTTCCTTAATAATGATCAATACAAAGATCTATATAAAGATCTTTATATATATTTAAGAGCTTCCCGCTCGATCAAAGATCACACTTTTGGTTCTCACCCTTCTGGAAAAGCGGTAGAATGATCCTCTTTTTCGCAATACCCAAATCAACCATTTCCTTTTTGAGGTCACACCATGTTTTACCAGGATAACTTTGATGTCATCGTTGTTGGTGGTGGTCATGCAGGTACGGAAGCTGCACTAGCCGCTGCACGTATGGGTCAACAAACCCTTCTGCTAACGCACAACATCGATACATTGGGGCAAATGTCATGCAACCCGGCTATTGGCGGGATCGGAAAAGGACATCTGGTGAAAGAAGTCGATGCGCTCGGTGGCCTAATGGCCCGTGCAATCGACAAGGGTGGGATCCAATTCAGAACGCTGAACGCTTCAAAAGGTCCTGCAGTGCGCGCTACTCGTGCACAAGCTGACCGCGCGCTCTACAAAGCGGCCGTTCGAGAGACATTGGAAAACCAACCGAACTTAATGCTTTTCCAACAGGCCGTTATTGATCTCATTGTTGAACAAGATCAAGTCACCGGCGTTGTGACTGAAATGGGGCTTAAGTTTCGAGCAAAATCCGTTGTTTTGACGGTGGGTACTTTCCTTGGTGGAAAAATCCATATTGGGTTGGAAAACTACTCCGGTGGCCGAGCAGGCGATCCGCCATCTATCGCATTAGCTGATCGACTGCGTGAATTGCCTTTTCGCGTTGATCGCCTAAAAACCGGTACACCACCTCGCATTGACGCTCGTACTGTCGATTTCAGCGTGATGGATACTCAGCATGGTGACAATCCACGCCCAGTGTTTTCTTTCATGGGTAAGGCGGCAGATCATCCTCGTCAAGTGCCATGTTTCATCACGTATACCAATGAAAATACACATGAACTGATCCGCAATAACTTAGATCGCAGCCCAATGTATTCCGGGGTGATTGAAGGTATTGGCCCACGTTATTGCCCGTCCATTGAAGACAAAGTGATGCGCTTTGCCGACAAAGACAAACACCAAATTTTCGTTGAGCCAGAAGGGTTAACAACCCATGAGTTATACCCAAATGGGATCTCCACCAGCCTGCCATTTGATGTGCAGATGGGGATCATCCATACGATCAAGGGTTTTGAAAATGCTCGAGTGATCCGTCCGGGCTACGCGATCGAGTATGATTTCTTCGATCCACGCGATCTGAAACAAACCTTTGAAACTAAATTTATAAAAGGTTTGTTCTTTGCTGGCCAGATTAACGGTACTACTGGTTATGAAGAAGCGGCGGCACAAGGCTTGCTTGCAGGTGCAAATGCTGCGTTATTTGCACAAGACAAAGAGGGCTGGTGTCCTCGTCGTGATCAAGCCTACATGGGCGTATTGATTGACGACTTGTCGACCATGGGCACGAAAGAACCGTATCGCATGTTCACATCCCGTGCGGAATATCGCTTATTGCTTCGTGAAGATAATGCTGATCTGCGTTTGACCGAAACGGGCCGTCAACTTGGTCTCGTAGACGACGAGCGCTGGGCGCGTTTCAATCAAAAACTTGAAAACATGGAGCTGGAAGCACAGCGTCTTCGCAGTACTTGGATTCGCCCAACCTCTGAGGATGTTCAGGCTCTCAACATGATCCTCAAGGCTCCATTGTCTCGTGAGGTCAATGGTGAAGAGTTATTACGTCGTCCGGAAATGACATACGATCAACTGGTTTCAATCCCAGCATTTGGTCCTGCGAACGAGGATCAACAAGCACGTGAGCAAGTTGAAACTCAGATCAAATACGAAGGCTATATCAACCGTCAAAAAGACGAGATTGAAAAGTCAGTTCGCCATGAAAACACGTCTCTCCCTATTGCATTGGACTACAAACACATCAAAGGGTTGTCTAACGAAGTCGTCGCCAAATTGCAGGATGCACGTCCTGAAACTGTCGGCAAGGCATCACGTATTTCAGGGATCACGCCAGCAGCTATTTCGATTCTGCTGGTACACCTGAAAAAGCAAGGCATGCTCAAAAAGGGAGCCTGATTTTCTGTGAAACAAACACTAGCAAAATTAATTGAACAAGCAGGGATGGATATCCCTGCTTATCAACAAGACCAGCTCATTGGTTACGTTGAAATGCTCCACAAATGGAATAAAGCCTACAATTTGACGTCTGTGCGTGATCCTCAAGAGATGATCATTAAGCATATTATGGACAGTATTGTGGTTAGCCAACATCTGGAAGGATCAACCTTTATCGATGTGGGCACGGGTCCTGGCTTGCCGGGGGTTCCATTGGCGATAATTAATCCTGATAAATCGTTTACTTTGCTTGATAGCCTAGGAAAGCGTATTCGTTTTATTCGTCAGGTGATCCACGAGTTAAAAATTGACAATGTGACGCCGATTCAAAGCCGCGTTGAAGACTTCCAGCCAGATCTGGGTTTTGATGGCGTATTGAGTCGTGCATTTGCCTCTATGAGTGACATGGTTAACTGGTGCCATCACTTGCCATCAGAGCACGGACACTTCCTTGCGCTGAAAGGACAAGTTGATCAGGTCGAGATTGATGAGCTTCCGGCTGATTGTTCTGTGACCGGTATCAAACCTTTGAGTGTTCCCGGATTGGAAGGACAACGTCATCTAGTAATCTTGGCTAGATAGGATCACTCGGCGAGGTCTACTTGTGGGAAAAGTCATAGCAATAGCAAACCAAAAAGGGGGCGTTGGTAAAACAACGACCTGTATTAATTTGGCTGCGTCGTTAGCCGCGACACAGCGTAAGGTGCTAGTTATAGACCTTGATCCTCAAGGCAATGCAACCATGGCTAGTGGTGTGGACAAATACGACGTGCATGCCACCGCCTATGAGTTGCTGGTTGAAGAAACGCCGTTTAACGATGTCGTCGTAACAGAAACAACCGGTGGTTATCACTTGATTGCTGCCAATGGTGACGTGACGGCGGCTGAAATCAAACTCATGGAAGTGTTTGCTCGTGAAGTCAGGTTGCGAAATGCCCTTGCAGACGTTCGTGAAAACTATGATTTCATCTTCATTGATTGTCCCCCTTCTCTTAACCTTCTTACAATCAACGCCATGACGGCGGCAAACTCTGTGTTGGTTCCCATGCAGTGTGAATATTTCGCATTGGAAGGTCTGACTGCGCTGATGGACACCATTAGTAAGCTTGCCAGCGTAGTAAACGCCGACTTGCATGTAGAAGGATTGCTAAGAACCATGTACGATCCGCGGAATCGTCTGGCCACTGAAGTGTCTGATCAAATTAAGAAACACTTTGGTGACAAGGTTTATCGCACCGTGATTCCACGTAATGTTCGTCTTGCAGAATCACCAAGTCATGGTAAACCCGCCATGTACTACGACAAGTATTCCAGTGGCGCCAAATCGTATTTGGCTTTAGCTGGTGAAATACTGCGCCGTGAAGAGCAGGCCAGACAAGCTGCAGATATTGCTAATGCGTCTTAAGGATATTTAATGAACGCGACCAAACGTGGATTGGGCAAAGGGTTAGATGCGCTTCTTGCAACCAGTGCAAAAGCACAGGCACGCGTAGACCTGAATGCTGATACCCGTGAAGCTATTAGTAACAGCGAGTTACAGCATCTACCGCTGACTGCGTTGCGTCCAGGGGTTTATCAACCTCGTCAGGACATGGCGTCAGAAGCGCTAGAAGAGCTGGCTGAATCTATTAAAGCACAAGGTGTTATCCAACCACTGGTCGTGCGTCAAGTTGGCAACCAGCAGTATGAAATCATTGCTGGTGAGCGTCGTTTTCGCGCTTCTAAATTAGCGGGCCTCACCCATGTGCCTTGCTTGGTGCGTGAGTTAAACGATAGAGCCGCCAGTGCCATTGCTCTCATTGAGAATATTCAACGTGAAGATCTCAATGCGATGGAAGAAGCGGAAGCGCTTAACCGACTTATCCAAGATTTCTCCCTCACCCACCAACAGCTTGCCGAGGCACTCGGTAAATCCCGTACTACCATCAGTAATTTATTGCGATTGAATGGCCTGGAAGTTGGCGTGAAAAAATTGTTGTCGAGTAGACAACTTGAAATGGGCCATGCACGCGCATTGCTGGCTTTGGAAGGTGAATCGCAAATTGAAGCAGCACTTGCCTCCGTTAATAAAAAACTCACAGTAAGACAAACCGAAGCGCTGGTGAAAAAGTTACTATCGCCCGTGGTTGAAAAGATAACTGAGCCTCTGTCAGATCAAATTTTGGCTGTACAAGATAGGCTCATGAATAAGCTTGGTACCAAAGTTTCTTTGTCTCAGGGCAAAGGAGGCAGTGGTAAGCTTGTCATCAACTTTGACCAGAACGAAAAACTTATGCAAATTCTTGCAATTCTCGATGAGAAATTGTGACGCAACGCGTTGGGTTTTTGTTACAAATTTTTGCTTACTGTGATCAGGTTACCCTGTTGTAAAATTTAGCCTCTCTTTTTGATGTGATGAGATTGCATTCGAAAGGGTGACCCGTATAATTTTCGCAGTTTTCCCAGCACGACTAAGTGCTAAGAGGAAAGGAATCGAGGAACGAATACATGGTATCGACGCTCACGCGACCAGGTCGCAAGCTTGCGACAAGGTTGCTGCTGTTACAGTTGTGCGTCGTGTTAGCAACGGCAATCTTGATGGTGACCACCATCAATGTCGACTGGGGAATTTCCGCACTCATTGGCGGTGGCATCTTTGTGATAGCCAACGCAGCCTTTGCATTGTGTGCATTCCTGTTTAGTGGGGCGAGAGCCGCAAAACTTATCGTTGCATCTTTTTTCGGCGGTGAAGTGCTCAAAATCCTGTTAACGGTCGTTTTATTTTCCGTTGTTTACCTGTATGCCGAGGTGGAACTTGTTCCCCTCAAACTGGCCTATTTGCTGGTACTTGGAATTAATATCCTTGCACCAGTTTTATTCATTAACAACAACAAATAGGATGAGTTATGGCTGCGTCAGGTGAAGCGCTTACACCATCCAGTTATATCTCTCACCATCTAACCAATCTGTCTACGGACAAATTAGGTTTAGCGGGTGAAGGTAGTTTCTGGTCGGTGCACATTGATAGCCTGTTTTTCTCTGTCCTGATCGGCGTCGGCTTCCTATGGCTGTTCCGTTCTGTGGCAAAGAAAGCAACAACCGGAGTACCAGGCAAGCTTCAGTGTTTTGTGGAAATGTTGGTTGAGTTCGTTGATGAAAACGTTCGTGAAACCTTCCATGGAAAGAATCCACTGATTGCACCTCTGGCTCTGACCATTTTCGTCTGGATTTTCTTGATGAATACGATGGATTTAATTCCAATCGATTTTCTTCCTTATCCAGCGGAGCACTGGCTTGGTATTCCTTATCTAAAAGTGGTACCAACGGCAGATGTAAACATCACCTTAGCAATGGCGCTAGGCGTTTTCTTCTTGATGATTTATTACAGCATTAAGATCAAAGGCTTGGGCGGTTTTGCGAAAGAACTGGCATTTCACCCGTTCAATCACTGGAGTATGATTCCTTTCAACCTACTTCTCGAAGTGGTATCGCTATTGGCGAAACCGATTTCATTGGGTATGCGTTTGTTCGGTAACATGTTCGCCGGTGAGGTGGTATTTATCCTTATTGCGGCACTTCTGCCGTGGTGGGCGCAATGGTTGGGTTCATTACCGTGGGCAATATTCCACATTTTGGTTATTACCATCCAAGCGTTCGTCTTTATGATGTTGACTATCGTGTACCTGTCTCAGGCGCATGAAGATTCAGATCATTAATAGTTTTAGTAAGCAACTTTGTTAGACCTTCCGGCATATAAGCCGACAACAAGAAACTGGAGATAGTGATGGAAACTTTATTGAGCTTTTCTGCAATTGCCGTTGGCATCATTGTAGGTCTTGCTTCCCTGGGTACCGCGATTGGTTTCGCACTGCTTGGCGGTAAATTCCTTGAAGGTGCAGCGCGTCAACCAGAAATGGCTCCAATGCTGCAAGTTAAGATGTTCATCATTGCAGGTCTGCTAGATGCTGTACCAATGATCGGTATCGTTATTGCGTTGCTGTTCACTTTCGCAAACCCATTTGTAGGTCAACTGGCTGGCTAATTTAGCTGAACGGATCCTGTATAGCTAACTAGTGAGGAGTCGCTGTTGTGAATATAAACGCAACTCTGTTTGGTCAGGCAATCGCGTTTTCGATGTTTGTTTGGTTCTGCATGAAATATGTATGGCCACCAATCATGCAAGCGATTGAAGAGCGTCAGAAGAAAATTGCTGACGGTTTAGCGGCCGCTGAACGTGCCGCAAAAGACCTGAACTTGGCCCAGGCTAATGCTTCCGATCAATTGAAAGAAGCAAAGCGCTCTGCAAGTGAGATCATCGAACAGGCAAACAAGCGTAAAGCACAAATAATCGACCAAGCCCGTGAGGAAGCGAATTCTGAGCGCGAAAATATCCTTCACCAAGGACAGGCTGAACTCGAAGCTGAACGCAACCGTGCCCGTGATGAACTTCGCAAGCAAGTTGCAACTCTGGCCGTGATCGGTGCTGAGAAAATTCTGGAGCGCTCTATTGATGAGTCTGCTCATAAAGATATTCTCGATAAAATCACTGCAGAACTTTAAGAAGGAGGGGCCGCAATGTCTGAACTGACAACTATCGCACGCCCCTACGCTAAAGCAGCCTTCGATCTGGCGGTAGAAAAAAGCGAATTTGACCAATGGTCTGAAATGCTGACATTTGCTGCCGAAGTTGCCCGCAATGAAACCATCGTTGATTACATCGGTGGTATGCATTCAGCTGAAAAGTTGACTGAGATTTTTATCTCTGTGTGTGGCGAACAGCTCAATGAACTTGGCCAAAACCTGATTAAGGTAATGGCTGAAAACGGACGCCTCACAGCGTTGCCGGAAGTATGTATCCAGTTCTTGGCACTGCGCCAAGACTACGAAAAGCAGATTGACGTTGATGTCTTCTCTGCTATCGCGCTTGATCAAGCGCAATTGGATGCTATTACCAGCAAACTTGAAGCCCGTCTTGAGCGCAAAGTGAAGCTGAACTGTAGTGTAGACGAGACCCTGGTTGCCGGGGTTGTGATTCGAGCTGGAGACTTGGTCATCGATAACTCAGTAAGCGGTCGTATCCGCAGACTGAGCGATGCATTGCAGTCTTGATTTGGGGAATTGGAGCATGCAACTTAATTCCACGGAAATAAGCGATCTGATCAAACAACGTATTGAAAAATTCAACGTTGTTAGTGAAGCACGCAACGAAGGTACCATCGTGTCAGTCAGTGACGGTATCATTCGCATCCATGGCCTTGCTGATGCTATGCAAGGGGAAATGATTGAACTACCTGGCAACCGCTTTGCACTCGCGCTCAACCTTGAGCGTGATTCTGTAGGTGCGGTTGTCATGGGTCCTTATGCCGACCTTCAGGAAGGTATGAAAGTGACCGGCACTGGCCGCATTCTTGAAGTGCCAGTGGGTCCTGAGCTGTTGGGTCGTGTCGTGAATACACTTGGCGAACCAATCGACGGCAAAGGTCCAATCGACGCGAAATTGACTTCTCCTGTAGAAGTGATTGCACCGGGTGTAATCGCTCGTCAATCGGTCGATCAACCAGTACAAACTGGTTATAAAGCAGTCGATGCTATGATTCCAATCGGCCGTGGTCAGCGTGAGCTGGTTATCGGTGACCGTCAGACTGGTAAAACAGCACTGGCAATCGATGCGATCATCAACCAGAAAAACTCTGGCATCTTCTCTATCTATGTAGCTATCGGCCAGAAAGCGTCAACCATCGCTAACGTGGTTCGCAAACTGGAAGAGCACGATGCACTGAAAAACACCATCGTTGTTGTGGCATCAGCGTCTGAAGCTGCTGCACTGCAATACCTGGCACCTTATGCAGGTTGTGCGATGGGTGAATACTTCCGTGATCGCGGTGAAGATGCACTGATCGTATATGATGATCTGTCTAAGCAAGCTGTTGCTTACCGCCAGATTTCGTTGCTGCTGCGTCGTCCACCAGGTCGTGAAGCTTACCCAGGTGATGTTTTCTATCTCCACTCTCGTTTGCTAGAGCGTGCAGCACGTGTAAGTGCTGACTACGTTGAAAAATTCACCAACGGTGAAGTGACAGGTAAAACAGGCTCTTTGACTGCGCTACCTATCATTGAAACCCAAGCGGGTGACGTATCTGCATTCGTACCTACCAACGTTATCTCGATCACTGATGGTCAGATCTTCCTGCAGTCTGAACTGTTCAACTCCGGTATTCGTCCGGCGGTTGATCCAGGTATTTCAGTATCGCGTGTAGGTGGTGCTGCTCAGACGAAGATCATTAAGAAACTGTCTGGTGGTATCCGTACGGCATTGGCACAGTACCGTGAATTGGCGGCATTCGCACAATTCTCGTCTGACCTTGATGAAGCAACGAAGAAACAGCTAGATCATGGTCAGAAAGTGACTGAGTTGATGAAGCAGAAGCAATACGCACCAATGTCTGTTTTTGAACAAGGCATGGTGATTTTTGCAGCTGAAAAAGGCTATTTGACAGACGTTGCTCTGGATAAACTGGCTGATTTCGAAGCTGCTCTGCTTGCATATGCTAAGGCACAGTATGCCGAGCTGGTAGCCCTGATCGAAGAGAAGGGTGACTACAACAGCGATATTGAAGCTCAATTGACCAAATTGGTTGAAAACTTCAAGGCAACTCAAACCTGGTAATGCGTAGAAGGCCGCCTTTGCGGCCTTCTAACAACGGAGAGTAACGATGGCCGGCGCAAAAGAAATTCGTAACAAGATCGGAAGTGTTAAAAGCACACAGAAGATCACCAAAGCGATGGAAATGGTTGCCGCTTCTAAAATGCGTCGTTCGCAAGACGCCATGGAAGCCTCCCGTCCATACGCGACTACTATGCGCAAAGTGATCGGTCATGTCGCCCTTGGTAAATTAGAGTATCGTCATCCATATCTGGAAGAGCGAGAAGCCAAGCGCGTCGGTTACATCATCGTATCTTCAGATCGCGGTCTGTGTGGTGGCTTGAACATTAACCTGTTCAAACGTGCTATCAATGGGATGCAGGAGTGGACTCAAAAAGGCGCAGAAGTTGATACTGCCCTGATTGGCTCTAAAGCCTCGGCATTCTTTAACAACTACGGTACACCAGTATCAGCACAAGCTTCAGGTTTGGGCGATAACCCGTCACTTGAAGACTTGATTGGTACTGTCGGTGTCATGCTGAAAAAATATGATGAAGGCCAGCTGGATCGCTTGTATCTAGTTTACAACACGTTTGTAAATACGATGACGCAGGCACCAGTGATCGATCAATTGCTGCCTTTGCCTAAGTCAGAAGACGAAGAAATGAAACGCAGCCACTCTTGGGATTATATTTATGAGCCCGAGCCAAAACCTCTGCTGGATACCTTGTTAGTTCGCTATGTCGAATCTCAAGTTTATCAAGGCGTGGTTGAAAACCTTGCGTGTGAACAAGCTGCGCGAATGGTTGCGATGAAGGCTGCAACAGATAATGCAGGTGACATCATTGATGATCTGCAACTGGTGTATAACAAAGCCCGTCAGACTGCAATTACACAAGAGCTATCGGAGATTGTCTCCGGTGCAGCGGCGGTGTAAGGCAAGGGTCAACGAAATATTTTTAGAGGAATAACGATGGCTACAGGTAAGATCGTTCAGATCATCGGTGCGGTAGTCGACGTAGAGTTTCCACAGGAGTCTGTACCTAAGGTATATGACGCCCTGGACGTGAAACGTGAAGGCGAGCGTCTGGTGCTGGAAGTTCAGCAGCAGCTGGGTGGTGGTATCGTCCGTACCATCGCGATGGGTTCGTCAGATGGTCTGCGTCGTGGACTGGAAGTAGAGAACACAGGCAAGCCAATTGAAGTACCAGTAGGTACAGCAACCTTAGGTCGTATCATGAACGTCCTAGGTGATTCAATCGATGAGCGTGGCGAGATTGGTGAAGAAGAGCGTTACTCTATTCACCGTGAAGCGCCAAGCTACGAAGACCAATCAAACGCGACTGAACTGCTGGAAACCGGCGTTAAAGTTATCGATTTGATGTGTCCGTTCGCTAAGGGCGGTAAAATCGGTCTGTTCGGTGGTGCGGGTGTAGGTAAGACCGTTAACATGATGGAACTTATCAATAACATCGCACTTCAGCATTCTGGTTTGTCAGTATTTGCAGGTGTTGGTGAGCGTACCCGTGAAGGTAACGACTTCTACTTTGAAATGCAGGAAGCAGGTGTTGTAAACATCGAAAATCCGGCTGAATCAAAAGTAGCCATGGTTTACGGTCAAATGAACGAGCCACCAGGTAACCGTCTACGCGTTGCTTTGACTGGCCTGACAATGGCTGAGAAGTTCCGTGACGAAGGTCGTGACGTACTGCTGTTCATTGATAACATCTATCGCTACACCTTGGCCGGTACTGAAGTATCAGCACTGCTAGGTCGTATGCCTTCTGCGGTAGGTTATCAACCTACACTGGCAGAAGAAATGGGTGTGCTTCAAGAGCGTATCACGTCTACCAAGAGTGGTTCTATCACATCTGTTCAGGCCGTTTACGTCCCTGCGGATGACTTGACTGACCCATCTCCTGCAACCACGTTTGCTCACTTGGATGCAACCGTTGTTCTTTCACGTAACATTGCATCTATGGGTATGTACCCTGCGATCGATCCTCTGGATTCAACATCTCGTATGTTGGACCCATTAGTGGTCGGCCAAGAGCACTATGATGTTGCGCGTGGCGTTCAGTCAATTCTTCAGCGTTACAAAGAACTAAAAGACATCATTGCTATCTTGGGTATGGATGAGCTATCAGAAGACGATAAGCTTGCTGTATCTCGTGCACGTAAGATTGAGCGCTTCCTGACTCAGCCTTACCACGTAGCAGAAGTCTTTACTGGTCAACCAGGTGTTTACGTTTCGCTAAAAGACACCATCAATGGCTTCAAAGGCATGATGAGTGGCGAGTATGACGATATCCCAGAACAGGCATTCCTGTACTGTGGTGCTATCGAAGAAGTCCTCGAAAAAGCGAAGAACCTGTAACGGTTGTTAGGAGGCGATATGGCAGCGATGACCTTCCATCTGGATGTAGTAAGCGCAGAAAAACAATTGTTTTCTGGTCGAGCCGAAGCTATTCAGGTAACTGGTAGCGAAGGTGAGCTGGGTATTTTCCCAAGCCACACCCCGCTGCTGACCGCCATTACGCCAGGCATGATCCGTATTACTAAACAGCACGGCCACGAAGAGGTTATTTATCTTTCTGGCGGCATGTTGGAAGTACAGCCAAGCACAGTCACTGTGTTGGCGGACACCGCAATTCGTGGTGCCGATCTGGATCAGGCGAAGGCAGAAGAAGCGAAGCGTCGTGCTGAGGATCGTATCCTCAATAAGCACGGAGACATGGACTTTGCTCAGGCGGCCAGTGATCTGGCCAAAGCGATTGCCCAGCTACGAGTTATCGAGCTGACCAAAAAGGCACGCTAAATAGCCAGGTAACACAGCAAGCTGAAAAGGCGACCGAATGGTCGCCTTTTTTCTATATTAATGGCGAGAATAAGCCTGATTTTTGCTACAAAGTGACGGGAAATTAAGATTTTATCGTTATCGAGCATGCCGTTTTACACCACGAGTCGTTACAATACGTGCCATTATTGTGATGTGACATTTTTATTCCAAGGATAAGTTTCCCATGAATTTCAGTGCTGTGATTCTTGCGGCGGGCAAGGGAACCCGCATGTATTCCAATTTGCCTAAAGTATTGCATACGCTTGCAGGTAAGCCGATGGTGAAGCACGTCATTGATACGTGTTGCTCGTTAGGCGCTCAAGATCTGCATCTTGTTTACGGGCATGGTGGTGATGCGATGAAAGCATCATTGTCTCAAGAGCCAGTTAACTGGGTACTTCAGGCTGAGCAGCTTGGCACGGGTCATGCGGTTAATCAGGCGGCATCGGAATTTAGGGATGATGAGCAGATACTTATTCTTTATGGAGACGTGCCATTAATCTCAGAGCAAACCATCGAAAACTTGCTAGAGGCACAACCCGACGGCGGTATTGCTCTTCTCACGGTGGTGCTTGATAACCCTTCAGGCTATGGACGTATTGTGCGTCGCAATGGGCCAGTGGTCGCGATTGTTGAAGACAAAGATGCGTCACAAGAGCAAAAGCTGATCAAAGAGATTAATACTGGTGTAATGGTCGCCACTGGCCGTGATCTGCGTCGTTGGCTGTCCCAGTTGAAAAATGAAAATGCTCAGGGTGAATACTACCTGACTGACGTTATCGCTATTGCTCATAATGAAGGGCGTGCTGTTGAAGCCGTGCACCCTGAAAGTGTCATTGAGGTGGAGGGCGTTAACAACCGTATTCAATTGGCGCGTCTTGAGCGTGCGTTTCAAGCTGCTCAGGCAGAGAAACTGTTGGAAAGTGGTGTGATGCTTCGTGATCCTTCGCGTTTTGACTTACGTGGTCAATTACAGTGCGGCATTGACGTTGAAATTGACGTGAACGTTGTGATTGAAGGTTTTGTTACCTTGGGTGATAACGTGGTTATCGGTGCTGGCTGTGTATTGAAAGATTGTGAAATTGACGATAACACAGAAGTACGCCCAATGAGTGTCATCGAAGGCGCCTCTGTTGGGGAAGAGTGTACTGTTGGTCCTTTTGCTCGTTTGCGTCCCGGGGCTGAGCTAGTGGGTGATTCCCATGTCGGTAATTTTGTTGAAGTGAAGAACGCACGCTTAGGCAAAGGCTCTAAAGCCAACCACCTGACTTATCTCGGTGATGCTGAAATTGGCGATCGTGTGAATATTGGTGCAGGTACGATCACCTGTAATTACGATGGTGCGAATAAGCACAAAACCATTATTGAAGATGATGTGTTTGTCGGTTCAGACAGTCAGTTGGTCGCGCCAGTTACCATCAAAAAAGGCGCAACGATTGGTGCGGGCACGACATTGACCAATAATGTGGAAGAAGGCCAGTTGGTAATTACGCGTACCAAAGCCCGTGCGATTGCTGATTGGCAGCGTCCGATCAAGCAAAAATAACTGACTATTTAGCCATAAGAACACCGCATTTGCGGTGTTTTTTTATTTGGTTGGTTAAAACATCAGCAAACGAAAAATAGGGGGTTGACGGCTTTCCTATTCCGCAATATTATACGCGCCTCAGTTGGGATATCGCCAAGCGGTAAGGCAGCGGCTTTTGATGCCGCCATTCCCTGGT